>NZ_LT635477.1:1200000-1500000 GCF_900120335.1 Helicobacter pylori
TGATTCATCAAAATCGCTAAAAAAATCCTTATAAAAAGCGATCGCTTTTAAAGGCGTTAATTTGGGATCTAAAAAATCGCCATCGCTTAAAAACGCCACGCTTTTTTTCGTCTCTATACCGATCTTTTGGTTTAAAATTTTCACTTCCCCTTGATAGTTCAAATTCAACCCGGCTAAAATTTTTAACAGAGTGGTTTTACCCGCCCCATTAGGCCCTAAAAGCCCTATGAATTGCTGTTTGGGTAGTTTTAAACTGATATTGTCTAACGCTTTTAAACTCCCATAGGTTTTAGTCAAATTCTCTATTTCTACTAGCATTTTAATTCCCCAAATTTGCGCACTCTTTTGTAAAAATCGCTAATGATGTTTTCTAAATCTTTAGGGGTGAAATCAGGCCATAAAATCGGCGTGAAAAACAATTCCGCATAGCTGGACTGCCACAATAAAAAATTGGATAGGCGCATTTCCCCCCCTGTCCGTAACAATAGATCCACTTCCGGTAAATCATGCGTGTCTAAACGATAAGAAATTTCATTTTCTAGGCTTTCTATATTATTGATATGGCTAGGCGGGCTTTCTAGCAAGCTTTTAAACGCCCTTGAAAGCTCGTTTTTAGATCCGTAATTAAGGGCTAAAACTTGCGTAAAATCCTTAAAATGCCTGGTATCACTTTCAAGCCGCAAAATCGTATCCCTTAGTTCTTTAGAAAAGCCCTCTAAATCCCCTATCGCCCTGAAGCGTATGTTATTATCCAAGTAAGTGGATCGCTCATCTTTAAGGTATTTTTTAAGCATTTTCATTAAAAAATCCACTTCACTTTTGGGGCGTTTCCAATTTTCCGTAGAAAAAGCGTATAAAGTCAAGCATTCTAACTTATGGTTAGCGCACCAGATCGTAATGTCTTTAAGGGTTTTTACGCCCTTTTTATGCCCATAAGCCCTAGCTTTATTCTTTAATTTAGCCCACCTGCCATTACCATCCATAATAATGGCAAGATGTTTGAGAGTGCTATCCAATGCCTTTACCCTTTAAAGAAAGTCCTTAATTATACACCATTAAAGCGTGCAAGCATCCACTAAATAAGCGATATGCTGCCAAGCGAATTGGGTTTTTTCACTCAACCCGATTTCACAAGTACTAGAAGTGGAAAAGCCCCTTTTAAGATCATAGGATTGGTAAAACGCTTGAAAGCCGTTTAAAGCGCTCTCGTTCAATTCAGGGGTGAAAAAGCCCTTATTCCCCGCAAAACCGCAACAACCCGTCTCTTTGTGGATAACAATCTCGCCCAAAGTGCATTTTTTAGCCAAATTCAATAACAGCTCTTCTTTATTTTCTAACTTTAAAGCGCACATCGTGTATAACCCTATGTCTTCGTTAATGGGGTTGAATTTTAATTTTGGGCTTAAAACTTCTTCAATATAGACGCTCAAATCATAGACTTTCAAATCCTTATAAGCTTTCATTTGTTTGATAAAGTGCGTCGAACATGCGCTATGGTCTAAAACAATTGGTATCTTGCCGTTATCGCTTAATTGTAAAAAAATCGCATGGTTTTTTTCATTGTTTTGTTTGGTTAAGTCAGTGTAATGGATAAAGGCTTTCCCGCAACAAAGCGCGTTTAATCCGTTAGGATACACCACAGAAACCTTGGCTTTTTGGCATAAAGATTCAAACACTTCTTGAATGCATCTTTTATCCGCCATTTTGGTTGATGGAGCGAACGAGCGGTTGATGCAGGTGCTGAAATAAATGACTTTTTCTCCGCTTTTGTGCGTTTTATTTTCTAAAGGATAGGCGTTGTTTTTGGGCATGTAATGAAAGGCTTTGGGGAAAGGTTTGATGAATTTTTTAATCCCTTTGGTTAGGTTCACCAAGTTGTGAGGGCCTATGAGTTTTTGAACCACGAAAGCGCTTTTTAAAGAAAAACGAGCCGCGCTTGTGGTCGTTTGCATGTGATTTAGGATCTTTGAAGCGATCTTTTCGCCTTTAGGGTTTTTTTGATAATGATTTAAAGCGATCTTTCCGGTATCAATTTCTAAAGGGCATAGGGTAGAACACATATGGCACACCGCGCAAGTGGCGTGCACTAAATATTCAGACTCTTTTAAAAGCTCATCTAATAAAACCTGATCTTCATCATGACCTTGACTGACCCTTTCTTTTAAGCGCTCTACCTCTCTGTGGATAACGATGCGTTGTCGTGGCGTTAAGGATAAATCTTTACTGGGGCAGATCCTTTCACAAAACCCACATTCCATGCACATGTCCAAATGCTCTTCAATAGGGTAAATGCTCTTTAAATTTTTAGTGTGGATTTCTTTATCGTTTGTGATGATCACATCAGGGTTTAAAAGGCCATTAGGATCAAACAATTCCTTGATTTGTTTGTGGATCTTATAAGCTTTTTCTCCCCACTCCATTTCCACAAAAGGGGCTACCATCCTGCCTGTGCCATGTTCGGCTTTAATAGAGCCAGAGCTTTTGCTCACCATTAAAAACATCTCAAAAACTAAATTTTCAAACGCCTTTCTTTCGGTTTCATTTTCTAAAATCGGCGTAACGACAAAATGCAAATTCCCGCTTAACGCATGCCCAAAAATAATACCATTATCCTTAAAGCCATGTTTTTTTAAAAGCCCTTCAATCGCTTTTGCCCCTTCTACAAAATCCTCTTTGCTGAAGCACACGTCTTCAATGATCACAGAGCTTTGGCTTTTTCTTTTTGATGCTGCGATAGGGAAAATGCCTTTTCTGATCTTCCACCACGATTGATAAATATTAGGATCACTGCTGATTTGAGAATCTAAAACGACCGGTACCGCATTCAAAGCGTTTAAAATCGTTTGCATGTTGTTTTCTAAAACTAAAGGATCATCGCTTTCGCTTTGAATGAGTAAGCATGCGTTAGGCTCTTTGATTTCTAAAATCACGCTAGGCATGCCCTCTAAACCTTTCACGCTCTTTAAAGACGCATAATCCATAAGCTCTGCTGAAGAAATCATTTCAGGCTGTTTGGCTTTTAAAGCGGCTAAGATTTGAGCGACTTTGGCGCATTGCTCTAAATTTTCATAAAACAATAACGCACAAGTTTTATAAGCGTAGTCTTTCACGCATTCTAATCCCACGCTTGAAATAAAGCCTAAAGTCCCCTCAGAGCCTATGAATAAATGACTGATGATTTCAATCGGATCTGTAAAATCAATGAGAGCGTTTAAGCTATAGCCGGTGGTGTTTTTGATCTCGTATTTTTTCTTAATTAGAGCATGCAATTCTTTGTCTTTTAAGATCTCTTCTCTTAAATTCAAAACCCCTTCAATCAAATCCTTGCGCGCGTTTTTGAAACCCTCAATACTCTCTTGATTGGCCGTGTCTAAAAGAGTGCCATCAGCTAAAATGACTCTTAAGGATTTTAGGGTTTTGTAGCTGTTTTGCTCCACCCCGCAACACATCCCGCTAGCGTTATTAGCGACAATCCCCCCTATCATAGCGGTGTTTATCGTAGCGGGATCCGGGCCTATTTTTTTATGGTAAGGTTTTAATAAATCGTTCGCATGGCTTCCTATGACTCCGCATGAAAGCTGAATGCTTTGAGCGTTGTCTAAAATGTGAGCGGCTTTGAAAAAATGCGTAACCATAACTAGCACCCCATCGCAACTCGCTTGCCCTGATAAGGAACTCCCAGCCGCTCTAAAAGTCAATGTAACGCCATGCTTTTTGGCTAAAACACAAAGCTTTTGGACTTCTTCTTCATTTTTCACCCAAGCGACTATTTTAGGGATATAACGATAACATGACGCATCAATGCCATAAGCCAAACGGCGTAAATAATCCTTAAAGATCCGCTCGTTTAAAAACCCGCTCGCTTCGGTAAAAAAAGCATGATAATTTTCTTCCACGCACACTCCTTAAACATTCCTATTTATCAAATCATTGTAACATAACCTTACTTTAACAATTAAGGATAAACATGCTTGAAGATTATGCAATCAGTTTAGAAGAAGTCAATTTCAATGATTTTATCGTCGTAGATGTGCGCGAATTGGACGAATATGAGGAATTGCATTTGCCTAACGCTACGCTCATTAGCGTCAATGACCAAGAAAAGCTCGCTGATTTTTTAGCCCAACACAAAGATCAAAAAGTGTTGCTCCATTGCAGGGCTGGCCGCAGGGCTTTAGATGCGGCTAAAAGCATGCATGAATTAGGCTATACGCCCTATTATTTAGAGGGCAATGTCTATGATTTTGAAAAATACGGCTTTAGAATGGTCTATGATGACACTTGTGCTAAAAAAAACTAGGCATGAGGGAGATTGTATGGGTGCATTCTCAAAGAATCGCCCCTTATAAGACTCTCATTTTAAATGAATTTTGCTACTATCCTTTAGAATTAGATCCAACCCCTTTTAACGCCCTGATTTTCACTTCTAAAAATGCGGTGTTTTCCTTGTTAGAAACCCTAAACAACAGCCCCAAACTCAAAACGTTACAAAACATTCCTGCTTACGCTTTGAGCGAACCCACCGCCAAAACTTTACAAGATTACCATTTTAAAGTCGCCTTTATAGGGGAAAAAGCCCATGGTAAAGAGTTCGCCAAAGAAATCCTTCCTTTATTAGAAAAAAAAAGCGTTTTGTATCTCAGGGCAAAAGAAATTGCCTCTTCTTTAGATACCATTCTTTTAGAGCATGGCATTAATCTTCAACAAGCCGTTGTTTATGAAAACAAGCTCAGACATTTGACTTTAAGCGAACAAAACGCCCTAAAACCCAAAGAAAAGAGCGTTCTCATTTTTACCGCTATAAGCCATGCAAAAGCCTTTTTACACTATTTTGAATTTTTAAAAAGTTACACCGCTATAAGCATTGGCAACACGACCGCTCATTATTTACAAGAGAAAGGCATTCAAAGCTATATAGCTCAAAAGCCCTCCTTAGAAGCGTGTTTAGAACTGGCTTTAAATTTGAAAAGTTAAGGAATGTTAAAAATATCTTATTATAATGCTCTCAATGGTTTTTTAAAGGATGATGCATGAATCTTGTCTTTTTATGGGCCGCTTTAGGAGGGGCTATAGGGAGTTCGTTAAGGTATTTTGTGGGCAAAATGATGCCCAGTAAATTTTTAATGTTTGAAAGTTTCCCTTTAGGGACTTTTAGCGTGAATCTCATAGGGTGTTTTGTCATCGGCTTTATGGGGCATTTGGCCGCTAAAAAAGTTTTTGGCGATGATTTTGGGATTTTCTTTGTAACCGGGGTTTTAGGGGGTTTTACGACCTTTTCTTCTTATGGGTTAGACACTTTAAAACTCTTGCAAAAATCCCAATACCTTGAAGCCATTTCTTATGTTTTAGGCACTAACCTTTTAGGGCTTATTGGGGTGGCCATTGGGTGGTTTTTGGCTAAAAATTTTATAGGCGTTAATTAAAAAACGCTTTCTAGCATTTCCTTAACGCTTGATTGAAGCAGAGCCTAAAATCATAACAGCCACAAAGCCATTTCATCGGCCATGAAAAAATCGCTCGCTATCAATCGGTTATTTTTAATGAAAGCCTTGTTTTCTTCAATTAAAAGCTTTACTTTATTTTCATCTAACAAGCTAAGCTCAACCCCCAATTCACACCTTAAGCCTAAAAACAATCTTTCTAAGCGCTTGTCTTGTTTATTAAGCGTCTCAACTTGGCGTTTTAGGGGGTCTTTAATGTAATTTTCTATGAGTTTTTTCGCATAAAAGCGCTCATTCGCCACGCAGCCCACAGCCCCAGCCCCACACCCTAAATAATCTTTAGCCCCCCAGTAAGCCAGATTGTGTTTGACTTGATAATTTCTAGCGTAATTAGACACTTCGTATTGCTTGAAAGAAAAGCCCTCTAAAACCTCTCTCACCACATTGTCAAAATCCACGCTTGAGGGTTTTTTGGCGTTTTTTTCTAAATTCGTGTTTTTTTCAATACTCAAAGCGTAAGCGCTCAAGTGGTTGATAGGGAGTTCTTTAGCGAGTTTCAATTCTTCTTTTAAGGAGGTTTCATTATCTAATGGGGTGTTATAAATCAAATCAATGCTGACATTTTCAATCCCGCTTTTTAAAATAGTTTCTATCACAGGAGCGATATTTTTGGAATGTTGGCGCTCTAA
The DNA here is from genome assembly GCF_900120335.1 of Helicobacter pylori. Lineage (NCBI taxonomy): Bacteria > Pseudomonadati > Campylobacterota > Epsilonproteobacteria > Campylobacterales > Helicobacteraceae > Helicobacter > Helicobacter pylori. Next base: position 1,206,131 of record NZ_LT635477.1, read on the forward strand.
AAACAATAATTTATCCTCCCTAAAACTTTGCACCCCTAAACTCAAGCGGTTGATCCCTAAATCTTTTAAGCCTTGACACCAAGCTTTAGAAATCAATTCAGGGTTAGCTTCAGTGGTGATCTCACAATCCAAGCTCAAGCGCGCATTGCGATAAATGCTTTCAAAAATCCTTTCAAAAGACTCCACGCTTAAAGTGTTAGGCGTGCCGCCGCCAATAAAAATACTTTCAATTTTTTCATGGGTTTGGCTTAACGCATGCTTTAAATCCAGGCATAACGCTTGAGTGTATTCTTCTTTTAACCCATGCTTGTTTTCATAGGAATTGAAAGCGCAATAACCGCATTTATTTTCACAAAAGGGGATATGAATGTATAATATCATATTTATTTCTCCCATTTTCATTTCATTTTTTAAGCAAAACTTAAACTTGTAATTGTATCATTTTATGATTATTTTGGTAATCAAGGAGACAGACGATGAAAAAGGTTATTGTGGCTTTAGGCGTTTTGGCGTTCGCAAACGCTTTAATGGCAACCGATGTTAAGGCTCTTGTAAAAGGTTGTGCCGCTTGCCATGGGGTTAAGTTTGAAAAGAAAGCTTTAGGCAAAAGCAAAATCGTTAACATGATGAGCGAAAAAGAGATTGAAGAGGATCTTATGGCTTTTAAAAACGGTGCTAACAAGAATCCTGTCATGACCGCACAAGCTAAAAAATTAAGCGATGAAGACATCAAAGCTTTAGCCAAATACATCCCCACTCTCAAATAAACTCCCTCAATTTTAGTAGCGCTATTTGGGCGCTATTAAAATGAGTTTCAAACCCTTTTTTCTTAATTTTTGATTTTAATGGCATTCTTAACCCTACTTAAAGCCAGCATACACTATAATACCATCTTAATCACATTAAGAAAGAGCTAAAATAAAGACCTATGCTACATAAAAAATATCGTCCTAATGTTGCGGCCATTATCATGTCGCCAGACTACCCTAACACATGCGAAGTTTTTATCGCCGAGCGCATAGATATTGAAGGGGCGTGGCAGTTCCCCCAAGGGGGCATTGATGAGGGAGAAACCCCTTTAGAAGCGCTCTATAGGGAATTACTAGAAGAAATTGGCACGAATGAAATAGAGATTTTGGCGCAATACCCCAGATGGATCGCCTATGATTTCCCAAGCAACATGGAGCATAAATTCTATTCGTTTGATGGGCAAAAGCAGCGTTATTTTTTAGTGCGCCTAAAGCATGCGAACAACATTGATTTGAACAAACACACGCCAGAATTTAGATCCTATCAATTCATCCATCTTAAGGATTTGCTTAAAAAAATCGTTCCCTTCAAACGCCAAGTGTACCGCCAAGTCATCGCTTATTTTAGAAAAGAGGGGTATTTGGGGTGTTAATCGTTCAAAAATACGGCGGCACGAGCATGGGCAGCATAGAAAGGATCCACAATGTCGCCCAAAGGGTTTTAGAAAGCGTTAAATTAGGGCATCAAGTCGTGGTGGTGGTTTCTGCGATGAGCGGCGAAACGGATCGGCTTTTAGAATTTGGCAAGAATTTTAGCCATAACCCTAACAAGCGAGAAATGGATAGGATCGTCAGCACGGGGGAATGGATTTCAAGCGCGGCTTTGAGCATGGCGTTAGAGAGGTATGGGCATAGAGCCATTTCCTTGAGCGGGAAAGAAGCGGGCATTTTAACCAGCTCGCATTTTCAAAACGCCGTGATCCAATCCATTGACACCCAACGCATCACAGGGCTTTTAGAAAAAAACTACATTGTGGTGATCGCTGGGTTTCAAGGTGCTGATATTCAAGGCGAAACAACGACTTTAGGGCGTGGGGGGAGCGATTTGAGCGCGGTCGCTTTGGCTGGGGCTTTAAAAGCGGATCTGTGCGAAATCTATACGGATGTGGATGGCGTTTATACCACCGATCCGCGCATTGAAGAAAAGGCTCAAAAAATCGCGCAAATCAGCTATGATGAAATGCTTGAATTGGCTTCTATGGGGGCTAAAGTTTTATTAAACCGATCAGTGGAATTAGCCAAAAAGCTCAGCGTGAAATTAGTGACTCGCAATTCGTTTAACCATAGCGAAGGCACGCTCATTGTCGCTGAAAAAGACTTTAAAGGAGAACGCATGGAAACCCCTATAGTGAGTGGGATCGCATTGGATAAGAATCAGGCTCGTGTGAGCATGGAGGGCGTGGAAGATCGGCCTGGCATTGCCGCTGAAATCTTTGGTGCTTTAGCGGAGTATCGCATTAACGTGGATATGATAGTCCAAACGATCGGCAGAGACGGCAAAACCGATTTGGATTTTACGATCGTCAAAACCCAAATAGAAGAAACCAAGCAGGCCTTAAAGCCTTTTTTAGCGCAAATGGATTCCATTGATTATGATGAAAATATCGCTAAAGTTTCCATAGTGGGCGTGGGCATGAAGTCGCATTCTGGGGTGGCGAGCATCGCTTTTAAAGCCCTAGCCAAAGACAATATTAATATCATGATGATTTCCACAAGCGAGATTAAAATTTCGGTTTTGATTGACATTAAATACGCTGAATTAGCGGTTAGAACCTTGCATGCAGTGTATCAATTAGATCAATGAAAAATTTCTACGACTGGATCAAGGAATTTGTGCGCGATCAGGGGGAATTTATCGCCCAACAAAGCGGGTGGTTGGAATTAGAACGATCAAGCTACGCCAAACTCATCGCGCAAACCATCTCGCATGTGCTTAATGGCGGATCGTTGTTAGTGAGCGCGGATTCTTCTAGGCGCTGGTTTTTAAACTACATTCTTTCTAATCTCAACCCTAAAGATTTAAAAGAGCGCCCCTTATTGTCCGTCATTGATTTTAACGCTTCTTCTTTCTACCCTAAAAACGATGCGAATCTCTCTCTAGCCACCATAGAGATGACTTATCAAAACCCCATGTTTTGGCATGTTGGGAGGGTTGAAAGTGAAGGGTTGAAAACCTTACTATTGAGTAAAATCCCTAGTTTTTTATGGCTTTTTGAAGAGCTTAAAGAAGATTGCTTGCTTTTAAAAGAGCATGATAGTTTGCTAGATTATAAATTATTGCAACTCTTCAAACTCTTTGAAAACGCGCTTTTTAGCGCGCTATACAATAAGGTTGCTTTGTGAAAAACTCCAACCGCCTTATTTATACGGACAATCTTGAAGAGAGCCTAGAAGAGACTGCAAGCCTTTTCAAACACCACATTAAATTCTACACGGAGATTATTGAAAAAGACAAAAAGGTGATCAAAACTTTTAACAAGGATTTTAAAATAGAGCATGCCAAAGAAGTGATTTCAAAGGCCCATCTCAAACACAGCGAACTGAACGCCTTTTTAATCGCTGCGCCCAGCTATGGTATAGAAGCCCAAAACGCGCTTTTAAAAATCTTAGAAGAACCCCCGAATAATGTTTGTTTTATCATGTTCGCTAAAAGCCCAAACCATGTTTTAGCCACCATTAAATCCCGCCTAATCAAAGAAGACAAACGCCAAAAAATTCCTCTAGAACCTTTGGATTTGGATTTATCTAGGTTGGATCTGAAAGACATTTATGCGTTTTTAAAAAATTTAGACAAAGAAAATTTTGATTCCAGAGAAAATCAGAGGGAAAGGATTGAAAGCCTGTTAGAGAGTATCCACAGACACCAAATCTGTTTAAACGAGCAAGAATTGCAAGCCTTTGATTTAGCGATCAAGGCTAACAGCTCTTATTACAAGCTCAGCTATAATCTTTTGCCCCTGCTTTTAAGCCTTTTATCTAAAAAGAAAACGCCATGATTGTAAAACGCCTTAACCCTGATGCGCTCAAAAGCGCTCTGCAAAAAATAGGCCCAGAAAAGATTGCGCAAGATCGCATGCGCCAAAAAGGCGTTAGTTTTGTTTTTGAAATCCAACACCTGCCCTTAAGCGCTGCACTCATTTTAAAGCAAGAGGCCATAAGCGTTGGGGGCGATTTTGCCACGCCAAGAGATTGTATTTTAGCCAAAGAGCCTTTTTATGATGGGGTGCTGATTGCGAGCGCTAAGCAATTAGAACGCCTTATTGTTAAGTGCCATTCCCAACCCTTTGGGCTTAAACATTTAGCGCAAGAACTAAAAAGCCATCTCAAAGCCCCTAAGCCTAACGCCCCACAGATCATGGCAATCTTGAATCTCACGCCGGATAGTTTCTATGAAAAGAGCCGGTTTGATAGCAAAAAAGCGCTTGAAGAAATCTATCAATTACTAGAAAAGGGTATCAAATTCATTGATATAGGCGCGGCCAGTTCAAGGCCACAGAGTGAAATCATTGATCCAAAAACAGAGCAAGATCGCTTGAAAGAAGTTCTATTAGAGATCAAATCCCAAAAACTCTACCAATGCGCTCAATTCAGCATAGACACCTACCATGCCACAACCGCGCAAATGGCTTTGGAGCATCATTTTTCCATCCTTAATGATGTGAGCGGTTTTAATAACATTGAAATGCTAGAAGTCGCAAGAGATTACAAACCCACTTGCGTTTTAATGCATACTCAAAAAACCCCCAAAGACATGCAAGAAAATGTTTTTTACCGCAATTTATTTGATGAAATGGATCGCTTCTTTAAGGAAAAACTAGAGGTTTTAGAAAAATACGCGCTTCAAGATATTATTTTAGATATTGGGTTTGGATTCGCTAAATTAAAAGAGCATAATTTAGCCTTAATCAAGCATTTAAGCCATTTTCTTAAGTTCAAAAAACCCTTATTGGTGGGAGCGAGCCGTAAAAACACGATCGGGCTTATCACCGGGCGTGAAGTTCAAAACCGGCTCGCTGGCACTTTGAGTTTGCATTTAATGGCGCTGCAAAATGGAGCGAGTATTTTAAGAGCACATGACATTGATGAGCATATAGATTTAATCAAAGTGTTTAAGAGTTTGGAAGAAACGGATTGAACCGAAATTTTAGCTTTGATCCCGCTGGGCGTTGGCTATCATCAAAACGCTCAAAAGCGTTTTTGATGATCAATCCTTGATTAATCTTTAAAGGATCACATCCATCGTTGAAGGGTTGTTATAAGCGTTTTGATAGCGTTGCAAAAAAGCGTTATGGTTGGTAGCGTTAAAGGTTTGTAGGGCTTTTTTGTGCAAGCCATTCACCGGTTGCTTGGGGGCGTTTTCCACTTCTTTAGAGAATTTCCCGTTATAAAAATCCGTCAAACTATAAAGCGACTGAGCGGCAAGGCGTTTTTGGCTCTCATCCATTCCGGCCGTAGCCCTTAAAAAAGCCTCATACTCTCTATCGCTCATCAATTCTAACACCAAAAAGCCGTAAGTCTCTCGCTTGTCAGGGTTAAAGGGGAGGTTTTCTGTTGGAGCGTCCTTTTTTTCTCGCTCTACTTTTTCTGCGCTTTCAATAGGAGCTAGGTCTTCTTTAGGAGCGCTTTTAGCGTTTAAAAGCCCATAGAGGTTAGAATCAAATTGATTGATAGAAGAAACAGCCATGTGAATTTCCTAAAATTGGATTTTACGCTAATGTTAAGCAAAATTCATTCCATAATGAGACTAAAAAATTTAAAAGGCGATGGATTAAAAGTTTTTCTAATGGTGGCATTCAAACCCTTTAAAAAGGGTCTAGGAGTTTATTTTCAAAAAGGATTCGTGTTTTTGTGTTTTCATATTTCTATAAGGAGCTTAAAATGGATAAACAAAAGGTAAAACTCCTAGAGCATTGTTATACCATGATTTTATCAATCAATGCAACTTTTATGCGTTTAGAGCTTAAAAACTTTAAGTCTTAATTAGAGATTTTAGGTTAAACTACCCTAAAAATCTTTAATCTATGGGTAAAAAGCATGCGTAATACCATTTTATTTGGCGTTTCAATGATACTCTTGGCGAATTTATGCTTTGGGATCATGAGCGCGTTTGTTAAAATCACAGCGGATTATTTTTCCCCTATGGAAAATGTGTTTTACCGCTCCATTACCATGACGCTTTTACTCTTACTTATTTACCCTTTCAAACCCTACCGCTTGAAGAGTTACAAACAAGGCGGTTTTAAAAAGCTCGCCTTTAGGGTCGTTGTGGGGGGCTTAGCCATGCTGGCGTTTTTTTATAATATTGAAAAAATTTCGCTCGCCACAGCGACGGCTTTCTCGCAATGCGCGCCCATTTATACGGTGCTTCTTTCCCCTTTTCTTTTGAAAGAAAAGCTCAAAAGAAGCGCGTTAATTTCCGCATGCATTGGGCTAGTGGGGGTGGTGTTGATCTCCGATCCTAGCGTGGAAAATGTAGGACTAGTTGAAATCATTATGGGAATATTGAGCGGGATCTTTGTGTCTTTAGCGTATATCACTTTAAGGGATTTGAGGGAATATTACGACAAGCAGACCGTGATTTTAGCGTTCGCCTTTGGCATGAGCCTTCTTGGGTTAATAGGCATGTTCATTGATATTCCTTTTTTATCCACAGGCATTCATATTCCCAGAAAAGAAGACATTTTGTGGATTTCTTTAATAGGGATTAGCGGGACTTTAGGGCAGTATTTCTTAACCTATGCTTACATGAATGCACCTGCTGGGATCATTGCCCCGATTGAATACACCCGCATTGTTTGGGGGCTGTTGTTTGGGCTGTATTTGGGCGATAAATTCTTGGATCTTAAAAGCTCTTTAGGGGTGGCTTTGATCTTATGTTCAGGCTTACTCATTGCCTTGCCCGCTCTTTTAAAAGAATTAAAAAAAATTTAAGTCATGCAACTAAGCCCCTTACAAAGCGCTCTGTTATATTTCCGCTATTTTATTTATCCAGAGAAAAAAACAAGAAGCTTTGATTTAAGCGATTTAATTTTTATTGTCATGGTTTTTTTAGTCCTGGCTTTGGGGCTGTTGATGAGTGAAGAAATTTCTATCAGCTACAATGAAGCGAAGGATTTTTTTTATAGCAGCGCATGGTTTGTTCAAATCGCTCAAAAAAGCACCGCTATTTTAGGTCAAAACGATTTGGCTTTAAGATTGCCTTTCTTGATCGCTCATCTCATTAACATGTTTTTATTTTATTTGATAGGGCGAAAGATCTTAAAAAAGCCTAAAGACGCCCTTTATGTGGTATTGACTTACGCTTTATTGCCTGGGGTGAATCTCTTTGCGATTTTATTGGCTAAAAGCGTGCTGGTGTTAAGCCTTGGGCTTTTGATTAGCTATTTATATATCAAAACCCAAAAAATCCCTTATTTAACCCTTAGCGCTTGCGCGTTTTTAGACGGCGCGTTTATCCCGCTTTTACTAGGGGTTTTTACCTACGCTTTAAGAATACGCTATTTTAAGAGCGCGATCTTTGCTTTGGTGGTTTTAATTGTGAATACCGCTCTTTTTAGCGGGAGTTTCAATAAGGGCTTGCCTAGTGGGTATTTTATAGACACATGCTTAGAACTCATGCTTTTGTATTCGCCCTTATTCTTCCTCTACTACCCTTATACGCTCTATAAAGCCCTTTTTGATAAAAAGCCATCGTTACTAGCCTTTATGAGCGCAAGCGGTTGGCTTTTCCCTTTGCTTTTGAGCATGCGCCAAGAGATAGATTTAAGAACTTTCGCCCCCTTAGCCTTAATCGGTTTGCCTTTGTTTGTTAAAAGCGTTTTAAATAGCCTTAGGGTGCGTTTGAAGGAATTTAGGGGGCAGTATTATTTGCGCGTTTTCAGTTTGTATCTTTTAATGCTCACTGAAACGCTTTTTTTATGGGGGAGTAAGATTTCTGGCGCTAATGAAAAATTATTAAACCGGCATTTCTTAGCCAAAGAAGTCGCTACAGCCTTGCAATTAAGGGGCATCCATCAAATCCGCACTAACGATAAGCAACTCGCTTTAAGGCTCCAATTCTATGGCATTAAAGAGGGGGGGAGGTTAAGACTGATCAACACTAAGATTTCTAAAAAACGCCCTGATATTACAATCATCTACGCTGATAAAATTCTACAATCCTATAGTTTAGTGCGCCATTAAACCCATTCTTTAAAAAGCATTTTATCTAAAAAACGATAAAATACACTCTAAAAATAAATAAAATACGCGAGAAAAATCATGAGACTCAAACTAACCCATATAAACCATATAAGCCATAAGATTGCCAATGACTTTATCCATTCAAAACTATTAGAATTAAAAGCCCCTAGAGAATTATTGTGTGAATTGATAGAAGGGATTTTGGAAAAAAGCGTTAAAAAAGAAAACGCCATAGATGAGCAAGCCAGAGAGCTTTTAGAAGAAAACACCGATGAGATAGAATTCATGCGGATGGATGAAAGGCAGCTTTTTTGGATGATTAAAAGACAGATCGCTCAAAAAGAGGGCTTTCATTTGTTTTGGGAAGAAAGGTGCAACGATTTGTCGCACCAGATTTTGAATAAAATCCTAGATGAAGATTTGATCATGTTTAGCGTGTCTGAAAATTTGATAAGAAACTTGATTTACAAATCCATTGACACCTATTCTAAAGCGTATGAAAGCATTGAAAATGAAGTGCATGAAAAAATCAAGCATTACAAACGCAAACTGCCCGTAGGGAGCGATGAATACGAGCTCGTGTTTGAAAGGCTCTATGAAGAAGAATTAAGGCGTAAAGGCTTTTTATAATGGTCTCTCTCTATTTAGAAAACGGGCTTTTTTTAAAAGCGCAAAGTTTTGGGGCTAGCGGCACGCAAGTGGGCGAGCTTGTTTTTAACACTTCTATGAGCGGCTATCAAGAAGTCATTAGCGACCCTAGCTATAAGGGGCAATTTGTGGTTTTTAGCATGCCTGAAATTGGGGTTGTGGGCGCTAATTCTAAAGATGATGAATCCTTTTTTTCATGCGCAGGGGTTTTAGCGCGCCATTACAACGAATTTTTTTCTAACTCAAGGGCGGATTCTAGCTTGAGCGCTTATTTGAAAGAGCGTGGCGTTTTAGGGATTTGTGGCGTTGATACCAGGAGTTTGATTAAAACCTTACGCCATCATGGGTGCTTGATGATGGTCGCTTCCACGATAGAGCATGACAAAAACAAGCTTGAAAAAATTTTAAAAAACGCCCCTAGAATTTCTCACTCCCCCTTAGTGTCTAGCGTTTCCACGCCAAAAATAACCACGCACCAACGTGCTACTTTTGATTTCAAAACCCTAGATTACAAGCCTTTTGATGAAAAAACCTCTCATAAAATTATCGCGGTGTTAGATTTTGGGGCTAAGGGCAATATCTTAAACGAGCTTCAAAATGTGGGGTTAAAAGCCCTTATTTACCCGCACCACACTAAAGCTAGCGAGCTGATTAAAGCCTATGAAAAAAAAGAAATTAGCGGGATTTTCCTCTCTAACGGGCCTGGCGATCCTTTAAGCTTGCAGCAAGAAATTGGCGAAATCAAACGACTCATTGACGCTAAAATCCCCATGTTTGGCATTTGCTTAGGGCATCAATTGCTCTCTATCGCGCAAGGCTACCCTACTTACAAGCTCAAATTCGGCCATCATGGGAGCAACCACCCCGTTAAAAACCTAAAAACAAACGCCGTTGAAATCACCGCACAAAACCACAACTATTGCGTCCCTGAAGAAATTGAAGAAATCGCCATTATCACGCACCGCAATCTTTTTGACAACACCATTGAGGGCGTGCGTTATAAAAACGCTCCCATTATCTCTGTCCAGCACCACCCAGAAAGCAGCCCCGGTCCCAAAGAGAGCCATTATATTTTTAAGGAATTTGTGGAATTGTTAAAGGGTTTTTAGGGGTTTTAAAACAGCACCCATAAAGGTTGAAAAAGCGCTTTAAAAATAGATTTAAATCTTTTTATCAAAAAATCTCACGTTTACTCTAAATTAGTTCTCTTGCAATAGCATTCTCTCGCAATAATTGTTATTGTTATTGCGACAAAACTTTTAGAAGGAGTTATTATGGGAAGTATCGGTAGTATGGGCAAACCTATTGAAGGGTTTTTAGTGGCAGCCATTCAGTTTCCTGTGCCAATTGTCAACAGCCGTAAGGATATTGATCACAATATTGAGCATTATCAGAACCTTGCATGCGACTAAAGCGGGGTATCCGGGAGTGGAGCTTATCATTTTCCCTGAGTATAGCACGCAAGGTTTGAATACCGCTAAGTGGCTTAGCGAAGAGTTTTTACTAGATGTCCCGGGTAAAGAGACAGAGTTATACGCCAAAGCGTGTAAAGAGGCGGAAGTTTATGGTGTTTTTTCAATCATGGAACGCAATCCTGATTCTAACAAAAACCCCTACAACACCGCCATTATCATTAATCCGCAAGGTAAAATCATTTTAAAATACCGCAAGCTATTCCCATGGAATCCCATTGAACCATGGTATCCTGGGGATTTAGGAATGCCTGTGTGCGAGGGTCCGGGCGGATCAAAATTAGCCGTGTGCATTTGCCATGACGGCATGATTCCAGAACTCGCTAGAGAAGCAGCCTATAAAGGGTGCAATGTGTATATCCGTATTTCAGGCTATAGCACTCAAGTCAATGATCAGTGGATTTTGACCAACCGCTCCAACGCATGGCACAATTTGATGTATACCGTGAGCGTGAATTTAGCCGGCTATGACAATGTCTTTTACTACTTTGGTGAGGGGCAAATCTGCAACTTTGATGGCACGACTCTTGTTCAAGGGCACCGCAACCCTTGGGAGATTGTAACCGGGGAAATCTATCCTAAAATGGCAGACAACGCTCGCTTAAGCTGGGGCTTAGAAAACAACATTTACAACCTAGGCCATAGAGGGTATGTGGCTAAACCGGGCGGAGAACATGACGCAGGCTTAACCTACATCAAAGACTTAGCCGCTGGTAAATACAAATTGCCTTGGGAAGATCACATGAAAATCAAAGATGGCTCTATTTATGGCTACCCTACCACCGGTGGGCGTTTTGGGAAATAATCCCTAACCTTGTATTTTTGCTAGAACCTGTTTTTAAAGGTTCTAGCGTTCCCCCTATTTTAATTTTTTCAATCAATTTTTACGAATAGTCTTCTATTGTAGAACATGTAAAAAAACCCATAATAAGCGTAAGCCCCCATAAAGCGATATAGCCCACACAAAACCATGTTATTTTTGATAAAGACCACCACCACATTGTAGATGATAGAGTGCTAAAATCCATAATAATGCCATAGCCCAAATAGATCATTCCCGCTAAACATGCCAATTTAAGAGCATGGTAGTAAGCGCTAATCCCAAAACCACCACCAAGATTGATAAAAGAATACGAGACCAAGACCCCATGACAACTCCTTAAACATCAAATGCTAGAGTATATCGTTTTTTTTGTTTGTCAAGGGGGTTTATCAGTTAGATAGAGTGTTTTTAACGTTTATCTTTTAGGGATAAGACTAAGAAACATTGTTTTTTATCATGAACCAATTATCGGTCATCTAATATATTAGCAATAAATATATTTGGTAATGTTGGAGCGGAACAAACAACCACATAAAGAAGAAACGAACCTGTTACTTTCCAAAAAGACGACCCGTTGAAACTCCAAATGAGACACACGCCTGTCATGGCTGCAACAACAATGCAAAATAACGACAAGAATCTTAAGCTAGAGATTAAAAATTTTTGCCCCTCTGCGAGCTTGTCTTTTCTAAACGCCTCTTGCAAACCTTTCTCAGCCAACGGCTTGACGCCATCAACGATTGGTTTGGCATCTGGGAAAAAAATACTAATAGCCGCTGTTCCAATACCCATAGCAGCAGTAATGAAAGGATTGTTTTGGTTGGGATCAGAATTTTCTATCTCTTCCATCTCTCTTTTTAAGCTCTTCCCAGAAAAGAGATATATGCCCCACGCAACCAACCATAAAAGCACCACCGCAACAGAAAAAATAAAATGCGCCATGCGACAAACCCTTTAAACATCAAATGTTGGAGTGTATCGTTTTTTTTTTTTGTTTGTCAAGGGGGGCTGGCTAAAAAGTAGTATTATTGAGTGTTTTAAAATAAAAGGATAGCGTTTATAACGATGAAAGTTTAGCCCCTAATTGTAGCGCCCCTAACAAGCCTTCCACATTCAGCCCCAACCCCACGCTTAAATTCTTGCTTGAGCTTTTAATATAAGGCTTATGAAAATCCTCTAAACGCACACAGCCCGCACTTCCTTGCCATAAACCGCTCTCTAAGTATTTTTCTATTTCGCTGCAATCAAACGCCCTTAAACGCGCTCTAAAAACCGATAGATCCAGCCATTCTAGTTTAGGAGAAATCAATGCCGAGCAGGTTAAAACCTCTATTTCATTGCCATTTTGGCGTTTTAAAAATTCAAGGGCTTCTCGCTTGTTTTGAGCTTTTCGTTGCATGTGACAACCCACGCTCACCACGCTATCAGCAACCACGATAGCGCAGTTGTTTGTGAGCAATTTTTTAGCTTTTTCTAATTTCCCCTTGCACGCCAAATAAACAAACTCCCTAGGGTCTGTGGTTTTTAGGCTTTCTTCATCAAAGTCCAACGCTTTTTGTTTAAACTCAATCCCATGCTCTTTTAAAAGATTCGCCCTAGCACTAGATTGAGAACCTAAAACCAACTCCATGCTATCCCTCTAAAGCTTTAAGGGCAGTATTTTTCGCTAAATTGAGCGCGGTTGGTAAATTTTCAATATCCTTGCCCCCAGCGCTCGCAAAATCGTCTCTCCCGCCCCCTTTGCCCCCTAAAATTTGCGCCACTTCATTAGCCCATGCATTCGCTTTTATGGGCGCGTTTTTCACCCCGCATGCGAGAGCTATGCACTCATTTTCTTTTTTAAACACCATAGCGAGCAATCTTTCATGCTTACTTTTCAATCGGTCAATCATTTCTTTAATGTCGCCATTTTCCACTACGCCCACCACCAAACTCACGCCATGGATTTTTTCAACCGGTAAATCCATAGAAACGGGAGCTTTTTGGCTGTTTTTCACGCTCTCTTTAAGCTTGTTGATGCCGGCTATCACATCGTTATTTTTCAATAAAATCTTAGCGTTTTTAAGCTCTTTATTTTCTTCTTTGGCCAGTTGGTAAAAGGCTTTCCCGCACACCGCTTCAATGCGTCTGACCCCACTACTCACCCCGCTTTCTTTAAGTATCCTAAACCCCCCAATAAGCCCGGTATTTTCCACATGAATGCCTCCACACAATTCAATGGACGCTTCTTTAAAGCTCACCACGCGCACATTTTCAGCGTATTTTTCGCTAAATAACGCTAACGCTCCCTTATCTTTAGCTTGATTTAAGGGCATATGCTCCACATGGCTTGTCAAATGCTTGAAAATTTGAGCGTTGACTAGATCTTCTACTTTTTCCAACTCTTCATCATTGAGCGCTTTAGCATGCGAAAAGTCAAAACGCAATCGTTTGGATTCCACTAAACTCCCCGCTTGACTCACATGCGAGCCTAAAACTTCTCTTAAAGCGCTCTGTAATAAATGCGTTGCGCTATGGTGTTTGGCGATCTCAAAGCGTTCATCGCTCACTTGCGCGATCACTTGATCGCCTTTTTTTAGCGCTTTTTTGATTTCAAGGAGCGAAAAATTAAGCCCAAAAAAGTTTTTTGTATCTAGCACTAGAGCCGCTTCTTCATCATCTTTTAAAAGCGCGCCCTTATCGCCTATAGCCCCCCCACCTTCTGCGTAAAAAGGGGTTTTTTCTAGCAACACCCAGACTTCTTGGTTAGGGTTTGCCTCTGCTATTTCTTTAAAATCGCTATCAAAAAACCCTAAAACTTTAGCAGGACATTCTGTCGTTTCATACCCCACAAAAACATTAGGCGCATAAGCGTTTAAAATAGCACTAAAATCGGCGTTGTTTTGCTTGCCTTTCCATGAAGCTTTAGAGCGTTTCACTTGCTCTTGCATGCAATGTTCAAAGCCTTGCATGTCCACACACGCCCCATGACTTCTTAGCATGTCGTTTGTTAAATCCAAAGGAAAACCAAAAGTGTCATAAAGCTTGAAAGCGATCTTGCCATCAAAGATTTTATTTTCATTCAAATGCTTTAAAGACAAGTTAAACAATTCCATGCCAGATTCCAAAGTCTCTAAAAAGCGCTCTTCTTCTTCAAAGCACTCTTTCATCACCATTTCTTTAGACTCTTTCAAATACGCATGCGTGTTAGAAAATTGCTCGCACACCACGCCCACGACTTTGTATAAAAACGCTTCTTTCAAGCCCATTAAATACCCATGCCTTAAAGCGCGCCTTAAAATACGCCTTAAAACATAGCCACGGCCTTCTTTATTGAAATGCACCCCTTGAGCGAGCAAAAACGCCACCGCCCTGGCGTGATCGGCCACTACCCTAAAGCTTGGCTGAAATTCTCTCGTATAATCCAAACTTGTAAGCTCGCTGATTTTTTCCATTAAGGGCGCAAATAATGAAGAATCAAAATTATTGAGCTTATGTTCTAATAGCGCTTGCACCCTTTCTAAGCCCATGCCCGTATCAATGCTAGGCTTTGGCAAGGGGGATAAAACGCCATCATTAGAGCGTTCGTATTGCATGAACACCAGATTCCAAATTTCTAAAAACCTATCGCCCTCGCCCCCAAAATAATCCTCGCTCCCCTTAAAGTGTTTTTCGCCTTGATCAATGTAGATTTCACTGCAAGGCCCGCAAGGCCCGCTATCGCCCATTTGCCAGAAATTATCTTTATCGCCCATTTTTTTAATCCTGTCAACAGGCACAAACTTTTCCCATAATTTAACGGCTTCATCGTCTTTTTCATGCACGCTGATGTATAAATCTTTAGGCTTAAACCCTAAATTTTTGGTTACAAATTCCCACGCAAACAAAATCGCTTCTTCTTTGAAATAATCCCCAAAAGAGAAATTCCCTAGCATTTCAAAAAGCGTGTGGTGTCTTGCGGTATAACCGACATTTTCTAAATCGTTATGCTTGCCTCCTGCGCGCATGCACAATTGCGAGCTTGTCGCTCTAGGGATGCTAGGACGCGGCACTATACCGGTAAAAATATCTTTAAATTGCACCATGCCGGCATTGGTAAAAAGCAAGGTGGCGTCATTAGGCACTAAAGGCATGCTGGGATAAATCTCATGCCCTTTATTTTTAAAAAATTGTAAAAATTCGTTGCGAATGTCCATGGGTATTCCTTTTTGTCGTTTTATCGCGCGCTTTAAAGCTGTTTTATAGCTCTTTTAAGTTGTTTTTTTAAAAAGATAGTTTATTATACTTTAAACATCCAAAATAAAGGAGAAAACCATGTTCCATGAATTTAGAGACGAAATCAGCGTGTTAAAAGCGAATAATCCGCATTTTGATAAGATTTTTGAGAAACACAACCAGCTTGATGACGACATCAAAACCGCCGAGCAACAAAACGCTAGCGACGCTGAAGTCAGCCACATGAAAAAACAAAAATTAAAATTAAAAGATGAGATCCACAGCATGATCATAGAATATAGAGAAAAGCAAAAATCCGATCATGTTTAAGGTTTAATCATCTTTGTAAAAACACGCTAAAACGCTTTTTAAAAGGGGGGTTTTGGCTTGTCGCTTGGTTAGACTTATTAGTTAGACTTGATGCCTTGATTTTAGGTTAAAGCGTTAGGTTGCTTTCAGCTTTATTCCCACCATAAGCTTTATTAATATTTTAATGTTCTTTACATTTTTAAAAAATGGGTTTTTGTTTTATCGTTTTAGATCTCATTTTGTTGTAAAATTCATTTTATTGAGTTTTGTTTTATTTTCTTGAGAATATAGGAAGTATTTTGGAATAACTATCCCCCCTTTTAACCCACTAAACCCCCCCCTAAAGAAGCGCTTTTTTAAAAACTATCGCTTGAATTAACGCTAAGTTTCCCACTAAACAATCATCAAAAACGCTAAAAAAGATTTTTTCATTTTTAAAATTATCGCTTGCTTTTGGCAAGCTCTTTTATCATTGGTTATAAAAAACGCTAAAAAGGATTTTTCATCAACCCTCCCAAAAAAAAGAGGATTTAAGAGAGGAGGTTCAAAAGAAAAAAGATTTTTCATCAAATCCCCCCAAAAAAACAAAGAATTTAAAAACAAAGAATTTAAAAACAAAGAATTTAAGAAAGAGAGTTCAAAAAAACAAAGGGTTTAAAACAAAAAAGGAGTTCAAAAAACAAACCCCCCAAAAAGGAAGTTTAAAAACAAAGGGTTCTCCCCTAAAAAAGGAGTTTAAAACAAAGGGTTTAAAAAAACAAAAAATGAAACCCCCCAAAAAGAGGGTTAAAACAAAGGGTTAAAAAAAAAGGGTTTAAAAATTTAAAACAAAAGGAGTTCAAAAAAAAGGGTTCAAAAATTTAAAACAAAAGGAGTTCAAAAAAACAAAGGGTTTAAAACAAAAAAGGAGTTCAAAAAACAAACCCCCCAAAAAGGAAGTTTAAAAACAAAGGGTTCTCCCCTAAAAAAGGAGTTTAAAACAAAGGGTTTAAAAAAACAAAAAATGAAACCCCCCAAAAAGAGGGTTAAAACAAAGGGTTAAAAAAAAAGGGTTTAAAAATTTAAAACAAAAGGAGTTCAAAAAAAAGGGTTCAAAAATTTAAAACAAAAGGAGTTCAAAAAAACAAAGGGTTTAAAACAAAAAAGGAGTTCAAAAAACAAACCCCCCCAAAAAGAGGGTTAAAAAAGGGGGTTCCACAAAGGGCTAAACATCAATAAGCGAACACGTAATTCAAATACACGCTATAGAGTCTGCGGTATTTGAGTTCAGCCCCCATGAAGGAATAGTAGTTCGTGTTGATGGTAGGGATTTTAAGCCCTAGTTCGATCCCATGCTGGGCCACATGATCGCTGCCTTTTTTCTTAGGTCTAGCAAGATTCATCCTCAAGCCCATGTTGAATAAGAATTGGAAATTCGCCACGTTCATTTTAGCGTTATAGACGTTATTCACGGTGGCTAAATTCACGTATTCAGAGTTAAGCCAAGAAGTGCCCGCTAACGCAATGCCACCAAAAAGCCCCACAGAAAGCTTGTTGTTTTTGCCTAAGAAATTGGTGGCTTTATCGTTGATGAAGTTATAAAGCGCGTCCGCTCCAAAGCCATAAGTCCACACATCAGAAGCCGAGTTGAAAAAGCTGGATTTGATGAACGCATGGTTGTAATCAAAAAAGCCGTAATACCTAGCGCCCCATTTCCTTTTTTGCCCAAAGAATTGTTTGTAACCCACCTGGATACCGATCCCATTCATCGCGCCGTTGTTGGTTTGAGAACTAACAATCCCCACTTTCCTAAAGGGGTTACGCCCTAACTCTTGGTTAATCGTTTGGATTTGGTTGTAAGTGTTTTGGTTAAGGTAGTAGTTGGTTTCTATGCCTTGCGGGCTATAGGGGTTATTCTTTTTACTCACCACATTTTGCAAGCTTTGCGCGTTAGGGACTTTGGAGAGCGCGGTGGTGATGCTGTTGTAAGTATTCCCTAATTCATTGTATCGGGATTTGAAATTCACCAAAGTGTCAGCGATGTCTGCGGCTTGTTGGATTTGCTGCGCTCGAGTGCCAAAATGGGCGATGTCATTGTTCAAGTTCGTTATCGTTTGTTCCACATACGCACAGCCTGCCCCCCAAGTGTTAGAAGTTACCTGACCTGGATTGGTGCCCCTACGCTCACTCCCTTGCACTTCATAACACACCCCTAAAGAGTCTGATACAAAATTTTTAGGGATTTTTTCAAAGTTTTTCACCACTTGTTCGGCTTGGTTTAAAATCTCTGCTTGGGCTTGAGCGTTTTTGAGCATGCTTTGCGCAAAGCTAGCGTCTGTATAAGGGTTGAATGGTTTTCCAGTGTCTAGGTTGCTCTGATTTTGCGTGTTTTCACTAACGATTTTACTTTGTGCGACAGCTTCTTGCGCGTTAGCGATCATGCCTTGGATCGCGCTGATTTCATTCTTAAACATCCCACACATTGTCCCATTGCCGCTTATCCCTTGCCAATAACCTTTACCATCATTTTGGAAGTTTGGGCATGCCTCATTTAGGGTAGTGATAATGATGCTCGCTTGTTTTAAAAGCTCTTGAGCGTTATTGGTTGTATTGATCTGTTCTGTGGTTGATGCTGTTGTTCCTCCATTCCACGAGGTTGAAATAGTTTTCCCATGACTCCATGGATACACTAATTTCTCATTTGGTTCGCCACCCGTTCTTTTGTCTCCATTGATAGTGAAATCAAGTTTTGTATTAGTGTTGCTTAAAACGGGGATCCCTTCTCCATTGGATCCATTAGCTGTCAAAGCCTTTTGAATGATTTGATAAGCCTTGTTGATGATCGCATAATTTTCAGTGGATATAGGCCCGCCATGTCCTGGCTCATAATACGAATTACAAGTGATGGTCGTCGTATTTTGTCCTGGCACATTATTAAAGGTTTGGATACCTCCATTTGCGCTCTCATTGCTACCAGGACCACAAGCAGTAAAGGCATAGCTTGTAACTTGCCACAACCCTACTGCAGCGTTCAATGCTAAAAGCACGGCTTGATAAGCGGGGGAATTGGCTTTGACATCTAGCAAATTCCTAGCGCTTGAGCCTAGATTATCCCTTGCGTCGTTGACAGCGCTCGGATCAGAGGATAGCTTTACAAGGGTGTTTAGGGTGTTGTAATTATTTAAAAAATTGTTCAACTTTTCATAATTCTCTGAAAGCTGTTGAATGCCTTTGGTGTTTTTCACCATTTGAGCGGCTTCACCGATTTGATAGCCTGCGCTCATGTAAAAGCCGTCGTCTTCAGCGTGGAGCAAAAACGAGAGAGAGAGAGAGAGAGTAAAAGGGTTTTTTTCATCACATTCTCCTTTTTAAATTAGTATTTTGATGCATTAAGCATGGGGCGTATTATAGCATGAAAGCGTTTTTTTTTTTTTTTGTAATTTTGAAAAAATTGTGTCATTTTTTTGCTTTTTTTTGTTTTTTTGCGTTACTTTTGAACGCTTTTATTGGATCTTAAAAACGCTTTTAACGCTTTTACAACCGATGTTTAATAAAAATAGAACGAAGATTAAACAAGATTAAACAAGATTAAACAAGATTAAACAAGATTAAACAAGATTAAACAAGATTAAACAAGATTAAACAAGATTAAACAAGATTAAACAAGATTAAACAAGATTAAACAAGATTAAACAAGATTAAACAAGATTAAAAGGGCATGCCCCCCATTAGCCCTAATCAAAAACTTAATGCTGTTTAAAAGGGCTATCCACGACCTTTTTCCTGTCCACAATGTAGGGGATTAAAGCCATGTGGCGGGCTCTTTTGATCGCCACTTCCACCCTTTCTTGCCACTTTTTGCTATTGCCTGTCAACCTCCTTGGCATGATTTTATAGCGCTCTGATAGCGTGTGCTTGAGCATGTCTAAATCTTTATAGTCAATAAAGCTGATTTTAGCTTCAGTGTATTTGCAATAGCGTTTTGAATAGCGTTTTCTTTCCATAATGTCTCCTTAATTTTAACCCTTAAAAGGGGATTTCTTCTTCATCAATATTGATTTCAGGCACGCTGTTTTGATACTTGGACGGCTGTGCTTGTGAATTGTCTTTAGCGTAAGCGTTTTGTGGATAACTTTGGGCTTGGCTGAAAGGATCCTGACTAGGAGCGTTGTAATTAGCAGGATAAGCGTTGTTGAAACTCTCATGCGTCATGCTATCTTGCATGGCGTTCGCTTGGGGATTGTCTGACTTTTTATCCATAAATTGCAACGAGTCCGCTGTGATGGTGTGGCGGGAATTTTTTTTGCCCGTTTGATCCATCCAGCTCTCATAAGTCAAACGGCCTTCTATCAAAACGCTTGACCCCTTACTCAAATACTGGTTAGCGATTTCGGCCGTTCGCCCGAACAAACGAGCGTCTATGAAGCACACTTCTTCGCCTAGCGTGCCGTCTTGCTTTTTAAAACGCCTGCTTGTGGCTAAACCTATTGTAGCCGCAGCCGAACCGCTAGGCAAATATTTCAACTCCACATTCCTAGTCAAACGCCCTACCATAATCACCTTATTGAACATGATAAGCCCTTATTCGCTATGAGATTCTGCGCTTTTTGCTTCCTCTGCGTGGTGAGAATGCGCGTGTTCGGTTTTTTCGTGTTTTTCTTTAGCGTGTGATGGCTTTTTATTAGCCCTATCCACTAACGCATGCCACGCTTCTACTTCCTTCTTACTTTCGTATTTGATCACAATGAAACGCAACACATCTTCATTGATGCGATACAATCGTTCAAGTTCTAAAATCATGGACGGATCTGCTTTGAAATACGCCACATAATAATAGCCTCTTTTGTGTTTTTTGATTTCATAGGCTAAATTACGCATGCCCATATCTAGGCTCGTTTCAATCACGCCATGGTGCTTAGTGATCACTTCTCTATAAAACTCAATTTTGGATTTAATCTCTTCTTCTACTAAAGTAGGTTTGAGAATAAACATCGTTTCATAATGCCTCATCCATTCTCCTTGTGGTTGTATAGCCCTTTTTTTACTAAAAAAGAGCAAGGTCTAAAAAACTTTCAATTATACCTTGCTTTCGCTTGTTTTTGGATTAAATGTTTCTCATCAAATATTGAAACTCAAAACTTTATTCTTAATTTTTTAAAAAATGGGGTTTTTAACTTCAATTTTTATAACAAAACTCATTCTCTTAAGGGGATAGGGGGGTATTTTGAAATAACTCTCCCCCTTAACCCCCTTAAAATCCCCCTAACCCAAGAAGACCGCTTTTTTAGTAAAGTTATCGCTCGCTTGACGCAAGCTCTTTTATTGTTAGATTATAAAAAACACCTTTCAACATTTTTCAAGGGTTAATGATTTTTTGAATTTGCGTCAAATACAAAAAGCCCAATTCCTTTTGCCCTTGCATGCTTTGAAGGTGCCATAACCTAAAAATTTCAAAAACCCTCTTATAGCCGGCTTCTTTCAAACGCAAGGCGTTTTTAGCGTAATTTTCAACAATTTCTTTAGGAGGAGCGTAGCCTAAAACCTCTTTAGCGTCCACTAAACCGGTCGTTTTAATGTGGGCGAAAAATAAAAAAAGCTGGTAAAAATACCGCTCTAACCCCCTTAAAATATCCGCATCCTTTTTGCCCTCTTTTAACAAATAATCATAAATATCAAGCACGCTTTTTTTCAAAAAAAGCCCTAAAATGAGCTTTTGCAAATCCATATCCCCCGCATTGGAGCTTAATTCTTGAATGTCTTCTAAAGTGATGGGCACGTTTAAAACCGCTAGCTTGTCTAGATCGTTAAACGAAACGCCTAAATCTTCGTTATTGGTTTCAAAAAGAGCGTTTAAAAGATGGCTGCTGATGTCTAAATTTAAAACATTAGCCCGTTCTTGCAAGAATTTCAAACTCTCCCAAGTTTTAGGGGTAAAAAAACGTGCGCAGATCGCTTCATCTTTCAAGGGGCTTTTTTGGAAAAATTTAACGATAGCATCGCTAGTGTATTTGTATTTGGTGGTGTCGCTTTTAGAATTATAAAGCCCTATGATAAGCCTGTTATGGCTAGGCCGCTCTAAAGCTTTTAAAAAAAGATTGATATCGTTTTCCTTAAATTTCTTATGCAGCGCAAAATCCAGTTTTAAAATGACTAGACTGCTCCCTCCAAATAAAGAATCCTGCTCTAAAAGGGTCGCAATCTGATTTTTTTCATAATCGCTTGCATAAAAAAGCGAAGTTTCTGTGTCAGGGTTATCGCGTTTAAAAAGCGCGCTAATCGTTTGAATATAATAATGAATAAAAAAATCAAACTCCCCATACAAAAACACCGCTTTAGGGAGGCGTTGTTTTAAATAATGGTCCAAATCTTTACGATACATGCTCTTTAATCCTTTCTGTGATTTCGCCTCTAACTTGCCCTAAAATCAAATCCGCATGCGTGATTTTAACGCGCACCTTTTCTAACGGCTTAAAAACCCTGTTCGTTTTGATCAAAACTTTAAGCCCTATAAATTCTTTTAGCCCCACCACCACCCAATCTTTAACCTCCAAAACCACGCCCAAAAACTCTTTTTCTAAACACTCTAAAGCCAAGCGGGCGAATTTGCGTTTGATAAAATCCCTTTCAATCAAAGCGGTCTTTTTTTGTAAAGCGTTCAATTCAGAGCATAATTCAGGCGTTTCTTCTAACAAATACGAGCAGCCTTTAGCTTGATGGAACAATAATTCTTTTAAAAGCCTGTGCAAGGCTAGATCGCTGTATCGTCTAATAGGCGAAGTGAAATGCGTATAGCTAGCAAACCCCAAACCAAAATGGCTTTCTTGCATGGGGCTATAAAGGGCTAAATTTTGAGACTTGATGATTAAGCGTGAAACTTCTCTTTCTATACTCTTTTCTTTGGCTATCTTTAAGGTATGCTCTAAAAAAGGAAAAAAACCCATGTTCTTAGGGCGCACAATCTCATAATCAAAAAGCTTGTCGTAGAGGCGTTTTTGCTGCTCCAAACTCGGCTCTTTGTGGGTGCGGTATATCCCCCTATGGTGAAAATACTCATCTAATAACCTCGCGCTAGACTGGTTGGCTAAGAGCATGGCTTCTTCTATAAGGGTGTGCGCACCGCTTTCTTTTTCTGTTTCAATTTTTTCTATACGCCCTTCTTCATTCAAATACAGCTTGTTTTCAAGGGAATTGAAATTAAACCCCTTTTTTAAACGCTCCTTTTTTAATTTTAAAGCCACCTCTAAAAACCCCAAAAGGCTTTGTTGCAAATCTTTATCTAAAGAGCTTTGATTAGCGATTAAAAAATGATTGATTTCTTCATAAGCGCAATTAGCCCTAACTTCAATAACGCCTTGAGATAATCGGGCGTTTTTCAAATCGTCTAAAGGGATTTCATACACTAAAGCCAGGCGTTTTTCAAACGCTTTTAATGAGCATGCCCCTTGAGACAAACTCAAAGGCAGCATGGGATAGACGCTGTTAGGGAAATACACGCTAAAGCCCCTAATCCTAGCTTCTTTATCCAAACTGGAATGTTTCGGCACAAATTCGCTCACGTCAGCGACCGCCACAAACAAAACCCTTTTTTCTTGATCATAAAAAATCGCATCGTCAAAATCTTTAGCGTCTTTGGGGTCAATGGTGATAAAAGGGATATGAGAGTAATTGATCCTATCTTTAAAATCGCTCGCTTTGAGTTGCGCGTAATATTGCGCTAAATTTAAGCAATCTTTTGAAAAATCCTTAATCCTGTCAAAAAGGCTCAAAGAAAGGTTTTCATCTATTAAAGGGTCTTCTAAAGCCCCTAAAATTTCGCTGATTTCACGCTTTTTAAGATCGATCTTCACCACGCAATGCTTGGGCAATTCCAATAAGGATCTTTGGCTGTGCTTTAAAGAAACAGGTTTTTTAAAAGGCTCTTTAAAAGGGATAGCCACAATCTGGTTTTTTTCTTTAGCCAAGTAGGCTATCATCGTGTCTTGTGTATCAAAAAGAGCGGCTTTAAAAAAGGCTATGGGGCGTTTTTTAGAACATTCTATTTGGCATAAAATCAAAGCGTCTGTTTTAAAAGATGGGGGTAAGTTTTTGATTAAAGGGTCTTTAGGGTAATTTTTCGCTAAAGAAACGAAAAACGCCTTATTTTTTACCCTTTCAATTTTGCCTATATCAAAGCCTTCTTTTAAAAGATAGCGATCCTTGTTTGATCGAAGCGCTTCTTTTAAAACGCCCTTTTCTATTAGGGGGGCGAATCGCTTAGGGATCTTTTTAACCCCAAAAAACAGGCTTCTTAAAAACCCTTGCATCAAAAAACACTTCGCATGACTTCAAACGCCTTTGAATAAGGGATTTGAGAAGCGCTGAATTTTTCAAAACTTAAAGCAGCTTGATAGATGAGCATGTCTTTCCCGTCTTGAAAGGGGATTTCTAACTCTTTGGCTAGAGATAAAAAGGGCGTTAAAAACCCATACGCCAAATCATAAGCGAGCTTGCCCTCTTTAAAATACCCTTTCAAAACCTCTTTATTCAAAGGCAATTCGTGATTCAAACTCGCTGAAGTGGCGTTAATAATCAAATCAAAAGCGCTTTTAGGAGGTTCCATAAAACAATCACAGCCCAAGCGTTGGAAAAAATCCAAACCCCTAGAAGAGCGGTTTAACACGCTCACTTGTAAGCCTTGTTTTTTCAATTCGCACGCTAGGGCTTTAGCGCTCCCCCCAGCTCCTAAAATCAAAGCGTTTTGATAGTTTTTTTGCTTTAAAGAAAGATAAAACCCTAAAGCGTCGGTATTGTAACCCACAAGCTCATCATTTTCTACAACAAGCGTATTGACTGAAGTGCATTCAAGCGCGATACCTTTGATTTTATCGCAAACTTGAAACGCCCTTTCTTTAAAGGGTAGGGTTACATTAGCCCCACTCAATCCCAAATACAAAAACTCGTTTTTGATACGGCTTTCTAAAGGGAGTAATATGGGGTGGTAATGCCCTAAAAACCCTAATTCTTTTTGAAAAGTTAAAAAACAAGCGTTATGGATTAAGGGCGATTTGGAATGCTTAATGGGGTTTCCAAAAACCCCAAAAGATTTTAATTTCATTATTCTTTCATTCAGCCTTTTTTAAAAGTTTTAAAAACACATAGCCCTTTGTTTCGTGAGAAAATTCAATTTCAGCCCAATCGTTTTGGATTTCTAAAACCTTCACGCTTTTATTTTTTAAAAGCGAGCCAATGATTTTACCTTTTGTGCTAGGAAAAGCACGCACATTCACGCCACTGACTGCGACTTTATACTCTAAAGGTTTTTTTCCCATTGTGGGGGTTATGGAGGTTTTTTGGTTGTTTTGAACGGGTGAGACGCTGTCTTGTTTAGAGTCGTTTTCTTTTTCTTGCTCTTGTTTAGTTTCTTGTTTGGTTTCTTTTTCTTGCGCAGTCGTTTCTAAAGGTGGTGCTGTGTCTTTGGTGGGGTTTTGTTCTGTAGCGGTTGTGGTTGCGTTGGCTTCTTCTTTAGGCGAAAGCGCGCTGTTTTGACGCTCTGTCTCGGTTTTTTCTACATTTTGGTTTATTGGAGCACTGTCTTTTTTCACGTAAAAACCAAGCACAGCATGCACTAAAGCATACAACAACATGAACGCTAAAACCACTAATGATGGCCACATAAAAAGTTTTAAAGAAGATTTCATCTCAGTTTTCATTCCTACCCTCAACGCTTTTCAAAATCAATCCTAGGATCAATCGCCACGCAGAGCAAATCGCTTATCAAACTCGCCACCAAACCTAAAAGCGTGAAAATATAAAGCGAACCAAACACAACAGGATAATCCCTACTCACAATGCTTTCATACCCTAAAAGCCCTAACCCGTCTAAACTGAAAACAATCTCTATCAACAAACTTGAGCTAAAAAACATGCCCAAAAAAGCCTGCGGGAAACCCGCTACCACCAATAAAATCGCATTACGAAACACATGCGCATAAAAAATACGCCCCACTGAACAGCCCTTAGCCTTAGCGCTCAGTACATAAAGTTTGCCCATTTCATCTAAAAAAGAGTTTTTCACTAAAAGCGTGAGGCTTGCAAAACCCCCTAAAGAAATGCAAAGAACGGGCAAAGTGATATGCCATAAATAATCCTTGATTTTACCTAACGCGCTCAAACTTTCAAAATTATCGCTCACTAGCCCTTTTAAAGGGAACCAATGCCAATAATTCCCTCCGGCAAAAAACACGATCAACACCACCGCAAACAAAAAGGCCGGGATAGCGTTAGCGACAATGATCACCACGCTGCTTAACACGTCTAAAGGCTCGTTATTGCGTTTGGCCTTGAAAATCCCTAAAGGGATAGAGATAAGATAAATCAAAAGCGTGCTAAAAAGCCCTAACGAAATGGATACCGGTAATTTTTCCTTAATCAAATCTATCACCTTAATCTGGCGGTAAAAACTCTCCCCAAAATCAAATTGCAGATATTTTTTGAGCATGAGGAGGTAGCGCTCCCCTATAGGCTTGTCAAAACCATAGAGTTTTTTTAAATTCTCTAACAAATCGCTCTCCAACCCTTGAGACGCCCTATACGAACGCTCTTTAACAACGCCTTGAATCTCTTTGGACTGCGTGTTATTGATTTTAGCCATCATCTGCTCAATAGGCCCTCCTGGGGCGGATTGGATCAGAAAAAAATTAATCGTCATGATGGCCAATAAAGTAGGGATAATTAAAAGCAAGCGTTTAAGAATGTAAGCGATCATTGAAGACCCCTTTCTTTTTTTATCCACCATAAATACGGCGAAAATCCATAGCTAGGGCTGATTTCAGGCATGCCAATGTAATTATACGCTGCGATCCTGTAATTAGGCAAATAAAAATGCGGTATCACATAAAACCCCCACAACAACACCCTATCCATCGCTTGAATGGCGGCCAATTGCTCCTTATAATCTTTAGCGTTAATGATTTTTTCAATCAAATCATCTACCGCTTTACTAGAGATTCCCGCATAATTCCTTGTGCCTTTTTCTTTCGCGCTCAAAGAGCCAAAATAAAAGCGTTGCTCATTACCCGGGAAAGACGATTGGCCAATCACCCCTACGATCATGTCAAAATCATAGCTTTTGATCCGATTGACATACTGGCTTAAATCCACTCTTTGGATTTTCATTTCAATCCCTAACACCCTTAAGTTTTTAGCAAAAGCTAGGGCCAGTCTTTCAAATGCCGGGCTGTTTAAAAGCAAAGTGAAACTGAAAGGCTTGTTATTCTTATCCACCAAACGCATGTTTTTGTAAGAAAAGCCCGCGCTCTCTAAAAGCTTTTGGGCGTATTTTAAATTTTCCCTCAAATTATAGCCTAAAACATCAGGCCCATCGGTTCTAGGCACGATATAAGGCTCTTTAAAAACCCTTTCATCCAAACTCTTTTCATAAGGGGCTAGCAGGGCTTTTTCTTCAGGGCTTGGGAGGGGAGGGGACGCGTAGATAGAGTTACTGAAAAAACTGGTGGTGCGCTTGTATTGCGAAAAAAACAAATTTTTATTCGCCCATTCAAAATCAAACGCATAAAATAAGGCTTCACGCACCCTTTTATCCTTGAAAATTTCTCGGCGCGTGTTGAAGAAAAACCCTTGCATGCCGCTTGGCATTTTGTGGGCTATGAGGTATTTAGTGATTTTTTTATTATCCATAGCTTTCCCCACATAGCCCCTAGCCCAAACCTTAGCCGTGCTTTCAAGGCGCCAATCATACGCCCCGCTTAAAAAAGCCTGTAAGGCAACGGTTTCATCTTTGTAATACTCAAATTTGACTTGATCAAAATTGAATTGCCCCTTTCTGCTAGGCAAATTTTTCGCCCAATAGTTAGGGTTTCTTTGGTAGGTGATTTTCTTGCCCACATCAAAAGAAGCGATCACATAAGGGCCGCTAGAAACAGGAATGAGTAAAGGGTTTTTTTCAAAATAATCCTTTTGAAACGCTTTTTTGGAAAAGATTTGCAACTGCCCTAAAATAAGGGGCAACTCTTTATTTTCAGTGGTTTTGAAAATGAATTTAACATGGTGTTTGTCTAAGATAACCGCCTTTTTAACATCTTGGTAATACTGCCTATAAAGGGGCGATCCTAATTTCATGATCGTATCAAAACTAAACTTCACGTCGCTCGCTAAAATGGGAGCGTTATTGCTGAATCTCGCTCTTTTATCTATCGTAAAAATCACATAGCTGTTATCCTTAGCCACTTCTGCGTCTTTAGCGATTAAGGGGTATTCCGCAAAAGGTTCGTCTAAACTTTGCACCATTAAAGTGTCATAAATGAGATCCAAACCTTCAGCTTTAGTGCCTTTAAGCGCGAAAGGGTTAAGGCTATCAAAAGTCCCTATGGCGTCATTCCTTAAAACACCGCCTTTTCTAGCGTTAGGGTTAGCGTATTCAAAATGCGTGAAATTGTCTTTATATTTAGGCTCTTCGCCCAAGTATAAATAAGGCGTAGCTTTAAGGAAACAAAACACCCCTAACCATAAACCTAAAATTTTAAAGACCACTCAAATTAACCCCATCAATTCTTTAGCCTTTTGGTAAGTCGCTCTCGCTAAAGGCCTGGCTTTTTCTACGCCGCAATTTAAAACGGCTTTCACCTCATCATCGCTGATTTCTCTGTATCTTTCTTGGATAGGCTTTAAAGATTGGATCACTACTTCAGCTAATTCCTTTTTAAAATCCCCATAGCCCTTATTTTTGAAACGCTCCTCTATCTTTTCTGGGCTTTCATCGCTTAAAAGCATGTAGATATTCAAAAGGTTAAAAACGCCCTCTCTTTTTTCATCAAATTCAATAACGCCCATAGAATCCGTGGCCGCTTTTTTGATTTTTTTCACAATAACATCTGGCTCGTCTAAAAGGAAAATCGCATGGTTAGCCCCTTTATGCGATTTACTCATCTTCACTTTTGGATCGTCTAGCCCCATAACCCTTGCCCCCACTTTAGCGATCAAAGGCTCTGGCACTTTAAAGCAGTTCCCAAAATCCCTGTTAAATTTTTCTGCAACGTTTCTCGTGAGCTCTAAATGCTGTTTTTGATCTTCGCCCACTGGCACTAAATCGCTTTGGTATAATAAAATGTCTGACGCCATTAAAATAGGGTAATTGAAAAGCCCCACATTCACGCTTTTAGGGTTTTTTAAAGACTTGTCTTTGAATTGCGTCATTCGTTGCATTTCCCCCATAGAAACCTGGCAATCTAGTAGCCACGCTAAAGCCGGGTGCTCATCCACTTCACTTTGAATGAATAACCCCGATTGATTAGGATCAATCCCGCAAGCTAAAAGCAGTTTAACCAGCTCATAGGTTTGGGATTTTAAAAATATAGGCTCTATGGGGAGGGTGATCGCATGCGAATTGACGATACAAAAAAGGTTTTCATACTCATCTTGCAATTCTACCCAATGCTTGATCGCTCCTAGATAGTTGCCCAAATGGATTTGCCCGGTCGGTTGGATGCCTGAAAAGACTCGTTTTTTGTGCATGTTGTTTCTCGTTGGTTTTAGTTAGTGTTATTGTAACCACCTAATTTTAATATTTTAATTTATCTTGGTTTTTAAGAGCGCCTGATCCCAGAAAAGAGTAACACTTCATAGCTCAATTTTTCAAACGCCATGTTTTGGAAAAAATGTTTTTTTTGCTTGAAACTCAGCGTTGAACCCCCCAAAAGACCGCATTTTTTAAGGTAATTCAAGCAATCTTGTTTGCAGTTGAAATAAAGGGCGAAGCGCTTGTTTTCTAATTCTATTTGAAAATGTTTAAAGGCGTTTTTAATCAAGGATTTGAGCGTTTTGAGATCCCTTAAAGGCGAAGGCGTGCCTAAAAACTCATGCACTTCATGCAAACTAAAATCCGTATGGATAGCTAAAGCGGCCTCCTTACTAAAAAGAGCGATTTTTTCTAAAACGCTTTTTAAATCCCTAGCCCATTGTAAAGATGAAGAAGACACAACCAGATCGTAATCGCAAAAAACATGTTCTTCAAAATTTGCATGCTCTAAAGAGATTTTTTGAATGTTAAGAGAATGCGTGGGGTGCAATTTGAGCATGTTCATGGAATTATCCAAAGCGATAAAATTTTCAATCAAAATATTTTGTTGCTCTAAAGCGTTAAAAACAGCCCCACTCCCTGATCCGAGATCCAAAACTTTAGCGTAATGTTTTTGTTTTAAAAATTGGACAAGATAAATAGCGATTTGCTGCTGGATATGGGCAAAGAGATGGTAAGTTTTGGCATGCTTATTGAATGCATGCTGATTAAATGAATAAAAAGAGTCCAACACCACCGCCTTAACGCACTACCTTGAAAATTAAAACTAAATTTTAGTGTATTCTTAGCAAATTTTAGATAAGATTAAGCCTAATTTTTTCTAAATTTTAGGGATTTAAGGAATCAGTGTTTATGACAAGCGCTCTGTTAGGCTTACAAATTGTTTTAGCGGTATTGATTGTGGTGGTGGTTTTGTTGCAAAAAAGTTCTAGCATCGGCTTAGGGGCTTATAGCGGGAGCAACGATTCTTTATTTGGCGCTAAAGGGCCCGCAAGCTTTATGGCGAAATTGACCATGTTTTTAGGCTTATTGTTTGTCATCAACACCATCGCTTTGGGCTATTTTTACAACAAAGAATACGGCAAGAGCGTTTTAGATGAAACTAAAACCAACAAAGAGCTTTCGCCCTTAGTCCCTGCCACCGGCACGCTCAACCCTACGCTTAATCCCACACTCAACCCAACGCTCAACCCTTTAGAGCAAGCCCCAACTAATCCTTTAATGCCTACACAAACGCCTAACGAACTCCCTAAAGAGCCAGCCAAAACGCCTTTTGTTGAAAGCCCCAAACAGAATGAAAAGAATGAAAAGAATGAAAAAAATGAAAAGAATGAAAAGAATGAAAAAAATGATGCCAAAGAAAATGGTATAAAGGGTGTTGAAAAAACCAAAGAGAACGCCAAAACGCCCCCAACCACCCACCAAAAGCCTAAAACGCATGCGCAAACCAACGCCCACACAAACCAAAAAAAGGATGAAAAATAATGTTACAAGCCATTTATAACGAAACCAAAGATTTGATGCAAAAAAGCGTTCAAGCTTTAAACAGGGATTTTTCCACTCTAAGGAGCGCGAAAGTTTCAGTCAATATTTTAGATCACATCAAAGTGGATTATTACGGCACGCCCACCCCTTTAAACCAAGTCGGCTCCGTGATGAGCTTGGATGCGACCACCCTTCAAATCAGCCCATGGGAAAAAAACCTGCTCAAAGAAATTGAACGATCCATTCAAGAAGCCAATATCGGCGTCAATCCTAATAACGATGGCGAAACGATCAAGCTTTTTTTCCCACCCATGACAACCGAGCAAAGGAAACTCATCGCAAAAGACGCCAAAGCGATGGGCGAAAAGGCTAAAGTGGCTGTGAGGAATATCCGCCAAGACGCTAACAACCAGGTGAAAAAATTAGAAAAAGACAAAGAGATCAGCGAAGATGAAAGCAAGAAAGCCCAAGAGCAGATCCAAAAAATCACCGATGACGCCATTAAAAAAATTGATGAAAGCGTGAAAAACAAAGAAGACGCTATTTTAAAGGTCTAAACCATGGATATTAAGGCATGTTATCAAAACGCTCAAGCGCTATTAGAGGGGCATTTCTTGCTCAGCAGCGGGTTCCATTCCAATTATTATTTGCAATCCGCTAAAGTCTTAGAAGATCCCAAACTAGCCGAACAATTAGCGCTAGAATTAGCCAAACAAATCCAAGAAGCTCATTTGAATATTGAATGCGTTTGCTCGCCTGCGATTGGGGGGATCTTGGCTGGGTATGAGCTTGCAAGGGCTTTGGGCGTGCGTTTTATCTTCACTGAAAGGGTGGATAATATCATGACATTAAGGCGTGGTTTTGAAGTCAAAAAAAACGAAAAAATTTTAGTGTGTGAGGACATCATCACTACGGGGAAATCCGCCATGGAATGCGCTAAAGTTTTAGAAGAAAAGGGTGCTCAAATCGTGGCTTTTGGCGCTCTAGCTAATCGGGGCATTTGCAAACGCGCTCATTCTCATTTAAAAGCTCAAGAGGGCGCGTGTTTGCCTAGCCATTTGCCCCTGTTTGCTTTAGAAGATTTTGTTTTTGACATGCACAAGCCTAGCTCTTGTCCTTTATGCGCTACTAGCGTTGCTATCAAACCGGGAAGTCGTGGCAACTAAGAAAACCAAAAAAAATAAAACCCCAGAAAAAAAGCATGTTTTAGAAAGCCCTTTAAAAGGGCTGTATCTTTCTTTGCGCTTAAAGGCTTTCATCACTGATATTTTTATGATTTATACCCCCATGCTTTATATAATGACTTATGCGATTTTAGGGAGCGCGAAGGATTTTAGGGAAAACCAGAACGCGATTTTTTTATGCCTGCTTTTTTACGCCCTAACGCACAGCTTTTTTATCGCTTTTAAATCCCAAAGCCCTGGAATGCGTTACGCTCAGTTTAAATTGGTCAAAAATAATGGTAAAGAAGTGGGCTTTTTTTTGGCGTTGTGGCGCTTTGTCTTGTGGGTGTTGAGCATGGGGTTACTTATAGGGTTTGTTGCGCCTTTTATTTTTAAGTTTTTTTTGCATGACAAATTCAGCGGCACTCATATTGAAATCATCAAGGAGGAAATATGAAAAATTTAGTGATCTTAAGTGGGGCTGGCATTTCAGCAGAGAGCGGGATTAAAACCTTTAGAGACGCTGGCGGTTTGTGGGAAGGGCATGACATCATGGAAGTCGCCTCGCCTTATGGCTGGAAAAAGAACCCGCAAAAGGTGTTGGATTTTTACAACCAAAGGCGCCGACAGCTTTTTGAAGTTTATCCTAACAAAGCCCACAAGGCTTTAGCGGAATTGGAAAAACACTATCAAGTTAATATCATCACCCAAAATGTAGATGATTTGCATGAAAGGGCGGGTTCTTCTCGCATTTTGCACTTGCATGGGGAATTATTGAGCGTTCGCAGCGAGAAAAATCCTAATTTAGTCTATAGATGGGAAAAGGACTTGAATTTAGGCGACTTGGCCAAGGACAAATCGCAATTACGCCCTGATATTGTGTGGTTTGGCGAAGAGGTGCCTTTGCTTAAAGAAGCGGTTTCTTTAGTCAAACAAGCACACCTTTTAATCATCATTGGCACTTCTTTGCAAGTCTATCCCGCCGCTAGCCTCTATACGCATGCGCATAAAGACGCCCTCATTTATTACATTGACCCTAAAGCTAAAAACGCCCGTTTGCCCCAGAATGTCCAATGCATTAATGAAAGCGCGGTGCATGCCATGCAAGATTTAATGCCCAAACTCATAGAAATGGCCTCTTAAGAGATGTTGAAATAATTTTTATTTTTTCAGCTAACGATTAGCAAAAACATGGTTTAATTGCTTCCATCGTTTGCTAAAAGTAATGATTAAAGGAGTTTGAGAGCCTGATGCAACAAGCCGCAGAAGCATTGAATCACCCCTATTTTGGCGTTTTTGTTTTGTTGGTGTTCACCTTTTGGGTGTTTAACTTAACCTTAAGGATTCAAAGGTTTTTAAGCCGTAAAATGGCTCAAAAAAAGGGCGAAAAGCTCAAGCTCGCTCCCTATGAATGTGGGCCTGTGGCTCTCAAGCAGCCTAATAGGGTGTCCCATCATTTTTATATCATGGCCATGCTTTTTATTTTATTTGATGTAGAAATCGTTTTCATGTTCCCTTGGGCGATTGATTTTAAAAAGTTAGGCTTGTTTGGGCTCGTTGAAATGCTAGGCTTTGTCTTCTTTTTGGCAATCGGTTTTATTTACGCTTTGAAGCGAAACGCTTTGAGTTGGCAAAAATTAGAGGTGAAATAATGCAACAAGCACCAGTTATTCTAAGCACTTTGGATAAATTATTGAATTGGGGGCGTTCTAATTCGCTCTGGCCCTTAACTTATGGCTTGGCGTGTTGCGCGATTGAGATGATGGCGACAGGGGGTTCAAGGTTTGATTTTGACAGATTTGGCACGATTTTTAGAGCGAGTCCTAGGCAATCTGATGTGATGATCATCGCTGGCACGCTCACTAAAAAACATGCCGAGTTTATGCGCAGGCTCTATGATCAAATGCCTGAGCCTAAATGGGTGATTTCTATGGGGAGTTGTGCTAACACGGGCGGGATGTTTAACACTTATGCGACCGTTCAAGGAGCGGATAGGATCGTTCCTGTGGATATTTATTTACCCGGTTGCGCACCGCGCCCAGAGACTTTACAATACGCTCTTATGGTTTTGCAAGATAAGATCAGACGCTCTAAAGCGATCAAACAAGACGCTCCTAAAAGGTTAGTGTGATGGTAAGAAAACAATCCCCTTATGAAGATGTGCAAAAACAATCGCGCCAGCATGACCCCTATAAAATCATAGAACCCACCCCTAAAAAATACTTAGAGGGCAGTGCTTATGAGGTCATTTACAACCACCTTTCTTACAAGCATGAGATTTTAGACAAATACATAGAGACTAACACGGCTGTGTTTTGGATCAAAAAAGACGATATTTTTTCTGTCGCTACGATTTTAAGGCATTTGGGCTATGAGTGTTTGAGCGAAATGAGTGCGATAGATTTGTGCGCTAAAAAAGGGCATTTTGAATTGTTTTATCAATTCGTGGGTTTTAGCGATAGCTGTAAGAACCGCCGTAGGGTGCGCGTGAAATGCGTTTTGTTGCCTAATGAGAGCGTGGATTCTTTGAGTTTTTTATACCGATCGGCTAATTGGAGCGAGAGGGAAGCGTATGACATGCTTGGTATTGTGTTTGACAAACACCCCTATTTGAAGCGCCTTATCATGCCGCATGATTGGGTAGGCCACCCTTTATTGCGCTCTTACCCGCTCAAAGGCGATGAATTCGCCCAATGGTATGAAGTGGATAAAATTTTTGGCAAAGAATACCGAGAAGTGGTGGGTAAAGAGCAGAGAGACAGCGCGAGAGTGGATGAAAAAGACACTTTCAATTTTGCAAAAATCGGCTATGAGCAGGGCAAGGGCGAAGAATTAAAAGAAACAGAAGAAAAGCATGCGTTTAAGAAAATCCCTTTTGTCAAAGATTTGCACAAAATCGCCCCCACTATCTTAAAAAAGAGGCTATAAAATGGCTCAAAATTTCACGAAACTCAACCCCCAGTTTGAAAACATCATTTTTGAACATGACGACAACCAAATGATTTTAAACTTTGGCCCCCAACACCCCAGTAGCCATGGGCAATTGCGCTTGATTTTGGAATTGGAGGGTGAAAAAATCATTAAGGCTACCCCTGAAATTGGCTACTTGCATAGAGGCTGTGAAAAGTTAGGCGAAAACATGACCTATAACGAATACATGCCCACTACTGACAGGTTGGATTACACTTCTTCTACCAGCAATAATTACGCTTACGCTTATGCGGTAGAGACCTTGCTCAATTTAGAAATCCCGCGCCGAGCGCAAGTGATCCGCACGATTTTACTAGAGCTTAACCGCATGATTTCACACATCTTTTTTATCAGCGTGCATGCTTTAGATGTGGGGGCGATGAGCGTGTTTTTGTATGCGTTTAAAACGAGGGAATACGGGCTGGATTTGATGGAGGATTATTGCGGAGCCAGGCTCACGCATAACGCTATAAGGATTGGGGGCGTGCCTTTGGATTTGCCCCCGAATTGGTTAGAGGGCTTAAAAAAGTTTTTAGGCGAAATGAGGGAATGCAAAAAACTCATTCAAGGCTTATTGGATAAGAATCGCATTTGGCGGATGCGCTTGGAAAATGTGGGCGTTGTAACGCCAAAAATGGCGCAAAGTTGGGGCATGAGCGGTATCATGTTAAGAGGGACTGGGATCGCTTATGACATTAGAAAAGAAGAACCTTATGAGCTTTATAAAGAGCTTGATTTTGATGTGCCGGTGGGCAATTATGGCGATAGTTATGATCGGTATTGTTTGTATATGTTAGAAATTGATGAAAGCATTCGCATCATTGAGCAACTCATTCCCATGTATGCTAAAACCGATACGCCCATCATGGCCCAAAACCCGCATTACATTTCCGCCCCAAAAGAAGATATAATGACGCAAAACTACGCCTTGATGCAGCATTTTGTTTTAGTGGCTCAAGGCATGCGCCCGCCCGTTGGGGAAGTGTATGCCCCCACAGAAAGCCCTAAAGGGGAATTAGGGTTTTTTATCCATTCAGAGGGCGAGCCTTACCCTCACAGATTAAAAATCAGAGCCCCTAGCTTTTATCACATCGGGGCTTTAAGCGATATTTTAGTGGGGCAATATTTAGCGGATGCAGTAACCGTGATTGGCTCAACCAATGCGGTGTTTGGCGAGGTGGATAGATGAAACGCTTTGATTTACGCCCCTTAAAAGCAGATATTTTTGAACGCTTAGAAGAATTGATTGAAAAAGAAATGCAACCTAATGAAGTCGCTATTTTCATGTTTGAAGTGGGGGATTTTTCTAATATCCCTAAGAGCGCTGAATTTATCCAATCTAAAGGGCATGAGCTCCTCAATTCTTTGCGTTTCAATCAAGCGGATTGGACGATTGTCGTGAGAAAAAAGGCTTGATTTTGAGCGGCTTTAACCCCTTAAATTCCCCTTTAAGCACAAGCTCTTCAATTAGTTTGAAAGAAGCTTATTATTTAGAAAAATTATCTCTTCAAAAAGGGTTTAAGATCAATTACAAATTGAGCGAAGATAGCTTAAACCTTTTAGAAAAAAGCGATTTGTGCGTTTTGTTTGGGGGTTTTTCAAACGCTTGTTTGAATGAAAACGAACGATGGATTTTAGAAAGCATTAACCAATCAAAACGCCCCTACGCCCTATTAAGACCCTTACAAGATACAAGAGACTTGCAAGAAAATTGCCTTTTTGCATCATATGAAATCCACACGGAAGCGGCGATTTTGGCTTTGATTTTAAGGGGCATTTTAGAAAAAACCTCATCATTAAAAGGGCATGTTTTAGAAAAAATAGATGTGGGGTATTTAAGCTCTGAAGCGAACATGAGCGAAGAGGAATTGCAAGAACTTATCGCGCTTATTGTTAAAGCAAAAAAAAGGGCACTTGTTTTAAACAGAGAAATCACTAAGCATGCTCATAGCGCTTTTTTATACACCCTTTTAAGCGGGTTGCAAAACTACCTAGAAATTTTACACATCCCTTGCAATGATTCAAGCGCAACGACCGCTTTTTATGATTCTAAAGATCAAGAATGGTTGCTAGAAACAGCCCTAAAAGAGGGCGTTTTGCCTTTTGAATCAGAGCTTAAAGATTTAGAGTCTTTAGAACAAATCAGTGAGGCTAACGGCTCGTTTGTCTATGTTTCTTATAAGAGCCTTAAAACCCCTAAATTGTCTTTTTCCAAGCAATTCAAGATCGCTAACAAGATCCAGCATTCTAAAGCAAAGTTTCAAATCTCCAATCAAACGCTAGAATGCGAGTTAGAAGAAAGCCCTAATTTGAAGGGCTTGATTGCGATTTTAGAAGGGGCGTTTTTTGACACCTACCCTTATATCCCTATTTTATCCCACTCTCAAGGAATTTCATGATCACAATGAATATCAATGGCAAAACGATTGAATGCCAAGAGGGACAAAGCGTTTTAGAGGCCGCTAGGAGCGCTGGGATCTACATCCCTACCATTTGCTATTTAAGCGGTTGCTCGCCCACAGTCGCATGCAAAATGTGCATGGTTGAAATGGATGGCAAACGCATTTATAGCTGCAACACGAAAGCCAAAAATAACGCCGTTATCCTCACTAACACCCCCACGCTCATGGATGAAAGAAAAAGCATCATGCAAACTTATGATGTCAACCACCCCCTAGAGTGTGGCGTGTGCGATAAGAGCGGGGAGTGCGAATTGCAAGACATGACGCATTTAACTGGCGTGGAGCACCAACCCTATGCGGTGGCTGATGATTTTAAAGCGCTAGATTCATGGGCAAAAGCCTTGTATGACCCTAATTTGTGCATCATGTGCGAAAGGTGCGTAACCACTTGCAAGGACAATGTGGGCGAAAACAACCTCAAAGCCACTAAAGCCGATTTGCATGCTCCGGATAAATTTAAAGACAGCATGTCCAAAGACGCTTTTAGCGTGTGGAGTCGCAAGCAAAAAGGCATTATTTCTTTTGTGGGCAGCGTGCCTTGCTATGATTGTGGGGAATGCATTGCGGTATGCCCTGTGGGCGCTTTGAGCTATAAAGATTTCGCTTACACGGCTAACGCATGGGAACTAAAAAAGATCCATTCTACCTGTTCGCATTGCTCAGCCGGGTGCTTGATTTCTTATGATGTGCGCCATTTTGATACTCTAGGCGAAGAGTCTAAGATTTTTAGGGTACTTAATGATTTTTACCATAACCCTATTTGTGGGGCGGGTCGGTTTGCTTTTGACGTGAGCTCTAGCCCTAAAGGCAGCGCCAATCTTAAAGAAGCGCAAAACGCCCTCAAAGAATGCGAAGCGGTGCGAATAGGTGGGGACATTACGAATGAAGAAGCGTTTTTGATAGAGCGTTTGAGGAAAGAATTGAATTTTAAAATCTACAACAAAGATTTATACCCTTTCCAACAATTCTTAAAAGTATTGGGTGAAATTAAACGCCCCAATATTGAAGAGATTAAAACTTCTCATTTAGTCATTACGATTGGCTCTTCTATCAAAACGGAAAACCCTTTAGTGCGCTATGCTATTAATAACGCTCTCAAACTCAATAAAGCCTCTTTGATCGCTATGCACCCTATCAAAGATAACGCGTTAGCGAATTTGTGCCGAAGCTCTTTTTGCATCACCCATGAAGTGGGGGCTGAAGAAATCCTTTTAGGCATGCTTTTAAAAATGCTTAACATTGAAAGCGCGGCTCTAAAAAGCTTAGAAGATTCCAAACAAAGCATTGTGGATGAAGCGGCTCTTAAAGCCTTAGAAGAAGAGCGGAAAAAGGCTTTAGAACAAGCCGAGCAAGGGTGCAGTATTGGAGAAAATAAAGAAGAAAATCAAGAAGAGAATAAAACAGAAGCAGCTGCCCCAAAAGAAAATCAAACAGAAAACAAGACAGAGGTTGAAGAAGAAAGGATTGAAGTCCCTACCAAAACCACTTACTTGTTGCTTGAAGAAGCGGGCATCAATTTAGAAACTTATGAAAAAATTCTCGCTCTTTTGCAAAAATCAAATAACACCCTGCTAGTGGTTGGCGAAGAAATTTATAGCCATAAACAAGCCCACAATATCGCTAAGATGTTGCGTTTATTAGCCCAAAAAAGCGCTATTAAGATCATTCTTATCCCCCCGAGCGCGAACGCTTTAGGCATCGCTTCCATTTGTGAATTGAGCGAAGAAGTTTTTGAACATGAAAAAATCGTAGGCATTCGCGCTCAAGGGGATTTCACTATCAATAGCGACGATAGGGTTTTTGGGAAAGACGCTGTCAGTAAAGTGGATTTTATTTTGCCCAGTCTCAACCAGCTAGAAGGCACGATCACTAATGTTGAAGGGCGTGTGTTGCCCTTAAAACCGGCTTTAAGGTTTGAAGGCTATGACTTGAGCGATATCATGCAAGGTTTTGGCTTTGTGGAAGAAAACCTCACAGAATGCACCCACAAACTCCCTACAGAAGCGGGCTTTAAAGCCTTAGAGTTTGATCATCTAACCAATTATTTCACTAACGACAGGGCTAATCACAGAGGCTATTTATTAGGAACAAGCCATTTTGAAAACAGCGCTAAAGAATGCGAAACCACAGAATGCGAGCCTATCAAGCCTTTAAAAGAAAAAATCGTTTTCAACGCTTATTTAAAATACCCAGAAACGCAATTCAATAACGCCACCAATAAAAGCGAGAATCTGCAATTAAAAGCCGGTGTCTATGTGTCTAAAGCCTTCTTAAAAAAATTGAATAAAGAAGTGGGGCAAAACATCACTTTAACTAAAGAAGAAGAGGAATTAACAGGCGTTTTGTATCTTGATGAGAGCTTGGATCAGGAGGTGTTTGTCATTTCGCCTTCTCTTTTGACAAACCATTCTAGCTTTTTTAGAGAGGGCGTGTTTGATAGCGTGGATTTAAAGGAGCAAGCATGAGCGCTTATATCATTGAAACCTTGATTAAAATTTTGATTTTAGTCGCTGTTTTTTCGGCTTTAGGAGGCTTTGCCACTTATATTGAAAGGAAAGTGTTAGCCTATTTCCAACGCCGTTTAGGGCCTTGTTATGTGGGGCCTTTTGGGCTTTTGCAAGTCGCAGCAGACGGCATTAAGCTTTTCACTAAAGAAGACATTATCCCCCAAGGCGCGAACAAATTCATTTTCACGCTAGCGCCCATTATTGCGATGGTGAGCGCGTTTGTGTCCATGGCGCCTATCCCCTTTTTCCCTAATTTCACTCTGTTTGGCTATGAGATCAAGCCCCTTATTTCTGACATCAACATTGGCTTTTTGTTTTTCTTGGCCGTGGGTTCAGCAGGGATTTATGCACCCATTTTAGCCGGGCTTGCCTCCAATAACAAATACTCCTTAATTGGCTCAGCGAGAGCGACGATCCAACTGCTCAGCTTTGAAGTGGTCAGCACCTTAACCATTCTAGCCCCCTTAATGGTGGTAGGATCGCTCTCTTTGGTGGAAATCAATCATTACCAAAGCGGTGGGTTTTTAGACTGGCTTGTGTTTAAGCAGCCTCTAGCGTTTGTTTTGTTTTTGATCGCAAGCTACGCTGAATTGAATCGAACCCCCTTTGACTTGTTAGAGCATGAAGCCGAGATCGTGGCGGGGTATTGCACCGAATACAGCGGCTTGAAATGGGGCATGTTCTTTTTAGCGGAATACGCGCATTTATTCGCTTTTTCTTTTGTGATTTCTATTGTGTTTTTTGGTGGGTTTAACGCATGGGGCTTTATCCCTGGGGGCATAGCGATTTTAATCAAAGCGGGCTTTTTTGTCTTTTTATCCATGTGGGTTAGAGCGACTTATCCGCATGTAAGACCCGATCAGTTGATGAACATGTGTTGGAAAATCATGCTGCCTTTAGCGTTATTGAACATCGTGCTAACAGGCATTATCATTTTAATTTAAAGGAGGTTTTATGGCCAAACAAGAATACAAGCAACTTCCTAAACGAGCCGAAATCCATAGCGCGACCGAGCAGTTTAAAGACACCATTAAAACGAGCTTGGGTTTGGATCTATTCAAAGGGTTAGGGCTTACGATCAAGGAATTTTTTAGCCCAAGCGTAACCATCCATTACCCTATGGAGCAACTCCCCTTAAGCCCACGCTATCGCGCGGTGCATAATCTGCAACGGCTTTTAGACTCAGGCTCTGAAAGGTGTATTGGTTGTGGGCTGTGCGAAAAGATTTGCACGAGCAATTGCATAAGGATCATCACGCATAAGGGCGAAGACAACCGCAAAAAGATCGATTCTTACACGATCAATTTGGGGCGTTGCATTTATTGCGGGTTGTGCGCGGAAGTTTGCCCAGAATTGGCGATCGTTATGGGGAATCGGTTTGAAAACGCCAGCACCCAACGCTCCCAATACGGCTCTAAAAGCGAGTTTCTAACGAGCGAACAAGACGCTAAAAACTGCTCGCATGCCGAATTTTTAGGCTTTGGTGCGGTAAGCCCTAATTATAACGAACGCATGCAAGCCACCCCTTTAGATTATGTCCAAGAGCCTTCAAAAGAAGAATCCAAAGAAGAGTCTCTAGCAAGCCCAGAAAGTAATAAGGGAGATGAAAATGTTTGAAACCATTGCCTTTTATTT
Source organism: Helicobacter pylori (assembly GCF_900120335.1). Lineage (NCBI taxonomy): Bacteria > Pseudomonadati > Campylobacterota > Epsilonproteobacteria > Campylobacterales > Helicobacteraceae > Helicobacter > Helicobacter pylori. The sequence continues at coordinate 1,247,342 of NZ_LT635477.1, forward strand.
CTTTGCGATCCTTACTTTAAGCATGGCGTTAGTGGTGATCACCACCACGAATATCCTCTATGCCATCACCGCTCTCGCTAGCAGCATGGTTTTTATCTCTGCTTTTTTCTTTTTACTGGACGCTGAGTTTTTGGGCGTGGTGCAAATCACGGTGTATGTGGGCGCGGTCATTGTGATGTATGCGTTTGGCATGATGTTTTTCAACTCCGCTGCAGAAGTGGTTGAACGCAAGCAAAGCCCTAAAATCTTGTGCGTTCTTTCATTTGGCGTGGCGCTGTTGCTCACCTTGATTTTAAGCGCTCCTAGCATTGGCGAAAACCTTTCTAAGCAAGTCAATTCCAACGCTATTGATGCGCAAATCCCTAACATTAAAGCGATTGGCTATGTGCTTTTCACCAATTACCTCATTCCCTTTGAAGCGGCGGCTTTAATGCTTTTAGTCGCTATGGTTGGAGGCATCGCTACAGGGATTCAAAAAATCCATGGGAAAAATCACACGCATTTTATAAAGGAATCTCTATGATAGGGTTAAACCACTATTTGATTGTTTCAGGGTTGCTCTTTTGCATTGGTTTAGCGGGCATGCTGAAACGCAAAAACATTCTATTGCTCTTTTTTTCCACAGAAATCATGCTCAATGCGATCAATATCGGTTTTGTAGCGATCTCTAGATACACGCACAATTTAGACGGGCAGATGTTCGCGCTCTTTATTATCGCTATTGCCGCTAGTGAGGTGGCTATTGGTTTGGGCTTGGTGATTTTGTGGTTTAAGAAATACAAGAGCTTAGATATTGATTCTTTAAACGCTATGAAAGGTTAAGCATGCAATATTCTTCTTTGCTGTCAGTGGTGTTGTTTTTGCCTTTAATCGGTGCGATTTATGCGGGGCTGTTTGGGGCTAAAGCTAAAGCGTTGCATGTGGGCGTTTTCAATTCTTTGTGCGTGCTGGTTTCTTTAATTGGCGCAGTAGTTCTTTTCATTCAAGCATGGCATCATCAAAGCTATGAAAAATATTTGTTTGATTGGATCGTGATAGGGAATTTTAAAGTCGGCTTTTCTCTCATGCTGGATAATGTCAATGCGGTCATGATTGTTGTGGTCACTTTAGTTTCTTTCTTAGTGCATGTGTATTCCATAGGCTATATGGAGCATGATACAGGGTTTAACCGCTATTTTTCCTACCTCAGCGGCTTTGTGTTTTCCATGCTGATTTTGGTGTTGAGCGATAATTTTTTAGGGCTTTTCATTGGTTGGGAAGGGGTGGGGCTATGCTCTTACTTGCTCATTGGCTTTTGGTATCATAAAAAAAGCGCGAATGACGCTTCCATTGAAGCTTTTGTGATGAATCGGATCACGGATTTAGGCATGCTCATGGGGATTATTTTGATCTTTTGGAATTTTGGCACCCTCCAGTATAAAGAAGTCTTTAGCATGCTCAATAACGCCGATTATTCCATGCTCTTTTACATCAGCGTGTTTCTTTTCATTGGCGCTATGGGGAAGAGTGCGCAATTCCCCATGCACACATGGTTAGCCAACGCTATGGAGGGGCCAACCCCCGTATCCGCCCTCATCCATGCAGCGACAATGGTAACTGCTGGGGTGTATCTGGTCATTAGAGCCAACCCTTTGTATAGCGCGGTGTTTGAAGTGGGCTATTTCATCGCATGCTTAGGGGCGTTTGTGGCTCTTTTTGGGGCGAGCATGGCTTTAGTCAATAAGGATCTAAAGCGCATCGTGGCTTATTCCACGCTTTCTCAATTAGGCTATATGTTTGTAGCGGCCGGTCTTGGGGCTTATGCGATCGCGCTTTTCCACCTCTTCACGCATGCGTTTTTCAAATCGCTCCTTTTCTTAGGCTCAGGCAATATCATGCATGCGATGGAAGACAATTTGGATATTACCAAAATGGGCGCTTTATACAAGCCCATGAAAATCACAGCGATCTTTATGATTATAGGGTCAGTGGCTTTGTGTGGGATCTACCCCTTTGCAGGCTATTTCTCCAAAGACAAGATTTTAGAAGTGGCTTTTGGGATGCACCACCACATTTTATGGTTTGTTCTTTTGATTGGGGCGATCTTTACCGCTTTTTATAGCTTCAGGCTCATCATGCTGGTGTTTTTTGCGCCCAAACAGCACGAAATCAACCACCCCCATGAGGCTCAAAATTTCATGCTTTTAAGCATGCTGCCGTTAGGGATTTTAGCGGTCATTGCCGGGTTTTTTGAAGAGCCGTTTTTTCATTTCATCTCTCAAGTGATCCCTAGCGTTGGAGAGTATCCAGTCCCGCTCACTCTTTTAATCAGTATCACCACCATAGTGGTGTTGTTGAGTATCGCCTACGCCATATTTAAATATAAAAATGGTATCACTTCCAAAAAAGAGGGGGGCTTTTTATACAAGCTCTTGCTCAACCAATACTATATCCCACAGCTCTATCAAGGGATTGCAAAAGTTTTTAGCACTATCGCTTCATTCTTGCACCAGGTCGTGGAATTAAGGATCATTGATACGATAGTGGATACCATAGGAAGAAGCGTTTTTGTTATAGGGCGTGTGTTTAGGGCTAGCCAAGATGGGAATTTAACCTCCATGCTGCGCTTCATGGTGGCTGGGGTTTTAATCTTGTTAGCGTTTGTAGCTTTTTTTGGGAGATAAGAAATGCAGTTTTTACATGCGCATCTTTTAAGTGTGGTGATCTTTTTCCCCATGCTGAGCGCGCTATTAGCGTTCTTTATGAGCGATCAAGCGAGTAGGGCGTATGCGATCGTCATCGCCTTGATTGAATTGTTATTGGTCTTGTTGTTATGGCATGGGTTTGATGTTCAAACCGCAGGCATGCAGTTTGAAGAAACGAAAGAATTAGCTTATCAAATTGGCGTGAATTACCATGTGGGCGTTGATGGCATCGCGCTCTTTTTGTTGCTTTTAAACGCTATTGTGGTGTTATTGTCCGTGATTTATGTCAAAGAGCGTCGTAAAGACTTTGCGATTTGTCTTTTATTGCTAGAGGGGATTTTGATGGGCGTGTTTTCTTCTCTTAATGTGATCTTTTTCTACGCTTTTTGGGAAATCTCGCTCTTGCCGGTCTTATACCTCATCGGTCGTTTTGGCCGTAATAACAAAATCTATTCTGGCATGAAGTTTTTCCTCTACACCTTTTTAGCGTCGTTATGCATGCTTTTAGGCATTTTATACATCGGGTATGACTATGCGAATAATTACGGCATGATGAGTTTTGATATTTTAGACTGGTATCAGTTGAATTTTTCTAGCGGGATTAAAACCTGGCTCTTTGTGGCTTTCTTAATAGGGATTGCGGTTAAAATCCCGCTCTTTCCCTTACACACATGGCTGCCTTATGCGTATTCTAACGCCCCCACTTTAGGCTCTGTCATGCTTTCAGCCTTGCTTTCTAAAATGGGGACTTACGCCTTATTGCGCTTCTTGATCCCGCTTTTTCCTGAGCTTTCAGAGATTTATTTAACCCCCATAGCCATTGTGGCGCTGTGCATGATCATTTATGGAGGCTTTTTAGCTTACACCCAAAAAGATTTAAAAACCCTCATCGCTTATAGCTCGTTCTCGCACATGGGAGTCGTGGTGCTTGGGGTTTTTTCTTTCAATGTTGAGGGGATTTCAGGGGCGGTGTTTATGATGTTTGCGCATGGTATTATCGTCATGGGGCTATTCTTGCTCGCTGGCATCTTAGAAGAACGCACCAGCAGTTTAGAAATCGCTCGCTTTGGATCGATCGCTAAAAGCGCTCCTGTTTTTGCCGCCTTTTTTATGATCGTTTTAATGGCGAACGTGGGCATGCCTTTAAGCATTGGTTTTGTAGGAGAGTTTTTGAGCTTGTTGGGGTTTTTTGCCACTTACCCTCTTTTGGCTATCATTGCCGGGACAAGCATCATTCTATCAGCGGTTTACATGCTCACTTCATATAAAAACGTGTTCTTTGGCAACTTAAAAACCGGGAACAACCAAATCAGCGTGTTTGAAGATTTAAACGCTCGTGAGGTAGGGGTTTTAAGCGTGATTTTAGCTTTGATTTTGATTTTAGGGATTTATCCTAAAATCCTTTTAAAACCGATTGAGCAAGGCTCTAAGCAGCTTTTAGAGGTGATAGAAATCCGCTCGCTCCCTTTTTTAGGTTCATTGGACACTAAGATAAAAGAGGTCTCTTATGTTAATAGATAGTCTCCACATCTCTTTTGATAGCTTTAATTTTGAGAGCATTTTACCCATGCTGGTGTTGGTGTGTGGGGGGATTTTCACGCTCTTAATCAACGCTTTCACTTCCAGGTTTTCGCGCAATTTGAATGTGTTTTTATGCATGCTCTTTTTGGTTTTGGATTTTTTGGTGGTTTTAGGGTTAGAAGAGCAGGAAAACGCTTTTTTTGGGTTTTTAAGCCTAGATACTCTCTCGCTCATCTCTCAAAGCATTGTCTTAATTTCAGCTTTTTTTCTCATTTTCTTAGCCCTTTCAAAAGAACGCTTCAACGAATTTCAGACCGCTGAATTTTATTCCCTATACTTGTTTATTGTCGCCGGCTTTCAGTTCATGGTTTCAAGCAACCATTTGTTGCTAATCCTTATTGGGTTAGAAACGGCGTCCTTGCCCCTTTGTGTGTTAATGGCGTTGAGCGATAAACGCTACGGCTTAGAAGCAGGGATCAAGTATTTCACCATGGGGGCGATGGCGAGCGCGTTTTTTGCTATGGGCGCGATGGCTTTTTACTTGCTTACAGGGAGCTTGAATCTTGAAGTCATTACCCTATACTTACACACTGAGGGCATCACAAACCCCATGCTCTTTGCGATGGGCGCTATTTTTTTGATTGGAGCGATTGGCTTTAAGGTTTCTTTAGTGCCTTTCCATACCTGGATGCCTGATGTGTATGAGGGCAATAACCCAGTCTTTGCGAGCTATATTTCCATTGTGCCTAAAATCGCTGGCTTTGTGGTAGCGACTCGCCTTTTTGGGGCGTTTATAGACACTCATACCGCTTGGGTAGAAGACATTTTTTATGTTTTGATTCTTATGACCATCACCATTCCTAATTTCATTGCTTTATGGCAAGAAGATGTCAAAAGGATGCTCGCTTATAGTTCTATTTCGCATTCTGGGTTCGCTTTAGCGTGCGTGTTTATCCACACTGAAGATAGCCAACAAGCGATGTTTGTTTATTGGTTCATGTTCGCATTCACTTACATTGGGGCTTTTGGCCTTTTATGGCTCTTAAAAAGCCGGGAAAAAACATGGGATGAACGCTACGATCACCCCTATTCTAAATTCAACGGCCTTATCAAAACCCACCCCTTAGTGGCGATCTTGGGCGCTATTTTTGTTTTTGGGCTTGCAGGGATCCCGCCTTTTAGCGTGTTTTGGGGGAAATTTTTAGCCGTTGAAAGCGCGTTAGAGAGCAATCACATTCTTTTAGCGGTGGTGATGTTAGTTAATAGCGCAGTGGCTGCGTTTTATTATTTCCGTTGGCTCGTGGCGATGTTTTTCAATAAGCCCTTACAAACCCAAAGCTACGCTCAAAACGATATTTACACCCAAAACGCTACCATGCCCATTTATGCGGTCGTTATTGCCATGGCGTTAGCGTGCTTGTTCTCTGTGTTTATGATGCGAGGGCTTTTAGAGTTTGTGGCCTAAGTCAAAAATCTTTCTTTTAATGGGCTTACTCTCCCATTCACTCAACGCTTTAAGCCTCACGCTCACGCAAGGCAAAGAAGGGGGGGAAGATTTTTCGGTTTTAACCTTACGAAACGATAAGGCGTTTTCTTGCTCTTACATTAATGAAAAACCGCCGAGCGGGATTGAAGCGTCTTTATCTATTATACACGCTAAACGCCCCATAGAATGCGTGATAGATTCTATTCCTAAAGAGGGCTTTACCCCTTTAGAAAACGCTTTTTTCAATATCACCTATTCTATGCGCCAGCAACAATTCATTTTACACATCAAACCCAAAGTGATGCGAAGACTCACCCTTTTTTCTTTTGATAGGGATTATAAAAAAGCGATTCCCCTTTTTGTGGAAAACGACGCTAAAGCCAAGATGTGGCAAATCATAGGCTATGATCAAAAAATCCCTTTTTTGAGCGAAAAAGACAACGCTCAAAAAGGCTTGAATTTCCCCATTACCATTAAAGACGCTCAAACCCCTATCATTCAAGAGCTGGATGTGAATAACAAACCCCTACTCACCACAAAGGGCTATGATTTAAACGCCTATTTAGAGGCTAAAAAACAAATGGATTCGCAAGCCTATTTTGACGCCTTACGCACGATCAGCCGTGCGTTTAAAAATTACCCTCAAACGATTTTTAAAAAAGACTTGTATTTATTGGAAATTATCGCATTAGGTAAATTAGGCATTAAAAAATCCTTACTCATAGATATTGGCACCCAATGGATTAAAAATTACCCGACTGACCCCAATATCCCTGAAGCGTTATACTATGTCGCCAAAGCTTTAGATGAAAACAACAATTACAAACAGGCCATGCGCTATTACAAACGCATTCTTTTAGAATACAAAAACTCCCGCTACGCTCCCTTAGCCCAGATGCGTTTAGCCATTGAAGCGGCTGAAGCTTCTGATTTGAGCAGCGCTAGCATGCTTTTTAAAGAAGCTTTTTCCAACGCCAAAGACAAAGAGAGCGCGAGTGAAATCGCGCTTAATTGGGCTGAAGCAGAGATAAACTATCAAAACTTTAATAACGCTAAATACCTCATTGATAAGGTGGTTCAATCCAACCCTGATTATCTTTCTATGCATAGCGAATCAGCCCTAGACTTGCTCAAGTTATTGAAAAAAAACCAGATGAATGAAAGCGCGATTGAAATCGCTCAATTGCTCCTCAATCAAGATGATGATGTGAAAGCTAAAGAGCAAGCACTCTATGATTTAGGGGCGTTGTATGCAAGGATCAAGGACTTTAAAAACGCCCACCTTTATAATTTGCGATATTTGCAAGACCATGCGGAATTGGAGCGGGCTTCTGTCGTTAGAGCGCGCGATGAAAAAGCCCTTTTTTCAATGGAAGGGAACACGCAAGAAAAAATCGCCCACTACGATAAAATCATTCAAAATTTCCCTAATTCTAATGAAGCCCAAAAGGCTTTAGAGTTGAAAGCCCAACTCTTGTTTGACAATAAGCGCTATGCTGAAGTGTTAGGCATGCAAAAAAATTTGCCTAAAGATTCTCCTTTAATCCAAAAAACGCTCAATGTCCTTGCTAAAACCCCATTAGAGGATCATCGTTGCGAAGAAGCTTTAAAATACTTATCCCAAATCACCGCCTTTGAATTTACCCCCAAAGAAGAAATCCAAGCCTTTGATTGCTTGTATTTCGCATCGCTTAAAGAAAAAGCGCAAATTATTGCCCTAAACGCTTTAAAAGCGGCTAAAACCCCTAGCGAGAAATTAACATGGCTTTATCGTTTGGGGCGCAATTACTACCGCTTAGGGGATTTTAAAAATTCCACTCTGGCTTCTAAAGACGCCTTAATCCTCGCTCAAAACTTAAATAAAAAAGAGTTTTATGATATTGCTTTTGTGTTATTTTCAGATTACATGCAAAGTAATGAAAAAGAATTGGCCCTCAATTTGCATGCGTTTTTAGAAAAGCATTTCAAAGACGATAAACGCATGGCGTTAGTTTATTTTAAATTGCTAGAGAATGAAAAAGACCCTAAAAGCGTCAAAATTTATGCCACAAGCTTGCTCAAACTCCAAGACACTTACAAGGACTATTCTTACACGCCCTTTAGTGAATTTGCCCTTATTGACGCTTACAGAACCACCAAAGACTATTCAAAAGCGTTAGAAACGCTAGACAAACTCTTAAACCGCAGGCTTTCTTTAGAAGATCACCAAAAAGCCTTATACTTGCAATCCAGCTTATTGGATTTAACCAATCAAAAAGCAAAATCCAAAGCCAGTTTAGAAAAATGCGTTCAGTTAAAACAAAAAGATCGAACAAACGCATGGCAGAATTTATGCGAACAGGGTTTAAATTTATTCAAAAACAAGGAGTCATGAATGGACATTAGCATTTTTAGAGAATACGATATTAGAGGCATTTACCCCACCACTTTAGATGAAAATACGGCTTTTAGTATCGGCGTGGAGTTGGGGAAAATCATGCGAGAATACGATAAAAGCGTGTTTGTAGGGCATGACGCAAGGGTGCATGGGCGCTTTTTATTTGAAGCTTTGAGCGCGGGGTTGCAATCAAGCGGCTTAAAAGTGTATGATTTAGGGCTAATCCCCACACCGGTAGCGTATTTTGTGGCCTTTAATGAAATCAATGGCATTCAATGCCCTAATTCCATCATGATCACTGGCTCTCACAACCCCAAAGAATACAACGGCTTTAAAATCACGCTCAACCAAAACCCGTTTTATGGCAAGGACATTCAGGCTTTAAAAGACACGCTTTTAAACGCAAAGCATGAAATAAAACCCCTAAAAGAAACACCAGAGAAAGTCAATGCCCTAGAAGCGTATCAGCGCTATTTGATCAAGGATTTTCAGCATTTAAAAAATCTTAAATACAAAATCGCCTTAGATTTTGGTAATGGCGTGGGAGCGTTAGGGTTAGAGCCGATTTTAAAGGCTTTAAACATTGATTTTAGCAGCCTTTATAGCGACCCTGATGGGAATTTCCCTAACCACCACCCAGATCCTAGCGAAGCGAAAAACTTAAAAGATTTAGAAAAACACATGCGAGAAAACGCTATTTTAATAGGCTTTGCTTTTGATGGCGATGCGGATAGGATTGCGATGCTAAGCTCTCATCATATTTATGCGGGCGATGAATTAGCGATTTTATTCGCTAAACGCTTGCATGCTCAAGGCATCACCCCCTTTGTGATAGGCGAAGTCAAATGTTCTCAAGTGATGTATAACGCAATCAATACTTTTGGTAAGACGCTCATGTATAAAACCGGGCATAGCAATTTAAAAATCAAGCTCAAAGAAATCAACGCGCATTTTGCGGCTGAAATGAGCGGGCATATCTTTTTTAAAGAACGCTATTTTGGCTATGATGACGCTCTTTATGCATGCTTAAGGGCTTTAGAATTATTGCTTGAACAAACCCCAAGCGATTTGGAAAACACCATTAAAAACCTCCCCTATTCCTACACCACGCCTGAAGAAAAAATCGCCGTGAGCGAAGAAGAAAAATTTGAAATCATTCATAACTTACAAGAAGCGCTTAAAAACCCGCCAAGCCATTTCCCTACAATCAAAGAAATCATCAGCATTGATGGCGTGAGAGTGGTTTTTGAACATGGCTTTGGGCTTATTCGCGCAAGCAACACCACCCCCTATTTAGTCAGCCGCTTTGAAGGCAAGGATGAAACAACGGCGTTGGAATATAAAAGGGCGTTGCTTGGGTTATTAGAAAAACTTTAAAATAGAGCTTGGGATAATCTCATTTCATATCCCTTGCTCTTAAAAATATTGGATCAATTAAATAAGTTGCTTTAAAACCACACATAAAATCATAAGATCTCAAATTTTTTTTGCACTATTTAAGCTAAGTTGAAGTTGAAGTTGAAGTTGACTATACTACCGCATGTTATCTAGGTTAGATTAGCAAAACCAAAAAAAAAAAAAAAGGAAGTTAGCATGGGTGATAAAAAAAGTAACACCATTAAATGCAATGGCATTGAAGTTCTTAGAAAACTTCTTGAACTCTTGGGTTTTTCAAGCACAACGAAACCAAATGGGCAAGTCGTCATAGTCGTGATGGAGAGATTGTCAATACCTACGAAACAAAAACAATTATGTTTCAGTGTAAAACAGAAACAGAAAGCGCGATTCGAACATTAGTGGATGGCATTAACCAACTTACTAAAAATAGCGAAAGAGAATAGATACTAAACCATAACATACGGAGAAATTTCAAATGACACAAGAAGATTTTAAACAAGCAGTTGAGAACATTGAAAATAAACATCAAGTTAAATTGATTCTTGAAGCAAGCGGTTGCAAAAGTTTTTATCCAACATGCGATAATGACACATGTAAAATAGATGCACCAGAATGCGAGAAAGGTTAGTAAGGTTTTGCAAACCACGAATGCTGAGTTTCTTGGTTTTTTAAAAAAATTAAACTACCAAGTTCATAATTATAGAACTTCTAGTCCCTTTAGACTAGAAGAAGTGATTAAAGACCGCACAATGTTAAAAAAACATGCTAGCGAGATAGAAAATCTAGCTCATTCTTCACCATTTTTCTTAAAAAAAGTGGGTGATAAATGGGAAAAAACTTATAGAATTGAAAAAATAGCTCAAAGAACCTTAAAAGAATTGCAAAAAGATAATTTGCATAAGCAAGATATAGAGATGCTAGAGGATAACTCTCTCATTCTACACCAAGAATTTGAGCGTTGGCTAAATACCAAACATCAAGGAATGATTCCTACAATTATAGATAAATATTGGCATAATTTTATCATCTATACTTACGAGCATCAGTCTTGGTGTTTAGACAAGCATAATCGTTTTATCCATCATCTCCCTACTCCAGAATACGAAAAAGAAAGCTCTGATAATCTTGATAATTTAAAGAGTATTGCATATTATTTCAAATCCTACCAACAACAATACCCCCTAGATAGAAATATCCTACTTTATAATTTTCCATACAGATTACTCTACCAAGAAAAATCTTTTGAGACAATAAAAGCAATTATTATAGAGTTTAGCAATCTTGTATAAGCTTGCTAGTTTTTGATACACCAACACCACCGATTTAGACGCAGAGCTAAAGCGAGATTTGCTCCCCTTTAAAACTAGGTAAAGTAAAAGGGGTTTCTAGCACCCTAAAAAGACCATAATCGCTTATGACTTGGTATGTGTGAAACTGCCCCTTGCTAAAGCAAAGGGCTTCCTAACTAGAACCCTCTAATAAAAATCAGTCTTTTTTATTATCAAAATACCTGCGATTTTAAGCCGCTATCAACCACACTGCAAGGCTATCTCTTGTTGTCAGACTTATGGCGGTATTTTCTACGCTAACACCATAACGCACATATAATAAAGCTTGATAATTTTTAGTCTTTTGATGCAACAAAGCCTAAAAGCCCTTTAAGAAATCATTCCTCCTATAAACCCCTTAATTTTTTCTAGCATGGCGTCTTCATTGTTTAAATTTTCTTCTATGATTTTGACTAACGCTGATCCGCAAATCACGCCATCAGCGCCCATTTCTTTAGCGTTTGTGATGTGTTCTTTTTTGGAAATGCCAAAGCCCAATAAGGCTGGGGTAGAGCTAAAGGTTTTTAGGGTTTTAATAATAGCGCTCGCGTCATTTTCTAAAGTATGGCTCACCCCTGTAACCCCACTCCTGGCTAAAGTGTAGATATAGCCTTGCGAATGCGTAGCGGTTTGTTCTAAATCCTTACTGCTCGCATTAGGGCTGGCGATAAAGATTTGTTTGATTTGGTGTTTTTGAGCGGATTTGATGACCAATTCTTTTTCTATTAGGGGCATGTCCGCTATTAAAACGCTATCCACGCCGCATTCTTTAGCTTGAGCGTAAAAACCATCAACGCCATAAGAAAAAATTAAATTCGCATACGCTAAAAGCCCTATGGGAATATCATGGTTGTAACCTCTAATCTTTTTTAAAAGCTGGAAATTTTTAGCCATAGAAGCGTGTTTTAACGCTCTTAAATGGCTCGCTTGTATGGTGGTGCCATCCGCTACAGGATCAGAAAAAGCAAGACCCAATTCCAAAGCGCTCACCCCGCTAATAATTAAGGTTTTAATGATTTCAAAACTCCATTCATAATTAGGATCGCCCAAGGTTACAAACGGGATAAACGCCATTTTATCTTGTTTTTTTAAGGTTTCAAACATGTTTTGATACCTCATTTTAAACCTCCTTTTAAAGCGTTATAAACGGTGCTTAAATCCTTATCCCCCCGACCGCTTAAATTCACTACGATGATGCTTTCTTCTTCGCATTTTTGAGCGAGTTTTAAAGCATACGCTAAAGCGTGTGAGCTTTCTAGCGCTGGGATAATGCCTTCTTTTTGGCACAACAAGCTAAAGGCCTCTAGCGCTTCAAGATCGCTTGCGCTTTCATAAACCGCACGCTTACTCTCTTTTAAATAGCTGTGTTCTGGCCCCACTCCTGGATAATCAAGCCCGGCGCTAATGCTATGGCTTTCTGTAATCTGGCCTTCATCATCTTGTAAAAGATAGGTTTTATTCCCATGCAAAATCCCCACACGCCCCTTATTCAAAGTCGCCCCATGCTTATTGGTTTCTAGCCCTAAACCCGCCGGCTCTACGCCTATGAGTTTCACTTCTTTATCGTTTAAAAACGCGCTGAATATCCCTATAGCGTTAGACCCCCCTCCAACGCATGCGATAACATAATCAGGCAAGCGGTTTTCTTTTTCTAAAATCTGGCTTTTAACCTCATCGCCTATCATTTTTTGAAAGGTTTTAACCATTGTGGGGTAAGGGTGCGGCCCGGCGGCTGTGCCTAGCAAATAATGCGTGTCCTTGTAACTGCTCGCCCAATCTCTTAAGGCTTCATTCACAGCGTCTTTAAGCGTCGCGCTCCCTGAATTAACCTCTCTCACTTCAGCGCCTAATAAGCGCATTCTAAAAACATTCATTTCCTGGCGCTTGATGTCTTTTTCTCCCATAAAAATCACGCATTTTAAACCCAATAACGCGCAAGCGATAGCCGTCGCCACGCCATGCTGACCGGCACCTGTTTCAGCGATGATCCTTGTTTTACCCATTTTTTTCGCTAAAAGGGCTTGCCCTAAGGCTTGATTGGTCTTGTGTGCCCCGCCATGGATTAAATCCTCTCGTTTTAAATAAAGCTTGACTTTAGGGTTAGAAACGATATTTTGACACAAGGTTAAAGGGCTGGGACGGCCCACAAAATCCTTTAAAAGATGAAAATATTCTTTTTGAAATTCCTCATCTTTCAAACACGCATCAAACGCCTGTTCTAACTCTCTTAATGCAGGCACTAACAACTCTGAAACAAAACTCCCTCCAAACTCCCCAAAATACGCTTTTTTATTCATTTTAATACTCTCTTAACATTCGGGCTAATTGCTTGATTTTATCCTTATTTTTAATCCCAGGGCTTATTTCTAAACCTGAATTGAAATCCAAACCCAACGCTTTAATTTTCAAGGCTTTTTGAATGTTATCCAAATTAAGCCCACCAGCTAGCATGAAAGGCGTTTTGGCATTTTCTAAAATTTCCCAATCAAAACTCACGCCATTGCCTCCCTTTTTATCCCCCTTAGTGTCGTATAAGATTAGAGAGGCCTCTTTAGTTTTAGGCGTTAAATCTTTAGAATCCGCCACGCTCACTACTTGCCAGATCGCGCAAGTTTTAGGGAGCGATTTTTTCAATTGAGCGATTTCTTTAGGCGAATAGTTATAAAGCTGCACCGCTTTTAAATCAAGCTTTTTAACGATTTTTTGGATTTTTTTAATTTTATCTTTCACAAACACGCCTACAAAATCCAGTTTTTTAACCGCTTTTGTGATCTTTAAGGCTTCTTTAGGCTTGATGTATCGGGGCGAAGATTTTTCAAAAATCAAACCCCCATAAATAAAATGGTTTTTATAAACGGCTTTGGCGTCTTTAATCCTTGTAAGCCCGCACACTTTATTTTCGCCTAAAATCAATTTAGCGCACGCTTTTTTCAAATCCTTTTCTTTCATTAAAGAGCTGCCCACTAAAAAGCCATTCACATAAGGGGCTAGGGCTTTGATTTGCGCATGCGAATAAATACCGGACTCGCTGATAATGAGCGCGTCTTTAGGCAAAAGGGGGCGTAATTCCAGCGTGTGGTCAATATCGGTTTTTAAGGTATGTAAATCCCTGTTATTGATGCCTATAATGTCGTATTGGAGTTTGAGCAAGCGCTCAATTTCTTGCTGGTTGGAAACTTCAGTTAAAACGCTCATGTTTAAGGATTTAGCGAGATTAAAAAGCTCTAAATAATTTTTATCATCTAACGCGCTTAACATTAAAAGCACCGCATTAGCTCCCATAACCCTAGCGAGTTTGATCTGAAAAGCGTCAATGATAAAATCTTTACACAAAATGGGCTTGGTGGAATGCTGCGAAACGATCTTAATGTTTTCATAAGAGCCTAAAAAATGTTTAGAATCGGCTAAAACTGAAACGCAAGAGGCAAATTTTTCATAAGTTTTCGTTATTTTTAATAGATCAAAATCTTCTCTGATCAAACCTTTAGAGGGCGATGCTTTTTTACACTCTAAAATAAAGCTTGTCCTTTTTTCCAATAACGCTTTTTTAAAATCCCTATCGCTTGGGGTTATGTTTGCGGGCAAGGTGTGATTTTTTTTAAGCATAGAGACTTCTAGGAGTTTGTCTTTAAGGATGTTTTCTAACACGCTAGGCATGGCTTAACCTTATGATTTTTTGTAAATGAGCATAAGGCGCTTTGGTTTTTAAATGTTCTAAAGTCATGCCCACGCCCTCTTTTAAATCTTTAGCCCTATGGCTTAAATACAACAAACTCGCCACATTCGCCGCAACCACCATTGTATGCGAATTTTTGCCTTTATTTTCTAAAATATCTAAACACGCTTGAACGCTTTCTTTGGCGTTTTCAATCTGTAATTCTTTCAAATCATAGGGGAGCAAATCAAAATCTTTAGCGCTCAAGTCATACTCTAAAATTTCGTTATTTTTCAATTCACACGCATGCGTAATGTCATGCAACACGATTTCATCTGTCCCCCCTCCATTAACCACCATCGCCCTTTTAACGCCTAAAGCCTTCAACGCTAGCGCCATAGTCTTACACAAGGATTTGTCATACACGCCTAAAAGCTGGATTTTTGGCCTTAAAGGGTTGATTAAAGGCCCTAAGCAATTGAAAATCGTTTTAGTGAAAAGCTCTTTTCTTAAAGGGGCGGATTTCCTGAAGCTTTGATGGTATAAAGGCGCGAATAAAAACCCAAAATGCGTTTGTTTGAAGCAATTCTCTAATTGCGTGGGGTTCATTTCAATATTCACGCCCAAATTTTCCAACAGATCCGCGCTCCCGCTATGACTGGACACGCTCCTTGATCCATGTTTAGCCATGGGCAACCCCATAGAGCTGGCAATGAGCGCAGCAATCGTGCTAATATTAATCGTTTTTAACCCATCGCCCCCCGTGCCGCAATTGTCTATTAAATCCAAGCCGCTGTTAAAAGGCTTAGGGGCATGCTCTAAAAGCGTGGTTGCAGCGACGCTAATCTCCTTAAAGCTCTCGCCCTTGATTTTTAAAGCACATAAAACCGCCCCAAGTTGCGCGGGGCTTACTTTTTCGTTGATAATGAGCGTGAATAACTTTTTAACTTCTTCATCGTTCAAGTCTTTTTGATGATAAAGGGCGTTTAAAATGTCTTTCATTACAATTCTTTTAAAAACCCCACGCTTTGCTCTAACAACGCCCTCCCTTGTAAAGTCATGATGCTTTCAGGGTGGAATTGGTAAGCTAAAATTTTATCTTCTTCATTGATAATGGCCATAGGAATGTTGTCATGCTCAGCGATCACTTCTAAATTTTTAGGCAACCCGCTCGCCATTAAAGAATGGTAACGCCCCACCACCATGCTTTCCCCTAAACCTTTAAAAACGGCATGCTTTTTGAGCGCGATAGTCGTCGCTTTGCCATGCACGATTTCTTTACTCCTTATGATTTTAGCCCCATAGCTTTGCGCTAAGGCTTGCAAGCCTAAACAAACCCCTAAAATGGGGAATTTCTTTTTAGCCATTGCAATGATTTTTAAAAGATTGCCTGAACTATTAGGGTTACCAGGCCCGGGCGAGATGAACAATAAAGGGGTTTTTGGTTCTTCATTCATTAAGCCCATGAGATAACTCGGATCAATATCGTTTTGATAAACAGCCACTTCATAACCCAAACACTCTAATTCATACACCAAATTATAAGAGAAAGAATCAAAATTATCTATAAAAAAGATTTTCATAAGCTTGTTTTCCTGATCGCATCAATAAGGGCTTGCGCTTTGGCTCTTGTTTCATTCGCTTCGTTTTGCGGCACGCTGTCTAACACGATGCCAGCTCCTGCTTGGATCACCGCTCTATTGTTTTTAACAAAACATGAACGGATAGTGATGCAAGAATCCATAGAACCCTCGCTATTTAAATACCCCACGCTCCCCCCATAAGAGCCTCTCCTTTGGTTTTCTAGTTGGTAAATCAATTTGATCGCAGAGATTTTAGGTGCTCCGCTGAGCGTGCCGGCGTTCATAAAACTCCTATAAGCATGCAAACTATCGCACCCTTTTTTCAATTCCCCCACAACCCTTGAGACTAAATGCATGACATTGGAATATTTATCCACCTTTAAAAGCTTGTCGCAATAGCGTTTTTTTGAAACCCTGGCCATGTCGTTTCTGGCTAAATCCACTAGCATGATGTGTTCAGCCCTTTCTTTATAGTCGTGTTGCAAATCAAATTCCATTTTACTATCTAAATCGTCATCAATATTCCCTTGTTTGTCCTTACCCCTTAAACGAGTGCCAGCAATGGGATAAATCTCAGCCGTATTCGTTAAAGCGTTGTATTTTAAAGCGCTCTCAGGGCTTGCCCCAAAAAGGATAAAATCGCTGTCTTCGATATAGAACATATAGGGGCTAGGATTAGAGAGCTTTAAATGATAATACGCGCTCAAACCCTCCAAGCACTCCATATAAAAACTGCGCGACAACACCGCTTGAAAAATCTCGCCCTTTTTGATTTCTTCTTGTAAGAATAACACCTTTTTTTCAAACTCGCTATCATCACAACTAACGCTAACTTCTGTGCTTTGCTTAGCTTTTTTAGGGATAAAATCGCTTTTGATGTTTTTAGTCAACTCTTTTAAATCCTGTAATTCTTTAGCTATCTCTGTTTTAAAGCGTTCATCAAAACACGCTCCTAAGATTTCAGCGCTTTTTTCTTTATGGTCTATGATGATCAAATTTTGCGCGACATAAAAAATAAAGTCATGCGCGGTGTTGTCTTGTGCTTTTAAGTGGGGCAAATCTTCAAAAAAATTGAGCATTTCAAAAGAAAAAACACCCGCGCTAAAGAGCGTAAAAGGGTGTTTGGGTTTTGTTTTAACGCTTTTAAAAAGCCCCCTTAAAGCGTCAAAAGGGCTAGGTTCAAAGAGTTTTAAAAACTCATCTTGCGTTTTTTTATTTTTGGTATAAATTAAGGTTAGGGCGTTGTCTTGTATAGGCGTTTTAAAAAACGCGCTCAATCTTTGCAAAAACGCCCCGCCATTAGGCGTTAGGCTAGTGATGGTTACGATATTGTGGTTGCAAACCAGCTTCAAACAAGCCTTAGCCATTAAAAGGGATTTGGTGTGTACTTTGCTCTCAATCTCAGCGCTTTCAAAAAGCAAGGTGTGCCGTTGCTCTAACTTTTCATAAAGAGCTAGGGGGTAGGGAATGTAAGGGGCTTTTTCTATAAGACTGATCATCAATTTCTTTACACTAAAAATAAATTCGTATTTTACAAGAAATAGATAAATGAGCGCTAGATCTTATTAGAGCCTAGTTGGTGCGAGAGCTAATCTAGCTTAAATTCAAATTGAATCCCTCAAGGCTCAATTTATGAGGAAATTAGAAATTTTAATAAGAATGCGAAAAACCGCTTCAATCCGATTAAATTTTTGAGCGTTTTAAGATCGCTTGCGTAATGTTTGTTGCAGTTATCTTTCTTGCACATGATGAGAAAGATTTTTTGTGATAAATCCCACAATCTTTTCGCTTTCTTTTTGAATGTCAATCAAACTCATGTCGTTTGAGCCATTAGGTGGGGTGATGCCTAAAAATTGTTCGTTGAAAGGCCGCCATCTGGCAATAGAGGCGGTGAGTTCGTTAGGGTAAAACCCGATAGATTGGTTGTCAAATAAAGCGTTCACATGCAAAGGGCCTGAAGCGTTCCCGATATAGACGCTTAAATTCGCGCACAATTTGGCTAAATCCACTAAACTATGGCTCGTATCATAGAGGTGAGCGAAAGGGACTTCTTTAAGGAGTTCTTCTGTGGCTTTTCTCTCGCCTGGCCCGCAAATAAGAATGATCTCACAACTTAATTTTTCATGCAAGATTGTAATCAACTCAATGAAATGCGAAGCAGGCAATACGGGCGAACTGCCTCCGCTATGCATATGCACGCCGATCCACAATAGATCAACATTAGCGTTGAGTTTTGAAGCGATGATGGTTCGCTCTTTGGATTTGTCCTTAAGCTTCCATGCGATTTTTTTAATTTGAGCGTTAGGGAGATCGTAGTCTTTACAAAACGCATGGATTAAGTCCAAATTGTATTCGTATTCGGTTTTTAAGCATAAAGAGCGATTTTGGCGTACGCTCTTTTGATAAAACCAAGAATAGATTTTGGTCTTTGGGGCTAGGATATAAGGAATGGATTTTCTCAAACTGAAAGCGAGTTTGGCGTTTTTAAAATTAGAAAATAAAAAGATAAGAGCGTCAATGGAGCGGTTTTTGAGAGTGGTGGCTAAATGGTTGTCTTCTATGATGACTTCATCAATGAAAGGGAATTCTAAAGCGATTGGGGTGGTATAGCTAGGCACAACCACGCCCAAATACACTTCTACGCCTTTTTCTAAAAAAGCATGCTTGAGAGCGATTAAAGCGGGAATCGCTAAAATAAAATCGCCTAACTTGTCGTTACGGATCACAAAAACTTTTTGAGAGTTTTCTTTGTCTTTACATTTTAAATCTTCAAACCCTACAAAATCCATGACTCCGCCTAAGAGATCAAATTTTTTGTCATGTTAGCAAAAATCGTTCTTATGCGATGGATAAATTTTATTTTTTATTTTGCCATGCTTTTATAGGCCCATCTTCCCATGTGCCATAGAGAGAATTAGGTAAAATGATCCATTCTGTGCCGAATTTTTGAGCGTTTTGCAAGACTTTGGCTTGTTGTTCTTGGCTGTTTTTAGCGTCTTTAGCAAAAAGCGCGTCAAAATCATGCAAAGTGTCGCCCACTTGTAAAACAATCGCATAATCCTTAGCGACTAACTCCCGCCTAACGGCTTTAGGCTTGCCTTTTTCCTTTAACAAAACGGATTCTTCACTCACTTGGGGGAGCTTAAAGCTTTTGAGCGTTTTTAAAGTGAATGCCTTATTTTTTTGGGTGCGGTTAGAAATGTAAAAAATCTTAACGCCCTTAGAATTAGCGTATTCTAAAAAGTCTAGCGCTCCAGGAATGAGCGAAAGAGAGCCTTCTTTTTCAAATTTATCCCAAGTTTCTGGGGTGTATTTAATGCAGTTTTTGACTAAATAGCCCGCATAATCAAAAGTGTTCAAAACGGTTTCATCTAAATCCAAGATGACGGCTGGCTTTTTGTCTTTAACGAGCTTAAGGTTATTGTCTAGCGCCATTTTCGCCATTTTGTAACTTTGCAATTGCAAGGCTCTAATTTCAGCGCTTTGCTGATGATACTTAACGCTTCTTGTTATCGGCGAAACGCACTCTTTAGCGTCTAACACACTCATCAAACTCAATCCTAATAAAACTGATGCAAGGGTCTTTTTTATCATAACAACACCTACCTAATGGGGATTTTTTGTATTATACCTTAAAACAGACGATTAGGAGTATTTTACCATTAACCAATTTGTTGTATAGTTGGCGTTTTTAATTCAAAATGAAGCGAGGAAACAATGAAAAAAGCGTTAATGTTCACCCTTTTGGGCGTTAGTTTGGCGTTTGCAAAACCTTATACGATTGATAAGGCAAACTCTAGCGTGTGGTTTGAGGTAAAGCACTTCACGTTCAATGAAACAAGAGGCGCGTTTGATAATTTTGATGGCAAAATTGATCTAGAGCCTAACACTAAAGTGCTCAGCGTTTTTGAAGGCAATATTGATGTGAAAAGCATCAATACTAGGGATAGAAAAAGAGATAACCATTTGAAAACAGCGGATTTTTTTGATGTGGTGAAATACCCCAAAGGGAGCTTTAAAATGACCAAATACGAAGATGGTAAAATCCATGGGGATTTGACTCTTCGTGGCGTAACCAAACCTGTCGTATTGGAAGCCAAAATCCAAGCCCCCTTACAAAACCCCATGAATAAAAAAGAATTCATGGTGCTACAAGCTGAAGGCAAAATCAACCGCAAGGATTTTGGTATCGGCAAAACCTTTAGCAATGCTGTCGTTGGAGATGAGGTAAAGATTGAGATCAAACTAGAAGCTTACGCTCAATAATCGTTTTGCAAGAGATAGATATTTTCGTCTCTTGCGTTTTTCTAACGGCACAAAAACCTTTATTTAACTTTGATACGCCATATCCCAAAATTGGTATTCGTATTCGCTTGTAGCGATAAAAATATCCTTTAATTTTTCAATTTCTTGTTTTGAAGAAGCGAGGGTGAGAGAATCAAGCAAATTAATATTCCAATTTACGCACGCTTGAAATTCTTTGGAACTATAGCCCTTAATCCAATGCCCATAAAAGGCATGCTCTAAAGCGTTTGGGATTTGGCTTAAATTTTGCGCGATCACTAAATAGCTCCAACCACAAGATAGAACAGCCGCCGCAACTTCTTTGATAGAGCCCTTAAACCCTTCAGTGAGCATGTAGCTTGTATAGGATTGGTTAGCTGGAGTGGGGCGCGCGTTTTGCAATTCTTTTTGAGTGATTTGAAGTTCTCTAATGTAATGGTTATGGATACTCATCTCGTTATTTAAAATATCTTGTATAGCGTTAGAAAACTCTCTCATCACCGCTTCATCACAAGCCTTAATTACGCCTAGAGCAAACACCTTAGCGTATTCTAAAAGGAACAAATAATCTTGAATGATATAAAAACGGAATTTATCTCTTCCTAAAGTCCCATGCCCAATGCCTTGAACAAACGGATGGGAAATACAACCACCCCAAATAGATCGCACGTTTTCATACAGATATTGTGAAACCTGCATTTTTACACTCCTAAAATCAATTCAACACGCATTCTAACACGAAAGCTCACAAATATGGTATAAAAATTTGTTTTTAAAAGATTTGTGAGTAAGCCCTGCTATCTAAAAATTGAACGATATGTCAAAATATCTGTGATTTTGAATAGCGATTAATGATATTACAAGGCTTGTATTGCCTTTGTGTTATTTAAGACTGGCTATCCTTTGTAATCATAAAAAGGTTAATTCCATCTCACTCTGTAGGTTTTTATTTTTAGAAGTTTTTATTATGGGAACTTGTAGTATGGCACTTACAAGATAGGAGTCAATCTTAGATGCATGGTTTCAAACCTATTACAGAGCGAGATGGAATTAACCCTACTATTTATGGTTGGTTTAAACTCTGTATGAAGTCATATCGGCTGAAACTTAAAATAGTTTAGCATAAAAATAAAAAAGCGTCTAATATATTCAAAATAGGCGTTCAATTTTTAAGCGGTTGGTGTAAAAACGCTATCAAAGGCTTTGATGCCTGAAACTTGACATTCCAAAACGCTTAAAAAATGCTAAAAACCAATTATTTATTTTAATCCTTTAATTTGTGAATAAACAAAACACTTATTGAGATTTTTGTGGTATTTGGCTGATTTGTAACAACGCTTTTAATAGGGTTGTGGTATAAATATTCTTATCAAGGTGTGCCAAACATGCTTTGAATCTCAATTTTATGAAAGGATTTGTTATGAGTGGATTAAGAACATTTAGTTGTGTAGTGGTTTTATGCGGTGCAATGGTTAATACGGCTGTAGCTAGTCCTAAAATAGAGGCAAGGGGTGAATTAGGCAGATTTTTAGGAGGAGCTGTTGGGGGTGCAGTGGGTGGTGCAATGGGAGTAGCTGTCGGAGGTGCAGTAGGTGGAGCCGTTCTTGGTCCTGCTGGTAGCACTTGGGGTGGTCGCATTGGTGGAACTTTTGGTGGTGGGTAGGGAGAGAATTTGGTCGGGAAATAGGCGATAGGGTAGAAGATCTTATCCGTGATTTCATAGACAGAGAGCCGCAAACTAAAGAACCACAAGCCCCAAGAGAACCTATCCGTGATTTTTATGATTACGGCTATAGTTTTGGGCATGCTTGGTGATCTTAAATGAGCCAAGGTGATGGGAAAGGAAATAACATGGATACTGCAAAAGAGAACTTGAATGGCTCAAAAGAGCGTTTGAATTATACTGAATACAGTGTGGCAGTGGTTTTAGTTATTATAATTTGTTACTCCATAATGTTTAGAACAGCTCTTTATCGCTCAGATGTTGGTGATCCGATTTTTGACCCTAAAGATAGTTACTATGTGTGGCTAACGACTCTAATAGCGGCTTTATTGTCTAACCTCTTGTTCAACCCAAAAGGCAGGTCGGTAGGTTATTTCATTATTGAAACTTGGCAAGGATTCCCCAAGTTTTTTAAAGCCATTTTTAAGGCTAGGTTTTTTGGCGCGTTTTATGACGCTGTGTTAGGAGCAAGACTAAGGGATTTCTATATGGTGCTTTTAACGATACCTTTTGGTATCGCTATGCATGAAATTTCGGCGTATTGTGGGCATCCTAGCAACTTTCTTGTAGAGGGTTTGGTCATTGTAGGGTTTCAAGGTTTTCTTAAGCTTTGTGCTAAATGGGGGTGGTGATTTAACCCAAATAGCATTAAATGGAGGGAGACATAAAAACTTTAAAGCGCATTCTCATGGATTTGTGTTACAATAAGGAGCATTTAAGGGGTGCTTTTTAAAACGCTCAAGTTTTTAAAAGGCTGAGATCAAACCCGTAGAACTTGTCAAGGTAATTCTTGCGTAAGGAATAACATGTTAATAACCACCCAATTATCCAAACGATTTTATGCCACGCTCATTCTCGCTTGCGTGTTTTTAACCATCACTAACATCCTTGTCAAAGGCTCGTTTATCAACCTACTAGCAGGGCTTAGCGGGGTTTTGTATGCGTTTTTTGCCGGAGAAAGGCAAACGATTTGCTTTATATTTGGTCTTGTTTATAATTTGAGTTACGCTTATGTCGCTTATCAATGGAAATTAAACGCTGATGTGATTTTATGCCTTTTTTTGTATATGCCGGTAACGATTTATGGGCTATTCGCATGGAAAAAAACGGAGCAGCATGAGGGCGCTATCAAGGCTCAAAAACTTCCCAAAAATTGGCGTTTTGCGCTCGTTTTAGGCATAGGGGTTTTAACTTATGCGAGTGCTTTGTTTTTTAAAGAGATTAAAACGAATTTTTTATGGGCAGAGAGTTTTAATTTCGTCATCTTTATCATCGCTTTTATTTTACAGGTTTTGCGCTATATAGAAAATTATGTGCTAGTAACTTTAGGGAATATCGTATCTATTATCGTGTGGTTTTGTATTTTTCAAATTTCTACAGAGAGTTTGGTGCAGCTCTTCACAACGATCCTATACCTTTTTATTGGCTTGTATTATTTTAACCGCTGGAACCAATCATGCAAGCAGTGATTTTAGCGAATGGGGAATTTCCTAAATCCCAAAAATGCTTAGACATTTTAAAAAACGCTCCCTTTTTAATCGCATGCGATGGGGCTGTTATATCATTGCATGCGCTTCAATTCAAACCCAGCGTTGTTATAGGCGATTTGGATAGCATTGATTCGCATTTGAAAGACTTGTATAACCCTATATGCGTGAGCGAACAAGACAGCAACGATTTGTCCAAAGCCTTTTTTTATGCCTTGAATAGGGGCTGTGATGATTTTATTTTTTTAGGGTTGAATGGAAAGCGAGAAGATCATGCCCTAGCGAACACTTTTTTATTGTTGGAGTATTTTAAATTTTGCAAAAAAATCCAAGCCATAAGCGATTATGGTCTTTTTAGGGTACTAGAAACCCCTTTTACTTTGCCCAGTTTTAAGGGGGAGCAAATCTCGCTTTTTAGCTTGGATCTTAAAGCCCGATTCACTTCTAAAAACCTCAAATACCCCTTAAAAGACTTGCGTTTAAAAACGCTCTTTTCTGGCTCGCTCAATGAAGCCACTAATCATTGTTTTAGCCTTAGCTCTGAACCTAAATCGGTGGTGCTAGTGTATCAAAAATTCTCATGAGCGGGTTTTATTCTTATAAGTCTTTAATGTCTGCATGTTGTGTCAAGTTAAGGAGCATTTGAGTTAGCAAGTATAGAAAGATTGATTCAGTCTTGCTTTGTGTGGTAAAGGTGGTAGGTTTTAGTATGGAGATTAGTATGTCTTGTGTGGCCTTCACAAGGTAGGAGTTTGTGTTCATAATTTTTTTAACAAAACCACTACAAAGCGAGACTGAATCAACCTCATCACCCTAATTTAGCATTAAAGGAATAGCCAATATCTAGTGCGTCTAAAAATACGCTTGAATCCATCTGGCTCAATTTCCAGCAGTTGGATTTCTTAAAATCATCCAACCAATTAGAATCCTTAACAAAGATGTAAAAACGCCACTCAATTAAAGGGTGAAATAGAAGCCAGCGCGAGTTTTGAGTTTATTTTGGTTTTTTAAAAAATGGGGTTTCAGTCACTTTATTTTTATAGTTTTAAGTTTTATTTAATAGTAAAACTCATAAGGAAAGATATTTTAAAATAATTTCCCTTTGCAACCCCCCCTTAAACCCTTAAGAGCGCATTGCAGAAATTGCCGCTTGATTAACGCCAAGCTCTTTTATATTTTTTGATTACAGAAAACGCTTTTTAGCGTTTTAATTTTATCACTAATACTCAATGGGAGCAAAGCCAAAGCTTTTAAGTGCTTCTTTTAAAAAGATAAAATCAAAGCGATATTACCAACCAAGACTAAAATCTTGGCTAGCAACCCGTCAAATTTCACACAAATTCAATGGTGGCCAGAGTGGAAGCGTCCCCTCTTCTAAAAGTGGTGCGTTGGATCCTAGTGTATCCGCCATTCCTTTGTGCGTATTTGGGCGCGATTTCAGTTACAAGCTTGTGGGTGGCTTCTTTGTTTTGCAAATATGCAAAAACATGGCGGTGCGCGTTAAAATCGCCCACACGAGCCGCTGTCGTTAATTTCTCAATGTAACTGCGCAATTCCTTAGCTTTATAAATCCCTGTTTCAATTTTGTTATGCTCAATCAAAGCGATCGCTAAATTCTTTAATAACGCCTTTCTGTGCGAGCTGGTTCTCCCAAGCTTGCGGTATCCGTGTTTGTGTCTCATCAGTCGTTACCTCCTTTATCTTCTAATTTTTCTAATCTTTTCTTTAAACTCTCTCTTTGTTCATGGCTTAATTCTGTGCCTACCGGATAGCCCAAATCATTCAATTTTTCAGCGATTTCATCATAGGATTTTTTACCCATGTTCCTCACGCCCTTAAGCTCTTCTTCGCTCATCAACACGAGTTCGCCCACATACTTGATGCCGACTTTATCCAAGCAATTAAAACACCTAGCGCTCAAATTCATGCTTTCAATCTTAGTGCTCAAATCTTTAGCGTCATCTCTTTGGGCGTAATCGCCTGAATACTCCGTGTTAGCAATGGGTCTTTCGCCAAAAACGCCCAGTTGCTTGCTCATCACTTTCACCGCTGATAAAAACGCTTTATAAGGGTCAATCTGCCCGTCCGTTTCAATATCAAAAATGATTTTTTCATAGTTAGGATCGCCCTCAACCAAAACATTTTCAATCTCATAAACGACATTTTTAATCGGCGTGAAAGAGCCGTCTAGCGGCATGTAACCTTCAGGCATCAATTCCCTTGTGTTTTCGCTTGGGACATACCCCATTCCCTTATAAATGATGAGCGAAAAATTCAATTGAGCGTCTTCGTTGATCGTGGCTAGGGGCATTTCAGGATTGACGATTTCTATCTGCTCAGAATTCAAATCCCTAGCCCTAAGCTCCATAGGCCCTTTAAAAGAATAATCCACCACAACCGATTGGTTTTCTAAAGAACTATCCTGCCCCACTAACGCCTTGGCTATGAAACGGATATTCTTTAAATTCATGATAAAAAGCGACACGTCTTCAGTAACCCCTCTTAAAGAGTCAAACTCATGATGGACGCCTTCAATCTTTAAACCTACAGGAGCATACCCCACAGAGCTTAAAAGCAAGAGCCTTCTAATAGGGTGAGCGAGCGTAACAGCGTAACCAAACTCAAATGGAGCCAGAGAAATCTTAACCCGATTGCCCTCTTTCTCTAGCACCTTAATTTCTGATGGGATCAAAGGTGCTGTTTTGATAACTTTCATGCTCTAACCCCTTACTTAGAATACAATTCTACAATGAGTCTTTCTTCAATAGGGACAACCACTTCTTCTCTTTCAGGGTAGCGGGTGAAGATGCCGTATTTTTTATCTTTTTCCACATCAATCCATGGCACAATCCCTGTTTGAGTCGTCAATTCCATCGCGCGCACCACTTGAGGGTTGCTCTTGGTTTTTTCTTTGATCTCAATTTTTTGCCCTGAACGCACGAAATAAGAGGGAATATCCAAACGCTTGCCATCCACGAGCACATGCCCATGCGTTACCAATTGCCTAGCGGAGCTTCTAGTGGTCGCAAAGCCCATGCGATAGACGACATTGTCCAATCTTCTTTCAATCAAGCGGATAAGGTTTTCACCCGTATTGCCGTCCAAGCGATTGGCTTCCACAAAAATACTCCTGAATTGCTTTTCAGAAATGCCATACATCATTTTGGCTTTTTGCTTTTCTTTCAACTGCAACCCGTAATCAGAAGTCTTAGCGCGCCTTTGCCCATGCTGGCCTGGCCCATAAGCCCTTTTATCTAGCGCGCTCTTCCCGCTCAATCGCCTTTCACCTTTTAAAGCTAAAGAAACCCCAAAACGCCTTTCTAGTCTCTCTACTGCACCTCTATACCTTGCCATAAAGCCTCCTTACACTCTTCTTCTTTTAGGGGGTCTGCAACCATTATGAGGGAGCGGGGTGATGTCTTTAATCCAAAGCACTTTAACGCCCTCTGTCGCGCCCACGCTCTTAATAGCGGTTTCACGCCCACTACCTGGCCCTTGAACCTTAATGCCCACTTCTTTAACGCCATGTTCTTTAGCCTTGCTTAGAGCGCTTTCTACAGCTTGTTGGGCCGCATAAGGGGTGGATTTTTTAGAGCCTTTAAACCCTAAACCGCCCGCCGTGCTCCAGCAAATCACATTACCCATTTCATCAGTGATAGTGATGTTGGTGTTGTTAAAGGTCGCTGAAATATAAACAACCCCTCTAGCAATATTCTTTTTGACTACTTTCTTTTTAGCCACTACATTTCTCTTAGCCATTAAATCATCATCTCCTTATCCGCTACTTGCTACCCACGGTTTTTTTCTTACCCTTACGAGTCCTAGCGTTATTTTTAGTGGTTTGGCCTCTCACAGGAAGACCCTTACGATGCCTGATCCCACGATAATTCCCTAAGTCCATTAAGGATTTAATATCCATTTGAACTTTTTTACGCAAATCGCCCTCTACTAAGTAGCTTTGCTGGATTTTTTTAGCGATACTAGACACTTCATCTTCGCTCAATTCATGCACGCGTTTGTCAAAAGAAATGCCCACCGCTTCTAAAATCTCTCTAGAACTCTTAAGCCCAATCCCATAAATATAGGTAAGGGCATACTCTACTCTCTTCTTTTTTGGTAAATCCACACCAGCAATCCTTGCCATGCTTTATCCTTGTCTTTGTTTGTGTTTAGGGGTAGCACAGATCACTCTAATAACGCCCCTTCTTTTAATGATTTTGCACTTATCGCACATCTTTTTCACTGATGGCCTGACTTTCATGATTTTTCTCCTTTGAAAAAATTAGGCACTACTAAAAACTTTTATACTAACATATTTTCATTGAAATAACCCTTAAATTCATTTATATCTAAAAGTTATCCGCCCCTTGTCTAAACTATAGGGCGTAAGCTCTAGCTTGACCCTATCGCCTAAAGCAATCCTAATGTAGTGCATGCGCATCTTTCCAGAAATACGGCACAACACCACATGTTTGTTGTCTAACTCCACCTTAAAAGTGGCGTTAGGCAACGCCTCAATCACTTTCCCATCCACTTCTATAACATCATCTCTTGCCATTAACGCTCCGTAAGAATCACTGCTTTATTGCCAACTATGGCGATAGTATGCTCATGGTGGCTTGTGTTAAGCCCATCCACTGAAACCACGCTCCACTTATCCGCTAGTATTTTAGGCTCGCCTTGTTTTTGACACACCATAGGCTCTAAACAAAATACCATGCCCTCTTTGATTTTAGGGCCGCTATTAGGTTTGACGCCTTTTTCTAGGTAGTTGGGGATTTCTGGCTCTTCATGGGGTTTTTTACCAATGCCATGCCCGCAAAACCCCTTCAAAGGCACAAAGCCTCTTTCTACAATAGCACTCTCTAAAATCTGACTCAACTCTTTAAAATGCATGCCCACTCTAATTGAGCTAATGGCATGCATCAAGCTCTCTTGAGAGCAAGCGAGCAATTTTTCATCTTGAGGGCTTATCGCACCTATGGGAAGCGTGAGGGCTGAATCGCCATAATAGCCATCCACCTCCACCCCCAAATCCAAGCCTATAATATCCCCTTCTTGTAAAACATAATCCGTAGGAATGCCATGAATGACCACCTCATTTAAGGACATGCACACAGAGTTAGGGAAACCATAAAGCCCCTTAAAAGCAGGCCTAGCATGAGAGGATTTGATAAAATCTTCAGCCATTTTATCCAGCTCTAAAAGTGAAACCCCAGGCCTTACTTCTCGCTCTAAAAGGGCTAACGCTTGAGCGGTCAATTCCCCGGCTTTTCTTAGAGCTTTGATTTCTTTTGGGCTTTTGATAGAAATTGCCATTAAAAGCCTACCGCGCTTAAAGTTTTATACTTGCTCATATAAATTTGCGCTTCAATCTTTTTCATGGTATCAATAGCGACTTGAACCACAATCAGCACCGCCGTGCCTCCAAAGTAAAAAGGCACGCCCATAGCCTTAACCAAAATCCAAGGCACAGTAGAAATGAGCGCCAAGTACAACGAACCCCACAAAGTGAGTTTGCTCGCTACAGCGTTCAAAAACGATGAAGTCCCCTCTCCAGGCCTAAGCCCTGGAATATACCCGCCATTACGCCTCAAATTATCCGCAATATCCTTAGAATTGAACACGATAGAAGAATAAAAGTAAGCAAAAAAGATGATGAGCAAGAACATCAAAATATTATACGCATACCCTTGCGGGCTTAAAAAATCCGCAATCGCTTGCAAGGTTTTGTTGCTTGTGGCTTGCTGTAAAATCGTAGAAGGGAACACGAGCAAAGCTGAAGCGAAAATAGGGGGGATCACCCCGCTTAAATTCAACTTAATGGGAATGTAATTCATGATGCGCTTGTTTTGGTTTTGCATCACCACTTTACGCGCATAAGAAATAGGGATCCTGCGCTCGGCTAATTCCACATAGATGATCGCAAAAATAGTCGCTAAAACAATCAGCACAATACCAATGAGCATTAAGATATTGATCACGCCCGTATTGACCAGATTGAATGTGCCTGAAATGGCTGATGGGATCCCTGAAACAATCCCAGCAAAAATAATAAGGCTGATCCCATTCCCCACGCCCCTTTGCGTGATTTGCTCCCCTATCCACATGAGCAGCATTGTCCCTGTAAGCATAGAAAACGCTGAAACGATCATAAAGACTTGCATATCAATCATGATCGCCCCATTGGCTCCTCCGCTAATGCTCCTTAAGCCCACTGAAACGCTCACCGCTTGGATTAGGGTGATTAAAATGGTCAAATAGCGCACGATTTGCATGTATTTTTGCATGCCGTCTCGCTCTTTTTTCATTTTAGCCAGGTTAGGGAAAGTCGCGCTCAAAAGCTCCATGATGATTGAAGAAGTGATATAGGGCATGATACCCAAAGAGATGATGCTCAAGCGAGAAACCGCATTCCCGCTAAACATGTTAAACAACCCCAAAGCGTTGTTGGAATTGCTGTCAAAAAAAGCCTTGATCGCTGCTAAATCTACGCCGGGAATGGGGATATAAGCTAAGACTCTGTAGAGAAATAAAAAACCTAAAGTGATGAGTATCTTGCTAGCAATGGCTTTATTCATAACTTATTCCTCTTAAATCAAGCTGACACAACAGAGGCATTATTTCTGCCCGCTTGTTTTGATTCTTTCATCTTTAATTTTAGAAGCCAAGTTTTTAGCGTCTTTACCAATCAATTTCACGCCTTCAATATAAAGAGGGAAATGGTGCAAAGCGCGCAAGCTTGAAAAAGTGATTTCTTCTAAATTTTTAATCGCTTCATTCTTTTCCACATTGATAGAATAGATATGAGAGTCTTTAGTCCTAAAACCTATTTTAGGCAAACGGCGTTGTAAGGGTTGTTGCCCTCCTTCAAAGCCTCTTTTAGCCTTATAGCCTGTCCTTGCGGTTTGACCTTTACCGCCTCTTGTAGCGGTTTTTCCCATGCCGCTTCCTTGACCACGGCCCACTCGTTTGATTTTCTTAACGCTACCTTTAGCCGGTTTTAAATTTTCTAATCCCATTACAATATCCTTTTTAACTACGCCTTGATTTTCGCTAAAGCGTCAAAAGTCGCGCGTACCACATTATAGGGGTTATTAGAGCCTAAAGATTTGGTTAGAATATCCTTAATGCCTGCTAATTCCACGATAGGGCGCGTTGAACCCCCAGCAATCACCCCCGTTCCCTCACTTGCCGGTTTGAGTAAAATACGGCTTGCGTTGTATTTATGCTCAATGTCATGAGCGATAGTCGTGCCTTTAATCGTTACATGGATTAAGTTTTTGAACGCATCATCTACCGCTTTTTTAATCGCATCAGGGACTTCTTTAGCCTTGCCCAAACCAAAGCCCACAAGCCCATTTTTATTGCCCACAACCACTAAAGCGTTAAAACGAAACCGCCTACCGCCCTTAACCACTTTGGTTACACGGCCAATATTCACAACGACTTCTTGAAACTCTTCTCTGTTAATCTCTTCCATACCTTTCCTTTCTGTCATAGAGCGATCCCGTTCTCTCTCAAGCTTTCAGCAAACGCTGCCACCACGCCATGATAGAGGTAACCATTCCTGTCATAAACCGCTCGCTCAATCCCTGCTTTTTTCAATTCTTCAGCAAAGAGAGCGCCTAATTTTTTAGCGTCTTCTTGCGTGTTTTTAAAGCCCATTTTCCTGCCATCAATATGCGTTATAGTGCTTTGTTTAACATCATCAATCGCTTGCGCATAAAAATAGCGGTTGGAACGAAAAACGCTCACCCTAGGTCTTAATGCATCGCCCAAGAGCTTGCTTTTGATTCTTAATTTTCGGCGATCCCTTAAGGCTTTCTTTTTGTATAATGCTTTTGCGTTCATCATTTCACCTTATTTATTTTTTAGCCGTTTTACCAGCTTTTCTAATAATGACTTCATTGCTGTATTTCACGCCCTTGCCTTTGTATGGCTCTGGGGGTCTGAAGCTCCTGATTTCAGCGGCGACTTGCCCTACTTGTTGCTTATCGCTCCCTTTGATAGTGATCGTGTTTTTTTCCACCACCATTTCAATCCCTGCTGGAATGGGGTATTTCACCGGGTGGCTAAAACCCAAGCTCAAATCCAAAGTTTTATGACCCAAAGCCACCTTATAGCCCACGCCATTGACTTCTAAAGTCTTACTGAAACCGGCGCTTAATCCTATCACAATGTTATTCGCTAAAGCCCCATAAGTCCCCCAATAAGCCCTAGACTGCGCGTCTTCGCCCACAGGCTGGAAGCTCAATTGGTTGTTTTCAAGCGTGATTTTCACTCGGTTGTGAGTTTCTAATTCATGCTTTTCTTTGCTGTTTTTAAAAAGAAGCTTACTCCCTTCCACGCTCGCTTGCACAGAGCTTGGGATTTCAATGATTCTTTTCCCGATTCTTGACATTTTTAATCCTTTACCAAATGCTGCAAAGCACTTCGCCACCGACATTTTGTCTGTAAGCTTCTTCGTTAGTGATCACACCCTTAGAAGTGCTTACCACAATCACGCCATAGCCATTTTTAAAGCGCTTCAACTCGTTTTTTTGCTTATACACACGACGACCGGGCTTGCTTAAGCGCTTCACTTCGCTGATTTTTGAATGCCCTTTTTCATCATAAGCCAATTGCACATAAACCGATTGTTTCTTGTCTTTATCTTTGACATTGAAATCTTTAATGAAACCTTTTTCTTTAAAAATCTCTAAAATAGAAACCACGATCTTTGCGTAATAAAGCTGTGTGAATTCTAAGCGGCGCATAGAAGCGTTTCTCAAACGAGTTAATGAATCTGCAATTATATCATTTACCATATCTTATCCTTACCAACTGGCTTTTCTCAAGCCTGGGATGAGTCCCTCACTACCCATTTTTCTCAGGCACACCCTACAAAGCCCAAAATCCCTATAAACCGAATGAGGTCTCCCACAAATGCGGCATCTCGTATAAGCCCTTACTTGGAATTTTGGTTTCCTTTGAGCCTTTGCTATCATTGATTTTTTAGCCATATTAACCCCTTATCTCACTTTTGCAAAAGGCAATCCAAGCAATTCTAATAACTTGAACGCTTCTTTATCGTTGTCCGTAGAAGTTACCATAGTGATGTTCATGCCATGACTGACCATAATATCATCATAAACCACTTCCGGGAAAATCAACTGCTCATTGATCCCAAAGGTGTAATTCCCACGCCCATCAAAGCCATTCCGTGAGATCCCTCTAAAGTCTTTCACTCTGGGTAATGAAATCACAATCAGCTTTTCTAAGAAATTATACATGCGTTTATTCCTTAAGGTAACTTTCGCCCCTACCGCCATGCCTTCTCTGATCTTAAAGCCTGCAACGGATTTTTTCGCTTTAGTGATAACCGCTTTTTGCCCTGCAATCAAAGAAATCGTTTGCACGATATTTTGCATGATTTTCATGTCTTTTGCATGAGCCCCAGCGCCCACGCTGATAACGATTTTTTCTAGCTTGGGCAAAAGCATGGGGTTTTTGATGTCTAATTCTTGAGCGAGTTTTGTTCTCACTTCATTTTGATAAAATTGTTTCAAACCAAACATAATATCCAACTCCTTAGGCTTTCTTCACATTGGAAATGTGCATGGGCTTTTCTTTTTTAATAAAGCCCCCTTTAGGGTTATCATCAGTAGGTTTAATCGCTTTTTTCACCACCTTACACCCTTCAACAACCACTTGAGAAGTCTTAGGCAACACCGCCAAAACCTTAGCGACCTTGCCCTTATCGTCTCCTGCAATGACTTTCACCATGTCATTTTTTTTGATTTCGCTTTTCATTATACAACCTCCGGCGCTAGAGAAATAATCTTCATGAAATTAGCGTAACGCACTTCTCGGCTCACTGGCCCAAAAATCCTTGTGCCAACAGGATCTTTTTTAGCATCCAAAATC
This sequence comes from Helicobacter pylori, assembly GCF_900120335.1. NCBI lineage: Bacteria > Pseudomonadati > Campylobacterota > Epsilonproteobacteria > Campylobacterales > Helicobacteraceae > Helicobacter > Helicobacter pylori. Next base: position 1,280,777 of record NZ_LT635477.1, read on the forward strand.
ACCGCTGCATTGTCATCAAAACGCACCAAAGAACCATTTTTCCTTTGGATTTCTTTTTTCGTTCTCACCACAACGGCTTTGACCACTTGACCGCGTTTCACCTTACCATTAGGGATAGCTTTTTTCACGGAAGCCACGATCACGCTACCCACACTCGCATAGCGTTTATGACTGCCCCCTAACACCTTAATGCACATGATTTCTTTCGCGCCGCTATTGTCAGCGACATTCAATCTTGTAAAACTCTGTATCATGCTTATACTCCCACTACTAAAATTTCTTTAAGCGTGAAGGACTTGGTTTTAGAAAGAGGTCTGCACTCAATCGCGCTCACAAAATCCCCTACTTTCACTTGATTGTTTTCATCATGAATGGTGTATTTTTTGAATTTTTTAACAATCTTGCGGTATTTTTCATGCACCACTTTTCTTTCCACAAGAATCACAGCGCTTTTTTCAGCAAACTTGCTGATAACCTTGCCTTGCACCAGCCTTTTATGCGGCTCTTTCGTATTCATTGCTTACCCTTTTTTTACTCAACGCTAGAAGAATAATACGCGTTAATGGCCGTGTTAATGCGAGCGATATTTCTTCTAGCTTTCTTAATCTCGTTAGGATTACTCAATTGCATGGTCTTTAACTTAACGCGCAACTCAAAAAGCTCCGCTTTCTTAGCATGCAACAACTCTTCTAATTCCTTGATACTTTTATCTTTCAATTCAGTATATTTCATTTTCGCTCTCACAAGTTACAATTTTGGTTTTAAAAGGAAGTTTGCTCTGAGCTAACGCTAAAGCTTCTCTCGCTAGTCCTTCTTCAATGCCTAGCATTTCATAAACGATTCTGCCCGGCTTGATATTCATCACCCATTTTTCCACAGAACCTTTACCTTTACCCATCCTCGTTTCTAAAGGTTTGGCGGTCAAAGGCTTATCGGGAAACACTCTAATCCACACCTTACCCGCTCTTTTAATGTGCCTTGTCATAGCCACCCTTGCGGATTCAATCTGGCGTGAATCAATCCTCCCATGCTCTATGGCTTTAATCGCAATATCCCCAAACGCAATAGAGTTACCACGATGGGCTTTCCCACGATTGCGCCCTTTCATTTGCTTTCTGTATTTTGTTCTTTTTGGCATTAACATGATTATTGCCTCCCTCTTCTGCTTCTTCTAGGCTCTCTTTCTTCTTTAGCCTCTTCTTTTTTCTCAAATTGGATGCCTTTTTGCAAAACTTCCCCTTTGAAAATCCACACTTTCACGCCAATAATACCATATACCGTCATCGCTTCAGCAAAGCCATAATCAATTTTAGCCCTTAAGGTGTGTAAAGGCACGCGCCCTTCCATATACCATTCGGTGCGAGCGATTTCAGCCCCTGCTAAACGGCCAGAAACGCGCACCTTAATCCCTTTAGCGCCGGATTTTAACGCCGCTTGCATGACCTTTTTCATCGCGCGGCGGAAAGCGACCCTTTTTTCTAGTTGGGTGGCTACATTTTCTGCGGCTAATTGGGCGTCAGCTTGGGGGCGTTTGACTTCTTTAATATTAATGGAGACTTCTTTTTTGATGAGCGTTTTTAGGCCTTCTTTGACCTTTTCAATATCCACGCCTTTTTTACCGATGATAAGCCCCGGGCGAGCCGCTACGACCGTAACGCGCAGTTTTTTAGCCGCTCTTTCAATCACAATCTCGCTCACGCCAGCGTAATAAAGCTCTTTTTTAAGGAATTTCCTAATCTTGTTGTCTTCATCAATATTGCTTGGAGCGGTGCGAACGCTAGGGAACCATCTGGAAGTCCAATTCCTATTAATACCTAATCTCAAACCTACCGGATTAACTTTTTGTCCCATGCCCTACTTACCTTCTGCTTGATTTTTTTTATGGCTTTTAGAAGATTTCATTTCTTTCCCTTCTGCTACTTCTACGAATACATGAGATGTTGGCTTTCTAATGGCTGTGGCCCTACCTTTAGCCCTTGGAATGGAGCGCCTAAGCACAGGGCCTGCATCCACTCTGCAAGAAACAATTAAAGCGCTCTTAGCGTCCAATGAGCCGTTAGCGACCGCAGAAGCCACCACTTTTGAAAGCACTCTAGCCGCTTTATTGGGCGTAAATTCTAAACTAGCGATCGCTAATTCAGCGTTCATGCCTTGAATCTGTCTTGCAATCAATCTGGCTTTAGTAGGAGATAACCGCACAAATCTTAATAACGCTTTGCTCATTCTACCCCCTTACTTGCCAATCTTTTTTTGGACACTGCCTTTGTGCCCTTTAAAAGTTCTTGTAGGAGCGAATTCCCCTAACTTATAACCCACATGGTTTTCTGTGATATACACAGGGACAAAAACCCTTCCGTTATGCACATTATAAGTAAAACCAATCATTTCAGGCAAAATGGTGCTTCTTCTAGACCATGTTTTAATCGGGCGGTTATCCTTGCCCTCTTTTGCCTTGAGCGTTTTTTTCATCAAGTGGTCGTCTATAAAAGGACCCTTTTTAATTGACCTAGACATTCTTTAACCCTTTATTTATGTTTCTTTCTGGAGATGATGAGCTTGTCGCTAGCTTTTTTCTTTCTAGTTTTATAGCCCTTAGCTGGAGTGCCCCAAGGCGATACAGGATGACCGCTTGTCCCTGTTTTACCCTCACCCCCACCATGCGGGTGATCCACGGGGTTCATCGCGCTCCCACGAGTTTGTGGGCGAATGCCTCTGTGGCGGTTACGCCCTGCCTTACCGATAGAGACATTGATAAAATCCTCATTCCCTACCACGCCAACACTCGCCATGCATTCGCTTAGAATGTAGCGCATTTCAGAGCTTGGCATTCTAAGAATGGTGTATTTATTTTCTCTACCCATGATTTGAGCGCTCATTCCTGCACTTCTGGCTAATTGCCCGCCAGCCCCTGGATGCATTTCAATGTTATGCACCACCGTTCCTATGGGGATATTTTTTAACTTCATCGCAAAGCCCACTTTAATATCCAAACCGCCTTCAGCAGCGATAACGCTATCGCCCACTTTCAAACCGCTTGGCTGTAAAATATAGCGTTTGTCCCCATCAGGATAGACTACAAGAGCGATGCGCGCGTTTCTGTAAGGATCATACTCAATCGCAGCCACTTTCCCCTCAATGTTGTATTTGTTGCGTTTGAAATCAATAATGCGATAGAGTTTTTTAGCCCCTCTCTCTTTGTGGCGGCTGGTGATGCGCCCGTTATTGTTCCTCCCTGCTGTTGCTTTAAGCTTAGTGAGTAAGCCTTTGACACTGCTTTTTGCGGTAATGTCTTTAGAGTCCAACACCGACATGAAGCGTCTGCTTGGGGTGTAGGGCTTATAAGTTTTAATCGCCATAACGCTTTCTCCTTTCTACGCGCCAAGGGCGGCAATGCTAGCGCCCTCTGGAACTTTCACATAAAATTTCTTAAACGACTTTCTTTGTCCAAGCTTCCCTCTAAAGCGTTTCACCTTACCTTCTTGTTTCAAAGAATTGATTTTCAAAGGCTCAAAGCCAAAGTAAGTTTTAAACACTTCTTTGAGCTGGTTTTTAGTTACATTTTGAGCCGTTTGGACCACTAAAACACCTTTTTCTTGCAATCCTAATGACTTTTCAGTGTAAAGAATTGACTTTATATCCATGATGTCTGCCATTTTTTACTCCTCTGTCTTATCTTGCACCGCATGCTGAAACGCCGCTTCTTCCATCACCACAGAGCTAAACGCCGCTAAAAGATAAGCGTTTAACTCGCTCACATCAATAACAAGGCATTTTTTAAGGTTACTAAAGGCTAACTCGGTGTATTCGTCCATGTTCATGCACACAAACAAAGTGTCTCGTTGCTCTAAAGCCTGAAACATTTGGTTGGCTTCTTTAGTCAAATGCTTTCTTTTATTGTCTTCAACCACGCCTTTTATAGCGATTTTTTCCACTACAAAAAGCTTGTTCGCTTGCGCTTTTTCTTCTAAAGCGTATTCTAAAGCCAAGCGCTTTTGTTTTTTATTGATTTTAAGGTTGTAGTTGCGCTTATTTGTAGCCCCATGAGAGACACCCCCACCGACAAACACAGGCGAAGTGATACTCCCTGCTCTGGCTCTCCCGCCTCCTTTTTGCGCCCAAGGCTTCCTACCGCCCCCGCTCACTTCAGCGCGGTTTTTACTTTTAGCGGTATTAGCGCGTGCAGAAGATAAATAATGTTTCACATAAAGATAGAGGTTATGGCTGTTGATGCCCTCATATCTTTTAGGTAACTCCACGCTACCCTTTTCTTTCAAATGGCTGTCTAAAACGATGGCCTTACTCATATCAAACCCTTTATATTATATTCAATGTATGGTTTTATACCGCTCTAATGCGTCCATAAGCCCCAGAAAAGCCGGCCACTGAACCCTTTAGCACTAACACCATACTTTCTTTATCAAAAGAGAGCACCTCGTTTTGGCAAGTAACTAGCTCATTGCCATAATGCCCTGCCATTTTCCTACCCTTTTGCACTCTTCCTGGCCATTCTCTATTACCAATAGAACCAGGGCGGCGGTGGAATCGGCTCCCATGCGCTGCAGGCCCGCCTTGGAAATTCCAACGCTTCATCACCCCCGCAAAGCCTCTCCCCTTCGTTTTAAAACTCGCTTTAACCCTTTTAAGCGTTTCTAAAGCGCTCAAATCCAAATCGCCCAACTCTTGTTGTTGGGAAGCTTTTAAGGTGGCGAAGTGGTTAAACTCTTTGCTGAGCTGGTATTTCTTTTGCTGGCCTTCAATCGCCTTATTGTGTTTTTTATGCATCGCATAGGCCACTAAAGCTTTCCCGTTTTCTAGCTGGCACACTTTCGCTTGCAAAACTTTAAGCAAGGTTACAGGCGTGCTGTTAGCGTCAATGGTGCGGCTCATGCCTATCTTTTGAACTAAAAATTCCATATCTAACCCTTAATTTTATTATCTCAATGCGTTAGGACTACTTCGTTTCCATAGAAGTTACTTCTACATCCACTTCAGGAGCTAAATCCAACTTCATCAAGCTATCCACGGTTTCTGGGGTGGCCGAGATAATATCAATCAACCGGCTATAAACCCTAATCTCAAACTGCTCTCTTGAATCCTTATTGACATGCGGGGAGCGTAAAACGGTGTAACGCTTATTCTTAGTCGGTAAAGGGATAGGCCCTCTAATTTCAGAACCTGAACGCTTTACGGCTTCCACGATAGCCACAACAGATCGATCCAACACTCTATGGTCATAAGCTTTGAGCTTCAACCTGATTTTTTCCATAAACTCTCCTAAAAGAACTCGTTTTATCCATTGTCAAACGAATAAAACAATAAAATAAAAACTGAAATACTACTCAAAATGCGCCATTTAGTCAATAACTTTTGCTGTTTTTAGGGCTTTTTAGAGATTTTTACTTCCTTTTTATAAGGAAATATAAAAAAATGCGCTACGATTGTCTTAATCCAATCCCCTTTAAGGAAGTTCATGCCCCTTTCTTGCTTGCACCCTTTTGGGCCTTTTGAAACCCCTAAAGAGCCGGCTTTAAACAACCCGCTTTCAAACCCGCCTTCAAGCGATAAAATCTGTCTTTTAGGGCCGATGAAATCCGGTAAAACCACTTTCGCCCTCAAATTAGCGAAAAACTTTAAAAACCCTGTGTATCTCAATTACAATGACATGCGTTTGAACAAAAATACCCTAAAATCTTGGCTCTTAAAATGGCATTTGGAAAAGAAAATGGACTTGCTCATTTTAGACAATATAGAGCGCTTGGATTTCAGCCTGCCCAAGCTTCCCAAAATTATTCTTATCCCTAATTATTTAAGCCCCATAATGGAAAAAGATTTTAGCTTGCGCTATGCGTTAGGGTTGGATTTTAAAGAATACATTAGTTTTTTCAAGCCCAATACCCCTAAAAACACTCTGTTTAACCGCTTTTTAAGAGACGGCAACGCTTTAGATTCGCTTTTTATAGAAAACGAACAGGAAAAAATCCTAAAAAAACAAGAAAATGTCAAACTAGCCTTTCAAGCTTACGCCCCCTTAATGGCTAAAATCTGCACGCATCAATCTAAGTTTGTGAGCGCTTTTTATCTTTATACGCAATTCAAAAAAGAGCTGAAAACCTCTAAAGACACCCTCTATAAATTTTTACATGCGCTAGAAAAACAACGCACCCTTTTTTTAGTCCCTGATTTTGAAAGCCATAAAACCAAATTGTATTTGTGCGATTTTGCCTTGCCTTATAGCCTGACTCCTAGCCCCTCGCTTTTAAGCGTTTTTGAAAACATGGTTTTTTTGGAGCTTTACAAGCAATTCCCCCATTATGAGCTTTACTCCCATGATAACGGGATTTTTATCTTGCGCGAACATTCTACAAGCAAGCTCGCTCTCATCGCCCATGCTTTCCCCACGCCCCATTTTTTAGAAAAACAGCTTTCTTGGTGCCATGAGCATGGGTTTTTTAATATCGTGGTGGTTTCTATCAACGCCCCCATTTCAGCCAATAATCCCCCCTACAAACACCTCAATTTCATTGATTTTTCTTTGGATATTCAATCTATTTTGGTATAATAGTTATTAGTATTTATGTATTTATGTATTTATGTATTTATGTATTTATGTATTTAATATTATTACTAACATTTTTAAGTTATTATTACATATTTTTATTTTTTCTTAAGCTAACCCACTATAAGCTATCCTAGTATTTCGCTTTTTTGAGAAATACCACCTACCCTAAAAGCGTAGGGTGTTTTTAATATTTTTTATAGAAAGGAAGCTATAATGAACGCATTGAAAAAATTAAGTTTCTGCGCCTTGTTATCCTTAGGCCTCTTCGCTCAAACAGCGCATGCTGAGAGTTTAAAAGACACGATTAACTATCCTGATTGGCTTAAAATCAATCTTTTTGATGAAAAGAACCCGCCCAATCAATATGTCGGATCGGCTTCAATTTCTGGTAAAAGGAACGATTTTTATTCCAACTATATTCCCTATGATGACAAATTGCCCCCTGAAGAGAATGCTGAAAAAGTGGCTTTTTTAAGGGCTAAAATGAACGCTTACGGCTCGTTAGAAAGCGTTTTACTCTCTAAAATGCACAATCGCATTGTTAAAGCGCTTCAAGTTAAAAATAATGTTATCAGCCATTTATTCGGGCTTGTTGATTTTTTAACGTCTAAATCCATTTTAGCTAAAAGGTTCGTGGATACCACCAATCATCGTGTGTATGTCATGGTGCAATTCCCTTTCATTCAGCCTGAAGACTTAATCGCTTACTTTAAAGCCAAACGCATCAGTCTTTCTCCAGCGAGCGCTACCAATCTCAGCGCCCTTTTAAACAAGGCGTTATTCCACATCTAGGGGTTTGGTTTGAAATAATGAGCGGTTTTTAAGCGTGAAGCTATGCCGATGAAAAGGCGTAGCCCCTAGCTTAATGATCGCTTCTATATGTTGTTTAGTCCCATACCCGCAATTCTTATCCCAGCCGTATTCCTTAAACAAAGCGTGCAGTTCTAGCATTTCCCTGTCCTTAGCAGCTTTCGCCAAAACGGACGCCATAGCGATTTGAGCGATTGTTTCATCGCCCTTGATGATGGTTTGTATATGGGGGTATCGTTTATTCAAGCCAAACGCCGTGTTGCCGTCTATTTTTATTTCATCAGCTAAAGGGCAACCATTTTCTACAATTTCTTGAATAGCGAGCTTCAAACACGCCCCCAATCCCAAATGATCAATTTCATTCGCGCTTTTTTTAATCACGAAAAATCCCACCTCATCATGCGTTTTGATTTTATCTTCTAAGAAAAAGCGCTTTTTTTTGCTGAGCTTCTTGCTATCTTTAAGGCCCATTTTTAGAAATTCTAAAGCTGTTTTTTCATTACACACCACCCCAGCCACAAAAAGCGAACCGGCCAAACACCCCCTACCCGCTTCATCAATGCCTAGAGTCATTTATACGCAACCCAACCGGTATCAAAATTCCTACTCATGCGCTCCATGCGTTATCCTATTTTCTCTTATCTTCTTAATAAACTCTGTTAATTCTTTTTCAAAGTTTTTCACGCTTTTTCTGTCGCTTAGCGATGAGGGGATAGTCAAAGAATACGCCCCATCAGTTAGCTTGGCATGCTTGCTTCCAAGTCCCAAATAAAGGTTCAAATCTTTATTGCCATGCAACGCCTCTTTTAAGATCTTACGAATCTCTTTGCTATGAGTGGCTTCTTCAGGTTTCATCTCGCACGCCAACCCAAGGTTTCAAGCCTTAGGCCCGATCATCTTTTCAGGCACCACGAATTTGTCAAAGTCTTCAGCGCTCAAGAGTTTCAATTCCACCGCGCTTTCTTTTAAAGAAATGCCTTTTTTGTGGGCGTTTTTAGCGATTTTAGCGGCGTTTTCATAGCCCACATGCGGGTTAAGGGCGGTTACTAGCATTAAAGAATGGTGCAAGTAATAATCAATTTTTTCTCTATTGGGTTCAATACCGATTGCGCAATGGATATTGAAACTTTCCATGCTGTCGCTTAATAGCCTTAAACTTTGCAAGAAATTATAAATAATCACCGGCTTGAACACATTCAATTCAAAATTACCCTGACTGGCCGCAATGCCAATAGCGGTATCATTCCCCATCACTTGCACGGCCACCATTGTCATCGCTTCGCATTGCGTGGGGTTGACTTTACCAGGCATAATAGAACTGCCCGGCTCGTTTTCAGGGATATTAAGCTCGCCCAAACCACAGCGCGGCCCGCTCGCAAGCCATCTAATATCGTTAGCGATTTTCATTAAATTCGCCGCTAAAGCCTTAAAAGCCCCATGCGCATAAGCGATAGCGTCATGGCTAGTGAGCGCGTGGAATTTATTGGGCGCAGAGATGAATTTCACGCCGCTAAACTGGCTCAATTCTTCAGCCACTTTTTCGCTCAATTCCTTATGAGCGTTTAGCCCTGTGCCTACGGCAGTCCCGCCTATGGCTAATTCCCTTAAATGCTCCAAACTCTCTAAAATTTGTTGTTTAGAATGCTCTAACATGCTCGCATACCCACTAAATTCTTGCCCCAAAGTTAAAGGCGTAGCGTCTTGTAAATGCGTGCGTCCGATTTTGACAATCTCTTTAAATTGCTGGCTTTTGTCTTTAAAGGTTTTTAACAGATTCTCTAAACTAGGGAGCAGTTTGTGCGTGATTTCTAGCGCGCTCACAACATGCATTGCGGTAGGGAAAGTGTCGTTGGAGCTTTGAGACATGTTCACGTCATCGTTAGGGTGGATGAGTTTTTTCTCTCTAAAATTACCCCCTAAAATTTCGGTAGCCTTATTGGCAATGACTTCATTGAGGTTCATGTTCGTTTGAGTCCCGCTCCCTGTTTGCCATATCGCTAGGGGAAATTCGCCGCACAACTCGCCTTTTAAAATGCAATCGCACGCCTTGATAATGGCTTGCGATTTTTCCAGGCTCAATTTCCCTAACTTGTGGTTAACAACCGCTAAACTCCTTTTGAGTTTGGCAAACGCGCCAATGAGTTCTTTAGGCATTTTCTCAGTGCCGATCTTAAAGTTTTCAAGACTGCGTTGCGTTTGAGCCCCCCAATATTGGCTATCATCTACTTTGATTTCGCCCATCGTGTCATGTTCGATTCTAAATTGCATGCTAATCCTTTGAAATTTGATTTTAAAACCTTAAAAAAATAGCATAAACTTTTATACCTTCTACTTAAAAACCTTAATTTTTTAAAAACCATTTCCACAATTTTTACACAAAAGAGGGTTATCATTCGTTCGCAACAAGGACTTCCTTGTTATCTTATTTTAAAGGTCAAAACGATGAAAAAGTTAGCCGCTTTATTTTTAATAAGCGCGTTGGGGGTTATGAGTTTGAACGCATGGGAGCAAACCCTAAAAGCCAATGACTTGGAAGTGAAAATCAAATCCGTGGGCAACCCCATTAAAGGCGATAACACTTTTGTGCTTAGCCCCACTTTAAAAGGTAAGGCTTTAGAAAAAGCTATCGTTAGGGTGCAGTTTATGATGCCCGAAATGCCTGGCATGCCAGCGATGAAAGAAATGGCACAAGTGAGTGAAAAAAACGGCCTTTATAAAGCTAAAACCAATCTTTCCATGAACGGGACATGGCAGGTTAGGGTGGATATTAAATCCAAAGAAGGCAAAGTTTATCGCGCTAAAACAAGCCTGGATTTATGAGTGCATGCTGTCTTTTATAAGCGCGTTTGATAAAAGGGGTGTTTCAATACGCCTTTTAACAGCCTTGTTACTGCTTTTTAGTTTGGGTTTGGCTAAAGATTTAGAGATCCAAACTTTTGTGGCTAAATACCTTTCTAAAAATCAAAAAATACAAGCCTTACAAGAGCAAATTGACGCTTTAAATTCTCAAGAAAAAGTCGTTAGCAAATGGGATAACCCTATTTTGTATTTAGGCTACAACAACGCTAACGTGAGCGATTTTTTCAGGCTGGATAGCACCTTAATGCAAAACATGAGCTTGGGTTTGTCTCAAAAAGTGGATTTAAATGGTAAAAAACTCACGCAATCTAAAATGATCAATTTAGAAAAACAAAAAAAGATATTAGAGCTTAAAAAAATCAAGCAACAATTGGTGATTAATTTAATGATAAACGGCATTGAAAACTATAAAAACCAACAAGAAATAGAGCTTTTAAACACAGCGATTAAAAATTTAGAAAACACCCTCTATCAAGCCAACCATTCCAGTTCGCCCGATTTAATAGCGATCGCCAAGTTAGAAATTTTAAAATCGCAATTAGAAATCAAAAAAAACAATTTAGAAGAAGCGCTCTCTAGCAGCCATTATTCCATGGGTGAATTGACTTTTAAAGAAAACGAGATTTTAAGCATTGCCCCTAAAAATTTTGAATTCAATAACGAGCAAGAGCTATATAACATTAGCGCCACTAATTATGATATTGCGATCGCCAGGCTTGATGAAGAAAAAGCGCAAAAAGACATCACTTTGGCTAAAAAAAGCTTTTTAGAAGACATAAACGTTACTGGGGTGTATTATTTCCGCTCCAAACAATACTATAACTACGACATGTTTAGCGTCGCTTTGTCTATCCCTTTGCCTCTTTATGGCAAACAAGCCAAATTAGTGGAGCAAAAGAAAAAAGAAAGCTTGGTGTTTAAAAGCGAAGTGGAAAACACCAAAAATAAAACGCGCCACCTGGCCCTAAAACTCCTTAAAAAATTAGAAACCTTGCAAAAAAACCTGGAATCGATCAATAAAATTGTAAAACAGAATGAAAAAATCGCACAAATTTATGCGCTTGATTTGAAAACTAATGGCGATTACAACGCTTATTACAACGCTTTGAATGACAAAATCACTATGCAAATCACCCAGCTTGAAACCTTGAGCGCTCTAAATAGCGCTTATTTGTCCTTACAAAACCTCAAAGGATTAGAATGAAACGGCTTTTATTGTTAGCCTTGGCCCTCTTTTTTAGCCTCTCATGCGCTAACGCTCAAGAAATTAAAGAAACTCAAGAGACTAAAAAAACTAAAGAAACTAAAAGCCAAACCCGTTTTAACATTTCCACCACTAAGGTCATAGAAAAAGAATTTTCTCAAAGCCGGCGCTATTATGCGATTTTAGAGCCTAATGAAGCGCTGATTTTTTCTCAAACCCTGCGTTTTGATGGCTATGTGGAAAAGCTTTATGCGAATAAAACCTATACCCCCATTAAAAAGGGTGATAGGCTATTGAGCGTGTATTCCCCTGAATTAGCAAGCGTTCAAAGCGAATTGTTATCGTCATTGAAATTCAACCAGCAAGTGGGAGCGATTAAAGAAAAACTAAAACTATTGGGGCTAGAAAACTCCAGCATTGAAAAAATCATCAGCACTCATAAAGTCCAAAATGAAATGACTATTTACTCTCGTTTCAACGGCGTTATTTTTAAAAAAAGCCCGGATCTCAATGAGGGGAGCTTCATTAAAAAAGGGCAAGAGTTGTTTCAAATCATAGATTTAAGCCAATTGTGGGTGCTTGTTAAAGTCAATCAAGAGGATTTAGAGTTTTTAAAAAACACGCATAAAGCGATCTTGTTCGTAGAGGGGGTTAAAGGCAAGCAAGCAATCACACTTGAAAACATCAACCCCATCATCAACAAAGAAGATAAAATGCTAGAAGCGCGCTTCAATGTGCCTAATGTTAAACAGCTTTATTACCCTAACATGTTCGCTCAAGTGGAAATCTTTCAAAAACCACAAAAAATGAAGATTTTGCCTAAAGAAGCGGTTTTGATTAAGGGGGGGAGAGCTATCGTGTTTAAAAAAGACGATTTTGGCTTAAGCCCGTTAGAAATTAAAGCCGTCCGCTTGAGCGATGGGAGTTATGAAATTTTAGAGGGTTTAAAAGCGGGCGAAGAAGTCGCTAATAACGCTTTATTCGTGCTAGACGCTGACGCTCAAAACAATGGGGATTATTGAATGATAGAAAAAATCATTGATTTAAGCATTAAAAACAAACTCCTTACCACTTTAGTCACTCTACTCATTTTTTTAGCCTCTTTGTGGGCGATAAAAAGCGTCCGTTTAGACGCTTTGCCGGATTTAAGCCCCGCTCAAGTGGTCGTGCAAATCACTTACCCCAATCAAAGCCCTAAAATCGTGCAAGAGCAGGTTACTTACCCGCTAGTTTCTACTTTCATGAGTATCGCTAACATTGACACGGTTAGGGGGATTTCTAGCTATGAAAGCGGCTTGATTTACATCATTTTTAAAGACGGCGTCAATTTGTATTGGGCTAGGGATAGGGTTTTAGAGCAATTAAACCGAGTAGGCAATTTGCCTAAGGACGCTAAAGTGGAAATAGGGAGCGATTCCACTTCTATTGGCTGGGCGTATCAATACGCTCTATCTAGCGATAGCAAGAATTTAAGCGATTTGAAAGTCTTGCAAGATTTTTATTACCGCTATGCGCTTTTGGGGGTTGATGGGGTGAGTGAGGTCGCGAGCGTGGGGGGCTTTGTGAAAGATTATGAAGTAACGCTTCAAAACGATTCTTTAATCCGCTATAACTTGAGTTTAGAACAAGTCGCTAACGCGATTAAAAATTCCAATAACGATACCGGTGGGGGCGTTATTTTAGAAAACGGGTTTGAAAAAATCATAAGATCGCATGGCTATATCCAATCTTTGAAGGATTTAGAAGAAATTGTGGTTAAAAAAGAAGGGGCTATCCCTTTAAAAATCAAAGATATAGCGAGCGTTAGGCTAGCGCCCAAACCACGCCGAGGGGCAGCCAACCTTAATGGCGATAAGGAAGTGGTGGGCGGGATTGTCATGGTGCGCTATCACGCTGACACTTATAAGGTGCTTAAAGCCATTAAAGAAAAAATCGCTACCTTACAAGCGAGTAACCCTGATGTGAAAATCACCAGCGTGTATGACAGGAGCGAATTGATTGAAAAAGGCATTGACAATTTAATCCACACGCTCATAGAAGAAAGCGTCATTGTGCTAATCATTATTGCGATTTTTTTATTGCATTTCAGGAGCGCTTTAGTGGTGATTATCACTCTGCCTTTAAGCGTGTGCATCAGTTTCTTGCTCATGCGTTATTTCAATATTGAAGCGAGTATCATGAGTTTAGGGGGCATTGCGATCGCTATAGGGGCGATGGTGGATGCGGCGATTGTGATGGTAGAGAACGCCCACAAGCATCTGCAACGCATTGATACGAAAGATGAGATTCAAAGGGTTAATGCTATCATGCAAGGGGTTAAGCATGTGGGGGGCGCGATATTTTTTGCTTTAATGATTATTGTGGTTTCTTTCTTGCCTATTTTTGCACTCACCGGCCAAGAAGAAAAGCTTTTTGCCCCTTTAGCTTACACCAAAACCTTTGCCATGCTAGTAGGAGCCTTGCTTTCTATCACCATGGTCCCTATTTTAATGGTATGGCTCATTAAAGGGCGGATTTTAGAAGAGTCTAAAAACCCCATTAACGCTTTTTTCATGAAAATTTATGGCGTAAGCTTGAAGGTTGTGCTTAAGTTCAGATACGCTTTTTTAATAGCAAGCGTCCTGGGTTTAGGGGGCTTGTATGTATCATACAAAAAACTCAACTGGGAATTTATCCCCCAAATCAATGAAGGGGTAATAATGTATATGCCTGTAACCATTAATGGCGTGGGCATTGATACCGCTTTAGAATATTTGAAAAAAAGTAATAGCACTATCAAGCAACTGGATTTTGTCAAACAGGTTTTTGGTAAAGTGGGGCGCGCTAACACCAGCACCGATGCCGCCGGTTTAGGAATGATAGAAACCTACATTGAATTAAAGCCGCAAAACGAATGGAAAGAAAAGCTCAGCTATAAAGAAGTTAGGGACAAATTGGAAAAAACCCTACAATTAAAAGGCCTGACCAATTCATGGACTTACCCCATTCGTGGCAGAACGGACATGCTCTTAACCGGCATTAGAACACCCCTAGGCATCAAGCTCTATGGTAACGATACGGACAAATTACAAGAATTAGCGATCCTTATGGAGCAACAACTCAAAACCCTAAAAGAGAGTTTGTCCGTCTTTGCCGAGCGATCCAATAACGGCTACTACATCACGCTGGATTTGAACGATGAAAATCTGGCTCGTTATGGTATCAATAAAAACGCCGTGTTGGACACGATCAAATTCGCTTTGGGCGGAGCCACGCTCACGACCATGATTAAAGGCGTAGAAAGCTACCCTATTTCTTTACGCTTAGAAGACACCGATAGAGATACCATTGAAAAATTAAAAAACCTCTACATCAAAACCGCTTACAATTACATGCCCTTAAGGGAATTAGCCCATGTGTATTACGACAATTCGCCGGCGGTGTTAAAAAGCGAAAAGGGCTTGAACGTGAATTTTATCTATATTGTGCCACAAAATGGTATCAGCTCTGATACTTACAGGCAACTGGCTCAAAAAGCGCTAGAAAAGATCCAATTGCCCAGCGGGTATTATTATGAATTTAGTGGCGAAAGCCAGTATTTAGAAGAAGCGTTTAAAACCTTGCAATACATCGTGCCGGTGAGCGTGTTTATCATTTTTATTTTAATTGTCTTCGCGTTAAAGAATTTCACTAATTCCTTACTGTGCTTTTTCACTCTGCCTTTTGCGTTTTTGGGGGGGCTGATTTTTATGAATCTCATGGGCTTTAACATGAGCGTGGCGGCGTTAGTGGGCTTTTTAGCCCTTTTGGGGGTGGCGAGCGAAACGGCTATTGTGATGATCATTTATTTAGAAGACGCATTTCAAAAATTCATCAAAACCCCTTTAAAAGAGCGAACGACTGCCGCCTTAAAAGAGGCTATCATGCATGGGGCGGTGCTTAGGGTAAGGCCCAAGCTGATGACCTTTTTTAGTATTTTAGCTTCGCTCATTCCTATCATGTATAGCCATGGCACGGGTAGTGAGATCATGAAATCCATCGCTGCGCCCATGCTAGGGGGCATGATAAGCAGCGTTGTTTTAACGCTTTTTATTATCCCTACGGCGTATTTTGTGATTAAGAACGCTAGGATCAGGAAACATGAATATTAAAAAAAGCCTTTTCTAACGCATGGCTTTGGACTAAAACCATATAAAGAATGGTAGGGAGCGTGATGCTTAAAACAAACACCTTAAAAATGCGGTGTAAAAGGATAACGGATAAAAAAGCGGTGATTTCATTGATCCCATAAGGGGGTTTTAAAACGTGGATGTCTTTAAAACAATAAACCACGAGCATGCCTATCACTGAACATGACAAAGCCCTACCCAAATAACGCACAAAGTCGTTAGGCGGATTTTTAGAATTAAACACCATAAAAGGCCAAATGCGCGTGAAATAAGTCGTTATTATAATGACTAAAAGAATGAGTATAGAATGCATTAACATTCTAACTGCTTTCTAAACAAAATGAGGGCAAGCACCATTAAAACTAAAGCGATGAGCAAAAAGTATTCAGTCCCAAAGAGCGCCAAACAAACAACCGCAATAACGATCCCAAGCCATGCGTTTTTGTGGTTCGTGGTGCGTTTGTATTGCTCCATGAACAGCACGATAAAAATCGCCGTCATCACAAATTCCATGCCTTGAGTGTCAAAGGAAAAATGCGAACCCACTAACGAACCCACTAACGAGCCAAAAATCCAATAAGAGTGGTTGAGTAAGGAAATACTAAAAATGAAGTCTTTTTCGCTCACCCCCTCTTTAGGGGCGTATAAATTCAATAACGCAAAGGTTTCATCCGTGAGCGCATGCGCTAAATAGGGCAAACGCCATTTGGTGTTTTTAAATCGATCTAGCATAGAAAGCGCGTAACAAGTCTGCCTCGCATTCACTAACAAGCTCACAATAACGACATCCATCAAACTCGCTTGCGCGCTTAAAAGCGTGATCGCCACGAATTGCACCGCCCCAGCATAAATGAATAACGACATGAACAAAGCGACTTTATAATCATAACCTTGCTGGGCTAAAAGCATTCCAAAAGTCATTCCCATAAGCAAATACCCTAACAAAATAGAAATGGTATGAGGGAAAGCGTCTTTAAAAGCTTTTAGAAACTCGCGCACCAATAACCTTTTACTTAAACCAGTCTTTAATTTTAGAAACGCAAGTTTCTAAAACGTTTTTATGCGGTTCGCCTTCATAGCCAAAACTCGCATGCAATTTTTCCAACAACCCTTGCTGCTCTTTATTCAAACTTTTTGGATAAATCACTTGCAACTCCACGATCAAACTCCCCCTATAAGAGCTTTCAGGGTGTTTCACGCCCTCGTTTCTAAACACAAAAGCTTGTCTGTCCTTGGCGTTTCTAGGGATTTTTAATTCCAGTTCGCCTCCTCTTAAAGACGGCACTTTAATCGTATGCCCTAAAGCGATAGTGGTGAAAAACACCGGCGCTTCAATGAACAAATCACAGCCTTCGCGCTTGAAATGCTCATCTTCTTTGACTCGCGCTTCTAAATACAAATCCCCTCTTTTCCCTTTCTCGTATTCATTGCCCTTATTTTTAAGCACCATGCGGTTTTGATCATCAATGCCCTCAGGGATTATCGCATCAATTTCTTCATCTTTAAGAATGTAGGTTTTACCCTTACACGCTTGGCATGGGGTTTTAATGATCTTGCCCTTGCCTTTACATGCCCCACAAGTTTGAGCGAAACTCATAAAACCTTGACGCATGAACACCTGCCCCTGCCCACTGCATTGTTTGCAAGTCTCTAGGGCTTTATCTTGAGCGCCCGTGCCATCGCAACTTTCACAAACGCTTTGGTATTGGGCTTTAATCGTTTTTTTACAGCCAAAAACCGCCTCTTTAAAACTCAATTCAATGGTTTGCAAATAATCCGGTGCGATAGAGCTTTTTTGCCTTTTACTCCCCCTAGCGCTAAACCCAAAAGCGTCTTCAAAAAACGAGCCTAAATCTTCAAAAAAATCAGAAAAATCGCTCTGACTCGCGCCGGCTTGGTTTAAGCCTTTTTTACCATACCTGTCGTATAAGGCCCGCTTCTTTTCATCGCTTAGCACCCCATAGGCTTCATTGATGAGCTTGAATTTTTCTTCGGCTTCTTTATCGCCGGCGTTTCGGTCCGGGTGGTATTTTAAAGCCAGCTTTCTGTAAGACTTTTTAATGGTCTCTTGGTTGCTGTGTTTTTCCACTTCTAAAATTTCATAATAACTCAATTCCACGATCGCTCCAAAAATGGCATCAAAACGCTTATTCTATCTTAAAAGCGATAATTTTGCGTGTTTTGGTGCATGCCAAAACTTAGATAAAATAATACGATGAAATCATAATAATAAAGACAACCCCATGAGATTTTTTTGCCTTTTCTTATTTTCTCTAACCTTTTCAAACGCGCAGATAATGATGACCTTTGATTCCCAAACTAACGCCAAACTTTCGCGCTCTAACGAACAGCTTTCTGACATGCTCTATAAACTCAATGAAAGTTTAAGAATCTATCAAAACGTGCTTTCTAACAACCAGGATCAACTTAAAGAAATCAAAAAGGCTAACAACACCCTGAATAGCCAAAGGCGTTTTTTTAACGCCAGCCAGATCCGCCTTATGGACACTGATGCGTTATTGAAACAAAGCGCTTTGGAATTAGAAAAATTACAAGCTTTAGAAAAACGCTTAAAAGAGAAAATGAATCAAGAACGCTCAATAGAAGAATCTCAAGTGCTTTTTTTGCAAGAGCATTGCCCTTATTTGAGCGGCGTTAAGAATTTAGAAGAAGCGTCAAACGCTTTAGAAGTCCAAGAAAAAAACAACGCCCTTTTCTTACTCAAAGAGCCTAAACTCGCCCAATTGCTCTCGCAATTGGATTTGATGAGCGCTTTAAACGCCTTATGCGATCAGGTTTTAGAAAATGAAATACAGGATCAACAATCCCATAACAAAACCCTAGAATACAACGCCCTCATGAACCATGATTTTCAAGCCTATAAAGCCATGCGTTTGAAAAAATTTAAAAACAAGCTTCAAAGCCAAATCCAAGCTAAAGAAGACGCCCTAAAAACCTTTTTACCCCTAGAAAAACGCCTAGAAACTTTAAAATCGCGCTTTTTATGCGACAAAGAAAACCTCAAATCATGCGCTAACCAATTACAGCAACGCTACCAAAACGCCCTAATAGAGCGAGATAAGGAATTAAAAAACGCTAAAAACAACAAAGAAAAGCATGCTTTAATCTTAGCCAATTACGAACACACTTTAAAAACCTTGAATATAGAATTTTTAAGCGAATTGAGTGAGCAAATGGCGTTTTTGAATGAAACCATGGCGTTAAACGCCCAAGTTTTAGCCCTTTTAGCCAAACAGCATGCCAAAACGCCAAAGCCTTCCAATTTGAGCGGCGATTTGAGCGATAAAAAGGCTTCCATTAAAAGTATCCGCCTAGATCCGCATGGATTCCCTAGCTTTGAAAATTTTAAGCGGGAGTGAGTTAAAAAAGCGATCAATCAGGCTATGAGCGCAAAAAGCCCTAAACGATCACGCCTCCGCCAAGCAAGATGTCATCTTGATAAACCACTAAAGCTTGCCCTTTAGCCACGCCATAAAAAGGCTCTTTAAACTCCACTTCAATCATTTGATCTTTCAGGCTCACAAACGCTTTAGCAGGCACGCTCCTGTAACGAGCCTTGATAAAATATTCGCCACTTTTAAAATCTTTCATCAAAGACTTGTTTTTAGCCTTAAGCGAATGCGTGGCTAAATCTTCTTTTTTGCCCACGACTAGCTCGTTCTTTTTAGCGTCAATCCCCACCACAAAATGCGGTTCTAACGCCCCCTTAATGTTAAAGCCTTTGCGTTTGCCAATCGTGTATTGCATATAGCCTTTATGCGTGCCAATGATTTCGCCTTGTAAATTCTTCACCACGCCCTCTTTTTCCACTTCAACATGCTTTTTTAAAGTGTCAATGTAGCTTTTTTCCACAAAGCAGATTTCTTGAGATTCCTTATAAGTCTCTAGAGTGCCTAAAAAAGGCATCGCATTCAAGGCTAAAGGCTTAATATCCTTTTTTAACAAATCCCCTAAAGGGAACACCAATCTAGCGATGACTTCATGCTCTAAAGCGTATAAAAAATAGCTCTGATCTTTAGTTTTATCCACAGCTTCTTGAATATAGCTTACCTTGTCAATTTCTTTGACTCTCGCATAATGCCCGGTAGCGATCTTTTCACACCCTAATTTTAAAGCGTGATCTAAAGCTAATCCAAACTTCATTAAAGGGTTGCACAACGCGCATGGGTTAGGGGTTTGCCCCTCTTCATAAGCGCTGATAAATTCATCATAAACCGCGCTTTTAAAATCCTTTTGAAAATCCAACACCTCTAAAGGGATGCCTAAAAACTCGCACGCTTTTTGAGCGTTTTTGATGTATAAATCATGCTTTTTTTCACTCGCATGGAGTTTTAAATAAATCCCCACTAATTCATGCCCTTGCTCTTTTAAGCTATAAGCGCTATAAGAGCTATCCACCCCCCCACTGAGTAATACCGCTATTTTCATTTTTGTATCTTTCATTATTAGTATGTGGCTTGTAGTCTAGCGCAAAAACCATTCATAACTACCCTTTTTAACCATTGGCATGCTAAAATACGCCTAATATTTTTTAAAACCACCTAAAAACGCATGGAGAAATAAGGGTAATGGGCAAAATTGAATTGTTAGCCAAATTCACGCAAATCGCGCTCCCTAACAACCACCCTTTATTGAAAAAAGTTTTACACTACGCCAAAAAACATTTCAGCCAATGCCACATGCTCTCTTCATCGCTACTCATTTTAAACGACACGGAATGTTTTAAAAAAAACTACTTGCTCAACTGGGTTTATCATGCCCTTGAATGCGCGCATGAAAAAGACATTAGCCCGTATTCTTTAGAAGAGATTTTACAAAAAAGCCGCTTGCCCATACGCATCAAAATCATCAATCAAAACACGCTTTTAGAAAAGATAGAAGTGAAAGTTTTAACCTTTGGGGCAGAATACGCGCTCTTTATCACCAAACACCCTATCGCTAAGCGCTTTTTACGCCAGAAATTTAGCGGCTATGTGTTTTTAGAAACCCAAGATGAATTGCATATAAGAGGCGATTCAGAGCGTTTTTGGGAACTCATTTTAACGCTCAATGAAAATAGAATCGTCCATAACGCATGCTTAGATTTCATCTACCCTAATGGCTTTGGCAAGGACAGCTACACCACTATGGCTGAACGCAAATTAAAAGAATGCTATAAAACGCTAGGGTTTATCAAGCATGAAAATTTCAGCGAAGTCAAAAAGCGCTATTTAGAATTGGCTAAAACCTACCACCCTGATTTATGCGATCTGAAAGAAAAAAAGGCTCTTTATGCCAAACGCTTCGCTATCATTCAAGAGGCGTATCGCCACATTAAAAAACACGCTTAAACCCCTAAACTGGCCCTAATCGCGCTAGAAGAAATCGGCGCGTCAATGCCCTTTAAAGGGTGGTAATGTCCCTTAAATTGGATCTCTTCATAACCAATCCTTTCAAAAACCACTAATTCCACCCTTTTTAAAAGCTCTTTAGCGTTAGTCCAAGAAGAAAGATGCCTTAAACAATCCGCTCCTATGACTAAATAAAGCGTTTTAGGGCGATAGAGTTTTTGAAAAAAAATCACGCTTTCTATCGTAGGCACAGCCCTTTCTTGCTTGATTTCAAAATCGCTCAATAACACCCTAGGCATTCCCTTTAAGGCTAATTCCAATTCCTTAAAACGGGTTTTTGCGTCCAAAAAACATGGCTTTTTGAAAGGGTTTTGATAAGCGGGCAAGACAATGAGCTTAACAAATGGCAATAGTTCCAAAGTTTGATCAATAATAGCTAAATGAGCCTTGTGTAAGGGATCAAAACTCCCTCCATAGAGCGCTAATTCTTTGTATTCTAACACGCTATTCATTGTATTCAAAGCTAGACGCCTTAGTCAATTTAGCGAATTTAACCCCCCTAAGCCCCCCGATTTCTAATTGCAAGCGTTGGATTTCAAGCGAATTGCCTTGTAAAATGATCGTCTCCAAACAATTATGCTCGTCCATATGAATGTGCGTGGTGCATAAAACATGCGTCCCGCTGGCATGCTGAATGTCTATCATGCGCTGGTTCAATTCCCTTTGGTGGTGGTCATAAATCACCACAAGCACGGCGATCTTGATCTCATTACTAGGATCATCTTCTGCCCAATTGTCTTCTACTAATTTTTCTCTGATCATGTCGCGCACTAATTCTGAGCGAGAAGAATAGCCGTTTTTAATGATGCGGTTGTCTAATTCGTCCAATAAATTTTGTTGTAAAGAAACCGAAAAGCGGATGATTGAATCGTCTTTGTGGTGTGTATCCATTTGAGAAAAATCCTTTTTTGGCATGAGTCTATTAAAAGCCGCTCATGCTAGTATGATTGAATTAATTTAAAATGAACAATTATAATACAAACTGGATTTAAATAATTGGTCATAAGACACTAATTTATAGCGTTTGAATTTAATTACAATTACTAGGTTAATTATCATTGACTTATTATTATTAAAACAATATAATCAACAATCCAACATTCCTTTATCATTTTTAGGGGATTATGCGAATTGGTGTTTCTTAGAGCGTTACCCTAGAACGGCTTACTTTAGTTTTAGGGGAGTTATTTGATTATAGACAAAAGGAGTTTTTATGGGCGGTTTTTCAATGGCAATGTTGAAAGATTATGTGGACGTGTTTGTTTTTGCGGTGCTTGGCGTGGCGAGTTTTTTAGCTTTGTGGTTTGTGATTGAAAGGATTATTTTTTATTCCAAAGTCAATTTGAAGGCTTATGATGATATAGACGCCCTAAATTTGGATTTAACCAAGAATCTAACCATTCTCTATGTGATTTATTCTAACGCGCCTTATGTGGGCTTATTAGGGACGGTTTTAGGGATCATGGTGATTTTCTATGACATGGGCGTGAGCGGCGGGATGGACGCTAAAACGATCATGGTAGGTTTGTCTTTGGCTTTAAAAGCGACCGCTCTTGGGCTTGCTGTGGCGATCCCCACTTTGATCGCTTATAATAGCTTATTGAGAAAATCCGATGTGTTGAGTGAAAAATTCAGGATCATGAAAAAATGAAAAGCATCAGAAGAGGCGATGGGCTGAATGTTGTCCCTTTCATTGATATTATGCTCGTTTTGCTAGCGATTGTGTTAAGCATTTCTACTTTTATCGCGCAAGGTAAGATTAAAGTCAGTCTCCCTAACGCTAAAAACGCAGAAAAATCCCAGCCAAACGATCAAAAAGTGGTGGTCATCTCTGTGGATGAGCATGACAATATTTTCGTAGATGACAAACCGACGAATTTAGAAGCTTTGAGCGCTGTAGTCAAACAAACAGACCCTAAAACCCTTATAGATTTAAAAAGCGACAAAAGCTCTCGTTTTGAAACTTTTATCAGCATTATGGATATTTTAAAAGAGCATAATCATGAAAATTTCTCCATCTCCACGCAAGCTCAGTAAAGTTTCAACGAGTGTTAGCTTTTTAATCTCTTTTGCCCTATACGCTATAGGGTTTGGCTATTTTTTACTGCGCGAAGACGCCCCAGAGCCTTTAGCGCAAGCTGGGACCACTAAGGTTACCATGAGTTTAGCCAGCATTAACACCAATTCTAAAGTGAAGACGAATGCCGAATCCGCTAAACCCAAAGAAGAGCCTAAAGAAAAACCCAAGAAAGAAGAGCCAAAAAAAGAAGTAACAAAGCCTAAACCTAAACCCAAACCCAAACCCAAACCTAAGCCTAAACCCAAACCTGAGCCAAAACCCAAGCCAAAACCAGAGCCAAAACCTGAACCTAAAGTTGAAGAACCTAAGAAAGAAGAGCCTAAAGAAGAACCCAAGAAAGAAGAAGCTAAAGAGGAAGCTAAAGAAAAGAACGCTCCTAAACAAGTAACGACTAAAGATATAGTCAAAGAAAAAGACAAACAAGAAGAATCCAACAAAACCTCTGAGGGTGCAACTTCTGAAGCTCAAGCGTATAACCCAGGGGTGAGCAACGAATTTTTAATGAAGATCCAAACCGCTATTTCTTCTAAGAACCGCTACCCCAAAATGGCGCAAATTAGGGGCATTGAGGGCGAAGTGTTAGTGAGCTTTACAATCAATGCTGATGGGAGCGTTACAGACATTAAAGTCGTCAAAAGCAACACGACAGATATTTTAAACCATGCGGCTTTAGAGGCCATTAAGAGCGCGGCGTATTTGTTCCCTAAACCAGACGAAACCGTGCATCTAAAAATCCCTATCGCTTATAGCTTGAAAGAAGACTGATTAGCCTTTCTTTTAAAGGCGATTCAAGCCTTAAAAGCCGGGTCAAAGTCCCCATTTTTCCCAATTTTTACAAAAAAAAAAAAAAACAAAATCTCTAAAATTTAGCACTAAATTTAGTTAAAATTCCATTTATTACTTATAATACGAAGTTTCTTTGTATCAAAGAAAAATCTAATAAAAGGAGAAAACATGAAAACCAAAAAATCCCTCTTACTCTCTCTTTCTCTCATGGCTTCATTATCAAGGGCTGAAGACGACGGATTTTACATGAGCGTGGGCTATCAGATCGGTGAAGCGGTTCAACAAGTGAAAAACACGGGAGCACTACAAAATCTTGCGGACAGATACGATAACTTGAGCAACCTTTTAAACCAATACAATTACCTTAACTCCTTAGTCAATCTAGCCAGCACACCCAGTGCGATCACAAGCGCGATTGACAATTTAAGCTCAAGCGCGATCAACCTCACTAGCGCTACCACCACTTCCCCCGCCTATCAAGCTGTGGCTTTAGCGCTCAACGCCGCTGTGGGCATGTGGCAAGTCATAGCCTTTGGGATCAGCTGCGGCCCTGGCCCCAATCTTGGCCCAGAACATTTAGAAAATGGGGGCGTTCGATCGTTTGACAACACGCCAAACTACAGCTACAACACCGGTAGCGGAACGACCACCACCACTTGTAATGGGGCTAGTAATGTAGGGCCCAATGGTATTCTATCTAGCAGTGAATACCAGGTTCTCAATACCGCTTATCAAACCATTCAAACCGCTTTAAACCAAAACCAAGGGGGCGGAATGCCTGCCTTGAACGGCTCTAAAAATATGGTAGTCAATATCAATCAGACTTTCACAAGAAACCCTACAACAGAATACACTTACCCCGATGGGAATGGCAATTATTATTCAGGCGGGACTCCACTCCCAATCCAGCTAAAGATTAGCAGCGTCAATGACGCTGAAAACCTTTTACAGCAAGCCGCTACTATCATCAATGTCCTTACCACCCAAAACCCGCATGTGAATGGTGGCGGTGGGGCATGGGGTTTTGGCGGCAAGACCGGGAATGTGATGGATATTTTTGGCCCTTCTTTTAACGCTATTAACGAGATGATCAAAAACGCTCAAGCCGTTTTAGAAAAAACCAAACAGCTCAACGCTAATGAAAATACCCAAATCACGCAACCAGACAATTTCAACCCCTACACTTCTAAAGACAAAGGGTTCGCTCAAGAAATGCTCAATAGAGCTAACGCTCAAGCAGAGATTTTAAATTTAGCTAAGCAAGTTGCGGACAATTTCCATAGCATTCAAGGGCCTATCCAACAAGATCTAGAAGAATGCACCGCAGGATCAGCTGGCGTGATTAACGACAACACTTATGGTTCAGGTTGCGCGTTTGTGAAAGAAACTTTAAACTCTTTGGAGCAACACACCGCTTATTATGGCAACCAGGTCAATCAGGATAGGGCTTTATCTCAAACCATTTTGAATTTTAAAGAAGCCCTTAACACTTTAGGGAAAGATTCTACAGCAATCAATAGCGGTATTTCTAATTTGCCTAACGCTAAATCTCTTCAAAACATGACGCACTCCACTCAAAACCCTAATTCCCCAGAAGGTTTGCTCACTTATTCTTTAAATGCAGACAAATACAGCCAACTCCAAACCACCGTGCAAGAATTAGGCAAAAACCCTTTCAGGCGCTTTGGCATGATCAGTTCTCAAACCAATAACGGGGCGATGAATGGGATCGGCGTGCAAGCGGGTTATAAGCAATTCTTTGGCAAAAAAAGGAATTGGGGGTTAAGGTATTATGGTTTCTTTGAT
Organism: Helicobacter pylori; assembly: GCF_900120335.1. NCBI lineage: Bacteria > Pseudomonadati > Campylobacterota > Epsilonproteobacteria > Campylobacterales > Helicobacteraceae > Helicobacter > Helicobacter pylori. The sequence goes on from NZ_LT635477.1 coordinate 1,306,440, forward strand.
TACAACCATGCGTTCATTAAATCTAGCTTTTTCAACTCGGCTTCTGACGTGTGGACTTATGGAGTGGGTATGGACGCTCTTTATAACTTTATCAACGATAAAAACACCAACTTTTTAGGCAAGAATAACAAACTCTCCGTGGGGCTTTTTGGTGGTTTCGCACTAGCCGGGACTTCGTGGCTTAATTCTGAATTCGTGAATTTGAACATGGTGGGCAATATCTATAGCGCTAAGATGAATGTGGCTAATTTCCAATTTTTATTCAATTTAGGCTTGAGAATGAACCTCGCTAGGCCTAAGAAAAAAGACAGCGATCATGCCGCTCAGCATGGCATGGAATTGGGCGTGAAAATCCCTACCATTAACACAGATTATTACTCTTTCATGGGGGCTGAACTCAAATACAGAAGGCTCTATAGCGTGTATCTCAATTATGTGTTTGCGTATTGAAGATTCTCTTTAAACCTCTCTTTTTTGGGGAGTGTTGCAAAATGCCCCTATGCGCTTATGAGTTTTGATTAAAATTTAGTTGTTCATAAAAGCATGAAAGCCTTTTAAAAAACGCTTTTTAATTTTTTTTCATTTTCTTTTCTATGAAAATGTTCAAGCATTCTATGAGCAAGGCAAAACCGATACCCGCATACAAATAATTTTTATCAACATGCAAATGCAAGCCCTCTAAAAACAAGATCACGCCCACAACGAGCAAAAACACAAAGGCTAAAGTCTTGATGCGATAATGCCTTTCAATAAAATCGCCAACGATTTTGGAAAAAAACATCATCACGATTACAGATAAAACGATAGCAAGCGCCATGACTTCTAAGTGTTTAGCGATCCCAATAGCCGTGATCACGGAGTCCAAAGAAAAAACAATGTCTAAAAACATGATTTCTATTAAAGTGATGAAAAAGCCAAACGCTTTTTCTTGGTGTTTTTCTTTAGGATAGATCTGCTCTTTTAATTCCACTAACGCCTTAAAAGCCAAAAACGCCCCCCCTAAAAGCAGCACCACATCACGCCATGAAAAGCTCATGCCCGCTATAACGAATAAAGGTTTTTGCAAATGGCTGATGAAAAACAAGCTCCCTAAAAGCCCTATACGAGCGATCATGGCTAATCCCAAGCCTAAAATCATGGCCTTATTTTGCTGGTGTTTGGGGAGTTTATAAACCATCACCGTGATAAAAATGATGTTATCAATCCCTAAAACGATCTCTAAAAGCGTGAGCGTAGCCAAGGAGACTATGCCATGCGGTGTAGAAAGAGCGTCTAAGAGTGAGGATAAAAATTCCATAAAAGGCTACAACCAGCCTTTCTTTTTGAAATAAATCACTGGGAGGATCGTAGAAATCGCCATGACAATCAGCGCGAAAAGATACCCGTATTGCCATTCTAACTCCGGCATGAATTTAAAATTCATGCCATAAATCGTGCCGATCAAAGTGGGGGGCATCATCGCCATGGTCGCCACAGTGAAGAGCTTGATGATTTTATTTTGCTCCACATTCACTTGAGAAGCGAACAGGTTTTGAATGTTATCAAGCGAGTTGAGATTGACCGTCGTAGACTCCACTAACGAGCTAAAATCGGTTAAAATGATATTTAAATTATTTTTAGTATCGCTATCCACTTTATTGCTCCTTAATAAAGCGGTGATAATGCGCCGTTTGTCAAAAAAAGAATCCCTTAAAGCCACATTAAATTCTTGCAAATTGGACAAGCGCACTAAAATATCATCATGCGTAGAAGTTTCCTTAAAAATGATGTTTTTACGCAACAAACTCGTTTGTTTGTTGATCCACTCCAAACATTCCACCCCTTTTTCAAAATACACTTCAAAGATTTTGGTTAGAATATCAAACCCGTCTTCAAATTTTTTAGGGCTAGCCAAAACCTTTTTTTGGATAGAATCAAAGATTTCTAAAGTCCCGTAATAAATCGTGAAAAGAATGTTATTGGACAAAATAAAGGTCGCCATTTCCGTGTGGAAAGTCTCATTTTCATCCTGGTTGGTGAAAAAAGCATTGATCGTAACGCTAGAGCTGTCTTCCCAGTATTTGGTAACTGATGAGACTCGTTGGGAATGATCCGTGTTGTAGTGGATAGCGTATTCTTGGCTTAGAGTGGCTAATTCATTGGGCGTAGGGTTGATTAACTCAAACCATAAAACTTCATTTTCTTCTATATCAAAACCATTAAAATCATTAAAGCGTTTTTTAATGACAAATTTTTGCTGTTTGAAAAACACATTCACCATAAGCGATCCTTAGAGTTAATGGCGTTTATCCAAAACCTCAAAACAAGGTAAAATTTTGCCCTCTAACAATTCCAAACTCGCTCCCCCACCGGTAGAAATGAAACTCATGTTATCCTTTTCGCCCGCGCGATTGATCGCATCAATGGTATCGCCCCCACCAACGAGCGAGAAAGCGTAAGTGTTAGCGATTTTGTGGGCTAAAAAGGTTGTGCCTCTGGCGAATTCTTGTTTTTCATGCACGCCTAAGGGGCCATTCCATAGGATCGTGGGCGCGCTCTCTATGACTTCAGAAAATAATTTCAGGCTCGCAGGCCCTATATCAGCGATCTTGTGCTTAGGCTCAATGTCTTGGACGGGTGAAATTTTAATGTGTTTGGGGTTGAGAATATCATCAGTGGTTACGGCGTCTATGGGCAAATAGACTTTGACTTTTTTTTCTTTCGCGCTTTGCAATAACTCTAGGGCGTCATTGATTAGGGCGTCTTCCACAGAAGAATCCTGCACATCATAGCCTAAGGCTTTTAAGAAGGTGTTGCTCATCGCCCCGGCAATGATGAGCTTGTCAATGAGATCTAAAATGTTTTTTAATAAGGTGAGTTTGGAGCTGACCTTAGCCCCCCCCACAATCAACAATAAAGGGCGTAAAGGGTGGTTAAACGCTTGATAAAACGAATCAATTTCTTTTTTGAGTAAAAACCCGCTCACTTTTATGGGAGCGAATTTGGCGGTGCCATAAGTGCTGGCATGCTTTCTGTGGCTCGTGCCAAAAGCGTCATTCACAAACACATCGCACAAGCTCGCTAAATCTTTAGCCAAATTTTCATCATTTTCTTCTTCGCCTTTTAAAAAGCGGATATTTTCTAAAAGAAAAATCCTTGTGGGGGCGTTTTCGTTTAGGGCTTGTTTGAGTTGTGCGATATTTTGAGAAAAAACCACTTCATGATTTAAGAGTCTTTCAAGGCGTTTTAAAAAGGGCTTCAAGCTCAATTTTTCTTCAACCCCTTTAGGGCGGCCCAAATGGCTCACTAAAATAATGTCTTTAGCCTTATTGTCAATACAAAATTGGATGGTAGGCAAGCTCTCTCTGATGCGCGTGTCATCAGTGATATTCAAATTTTCATCTAAAGGCACATTAAAATCCACTCTAATAAGCACCCTTTTATGATTGACATCCACCTCTTGAATGTTTTTAACGTTTTGCATAAACGACATTTTAGCTAACATGAAAAATCCTTTCTTTTAATTTTGCGCTATATATTGCGCCATGTCTATCAAGCGCTCGCTATAACCCATTTCATTATCATACCATGCCAATACTTTAGCATTTTTTTCGCCTATTGTCATGATTTGATCACCAATCACAATCGCGCTAAAAGGCGAAGAAATAAAATCGCTTGAAACGAGCCTTTCTTCATCAACGCTTACAATCCCTTTAAAGGCATGCTTACTGGCGTCTTTAAGCGCATGATGAACGCTTGCTTTACTCACAACTTTTTTAAAACTTAAAGACAGATCCACCAAGCTCACATTAGGGGTAGGCACTCTAATCGCAAGGCCTGTAACTTTAGGGCCTAAATGCGGTAAGACTAGCGAAATGGCTTTGCTCACGCCGGTGCTTGTGGGGATAAGATTTAAACCAGCCGCTCTAGCGCGGCGGATGTCTTTGTGCTTGGTGTCTAAAAGGTTTTGATCGTTAGTGTAGCTGTGGATGGTGGTTAAAAGCGCGTTTTCTACTTTAAAGGCTTCATCTAAGATTTTTAATAAAGGAGCGGTAGCGTTAGTCGTGCAAGAGGCGTTAGAAATCACGCTTTCGTTATGGTAATTAGTGTGATTCACCCCATAGACAAAAGTAGGGGCGTTTTGCGCGGGGGCGGAGATGATGACTTTTTTCACGCTGTTTTTAAGATGAGCACTTGAAGCTTCTAGGGAATTGAATTTCCCCGTGCATTCTATGATGATTTCTGCGTTAGCGACAGAAAAATCAAGCTTGTTAATGTCTCGCTCGCTCAACACTAAAATATTTTTACTATGCCCGATATTTAAAGTTCTATTGGCATTCAGTTTGGCTTCAAAATGCCCATGCACGCTATCATGGCGTATCAAATGCAAAAGAGTTTCTAATTCAGCGGTAGAATTGATGGCTACGATTTCCACGTCTTTTCTTTGACTGGCGACTCTTATAGCGCACAAACCGATGCGCCCGGTCCCATTGATAGCGATTCTAATTGGCATGTTTTCCCTTTATTTAAAAATTAGCATTTTATCACAAATGCTCTTAAATCAAGGCATTCTTAAGGGGTTCTGCCTCATTAAGCATCAATCACAAACTAAAATCAAAATCCTTGCGATAAACCTCTCTATAAGCTTTTTGAACGCTTGTAAAAACCCCACTCCCTAAAAACCCCCTAGATAATGGGCTAGGGTGAGGGGCTGTGATGATGATGTGTTTGTTTTTAGGGATTAGCGCGATCTTTTTTTGGGCGACTTTCCCTAATAACACCACGATTAAAGGGGAGATCGTTTCAAAAAGGCGAATCAGTATCCTATCGCTAAAAGCTTCCCAACCAATATGCTTGTGCGAAGCGGCTTGGTTTTTTTCCACGCTTAAAATGGCGTTCAATAACAGCATGCCCCTTTTAGCCCATGCGCTCAAATCCCCACAACAAGGCACAGGCACGCCCAAATTCGCATGCAATTCTTTAAAAATATTCCTTAAACTTGGAGGGATGGGGGCGTTTTTTTCCACGCTAAAGCTCAACCCCATCGCCACCGGCAATTCTTGTTCATTTTCTAGGTAGGTGGAATGGTAGGGGTCTTGCCCTAAAAGGATGATTTTAACCGCGCTAGGGGGCGTTAGATTGAGCGCATAAAACAGATTAGAGCTTTTAGGGAAAATGGTTTTAGGGCTTTTTAGGGCTTCTAAGTAGCGTTTTTCTATTTCTAAAAAATAAGGCTTTTTAAATTCGCTTTGCAAAAACTCCCGCCAAGCCAAACTCAAAGGAGCGTAGTCAAAAAGCTTCATGCGTTTAGTTCGTGGTAGTGTTTTAAATATTCTTTTTGCATGCGTTCTTCTAATTCTTCATACCAGGTGGGCGAGTTAAAATCAGGCGTATAGCTTTCTAGCATGACCAAACGGGTGCGCGCTTTATAGGCTTCTAGGGGCTTGGAATTAAAGATTTTAATGGAATTGATTAACACCATGGGCTGGATTTTGAGCTGGAATTTTTCAGCGATGATTTTAGCCCCTTGCTTGAAAGGGAGGAATTTTTCTCCTCCTTTGCCTCTAGTGCCTTCAGGGAAAATCACTAAGGGGCGGTTTTGATCTAGCTTTTCTTTACATGCTTTTAAAAGGCTCACAATCCCCTTTTTATCCTCTCTGTCAATTAAAATCATTCCGGTATCCGTTAAGGCATGCCCATAAAAGGGGATTTCGCCCAGCTCTTTTTTAGCGATCCAACAAATATTACTGGGGTGGTAGGCTTCTAAATAAATAATATCTAATAGGCTTTGGTGGTTTAAGACAATGAGTTTAGCGCCCGTGTCAAAGGAACCTATTTTTTCTAAATTAACCCCGGTGAGAGGAAAAAAACACGAACAAGCCCTACGGCTGGAGCGGGCGTTATTGTTTTTGCGGTTGAAATAATTGAAAACAATGATAACGGCTAAGCCTATAGCGATCACTAAAGCTCTATAAATCGCTCTTAAATGATTGGACTTTTTATTTGACTTCATCTTTTTTGACCCATCCTATTTGTTCATGCGGGGTTAGGATTTTATAATAATCATCATGCGAGCCTAAGATTTTAATGGGCATTTCATCTTTAGAAAGCCCTAAAATGGTGGAATTTTGCGTGGGCAGGATGCGGATTTTTTTATGAGCGAGCAAAATGGCTGATTTTTGCGTGAATAAAAGGTTATACAAAACAAACCCTAAGCACAAAACCCCAAGCCCTAAAAAAATGAGTTTGCGCCCAAAAATGAAAAACAGCACCAAGAAAAACACGCACAAAGCGAGCAACGCCACATTAGAAAAGACTAAAAAATTGTTTTTAGGGATGAGATCGCTTTGAATACCGGTAGTGTCTTGAGTGGGAATGGCTGAAAAAGACAGCGTTTTAAACTGCCTATTAGAAAGCGAAAAATAATCAAAAGAAAGGCTTTGAACGGTTTTAGGCAACACGCAATAATAAAAAACGCTCCCTTCTTTAGCCTTGATCTGATTTAAAGAGGCGTTATCAAACCCCTGTTTGATCGCTTCTTTGATGTTAAAATCTTCCCAATTAGCCTCTTTGAACGCTAATTCCATCACCAAAATATTGTTTTTATCGTCATAATCTTTGGTTTTGTATTGCACAACTTGTAAATCTTTGGCCATGACATTCGCATAACGAGGGTTTTTGGACAAATCCGTTACTTGCAAAGCAACTTTGGGGGCTATGGAATAATCTATATACTTGTCTTTATTGGAAAACGCGCTCACTTCTAAGGACGGGACACTCGCTCTTATGCCCTTAATCTTGTAATAATAAGTCGCTCTAAAAAGCTCTTGTTCCACCTTTTTCCATTTAGGCATCTTGTTTAAAAGCTCAATTTGGGTTTTATCCAACCCGTCTTTGATTTTGGCTTCCAAAAACTCAGCGTCAAACAACAATAAATCATAAGTTACGCCTATGGTTTGACCGATATAAACTGGGGTGTTTTCTAAATCTTCTAATTGGGGGATTTTCACATAAGCCACTTTAGCCTTGATCTCTTCTGGCTCATGAGCGTCCTCAGCAACCAAAAAAGCCGCCAAAAGGCTTAAAATCAAACTGATGGTTTTAAGGATTTTGATTGAATGAGCGCAAAAACTCATTAACGATTTTTCAAATAAAAACCCCATGAGTTTTTATTTCTTCTTAGGCGCTTTTTCATCCATTTTCTCATCAACGATAGACCAGGTTTTCAAGCTGTCAATAGCGGTTTTTAGCTGGATATCATCATTGATCATTTTAGGAGTAACCTCTTTTTCCTCTTCGCTTTTCTTGTCTTTATCCGCCTCTTTAGAATTAGGGTTTTTATCGTCAAGTTTTTTAAGCTCTTGCTCTAAATGGTGTTTTAAATCCGCTTCTTTCAAACTGAATTTATTTTCATTCTCTGGCGCTTTACCCGGATAAATCACAATATCAGGCGTGATCCCCTTAGCTTGAATGGTGCGCCCGCTCGGCAAATAATAGCGTGCGGTCGTGATCTTAATCGCTTCATCTTTATTGACAGGGAGCAGCACTTGCACGCTTCCCTTACCAAAGGTTTTTTCACCGATAATGATGGCTCGCTTGTGATCTTGCAGTGCCCCTGCGACAATCTCGCTCGCGCTCGCTGAACCGCCATTGACTAACACTACAACAGGTAAATTGGTATAAGGGGCTCTGCCATTAGCCTTGTATTCTAAATTTTCCTCCTTATTTTTGCCTCTTTGAGAGACTAAAACCCCCTCTTTAATGAAAAGGTTAGACAAGCCCACCGCCTGGTTTAACAACCCTCCAGGATTGCCCCTTAAATCCAACACAACGCCCTTAATGTTGGGGTTAGCCTTCAAGCCGTCTAAAACCGATTTGGTAACATTTTTATCAAAAGAATTGACTCTCACGTACAAATAAGGCGTGTCTTTAATCTTTTTCACATAGACAGAGGGGATCTTGATAATATCCCTAACGATATTAAACACTAAGGGTTTTGGCTCATTTTTCCTAACAACAGTGATCTGAATAGAGGTTTTTGGCTTGCCGCGCATGAGATTAACCGCATCATCAATGCTCATGCTCAGCGTGCTTTCGTTATTGATTTTTAAAATGCTATCGCCTGATTTAACCCCAGCCTTGTAAGCTGGAGTGCCCTCTAAAGGCGCAATAACGGTCAAAACGCCATCGCGCATGCCCACCGTGATCCCAAGCCCCCCAAATTCGCCCTCGGTTTGGGCTTGAAATTCCTTAAACTTCTTTTCATTCAAATACGCTGAATGCGCGTCCAAATTAGAGAGCAAGCCTTCAATCGCTTTAGTCATGATCTCAGAAATACTGATCTTATCCACATACTTTTTTTCAATTTCTGTAACCACATTAGAGAAACGACTGAACGCTTCCACCCTTTTAGCCGCTAATTCTTGCGGATCTTCTTTGACCGGCTTGACCGGCTTTTTTTCCTTAACTTCACCACCATGCAAACTCACCGCAAGAGAAATCGCTAACAACCCTTTAAAAAGTCGTTTTGTCATTGTTAATAGCACCACCCATTTTTGAGATTAGAAAGAATCACCTTTAAGGTTTTATTCAATTTTTGCGTTTATTCTATCTAAAATTTAGATAACATGCCCATTCATTCACTCATTTTGAGCCTAATCGGTATAATAAAAACGCGTAACTCCCCGATCCGTTCAAATGCAAATCGCAAAGCATGCCCGTTACAAAAACATTAGAAATGGGGCTTACTTTAGAGCCTCTATCGCAAAGACAATAACTTTTGCGCTAACTTTGACGCTAATTGCTGATAGATCGTTTTATTCTGTTGTCTAAAATACTCTACTAATATTTTTAAAACTTTTTGTTCTGGGAATAAAATTAACACAAGATTGAAAATTTCATCATTATCCAAAAGCTTCCTATAAACGCTTGGCACTAAATCTTTGATTTCTCTAAAACTTTCTAAAGGATTTTCATCAAAATTCAAACCGGGTAAATCGGGTAAGGTTTCACGCCATCGCGCTAAATGGGTTAAAACCTCATCCCAAACTTGCGGGATATTAGAGATTCAAACAACCCCTTACCATAGCGCAAACTCAAAGGCACGCCATAATCAGCGGATAATTTTTGCAATTCTTCTTTATAATAATTTTGATTTTTATTCAAACCCTCATCTATAAAATAAAAATAGCCTTGAATGTTTTAAATTTTCAATTAAAAAATGTTTTTACATGTAAAAAATCATCATGCATACGAGCAATAGGGTTATGATAAATATCTAAAATAGCAGTGTAGCTTTTAATCTTATAGCGTTCTTTTATTCTCTTGTATGGTTCTTTTTCTAACTTTTTAAAAGCTTTTTGCAAATCTTTTTCTTTTAGCAAAATATAGAAATCAAGATTAAACTCCAATAATTGTAAGGTGCGTTGCAAAGCTGGTTCTAGTGTGCTTATGCTATCCACAATTTCAATAGCTCTTTTAGGGAAAATAAAACCTTTAGGATTAAACCAAAGCACATCAATTTTTTTACTTGTATCTAAAATTTCTTTATAGGTAAAATTAGGAATAGTGCGTAAGGTTGTCAAATCTGATAAAAGCACATTATTATAACTAGCCTTTGGATCAGCACTATAAGTGTCTAATTTTAAAAAGTTACCCATTTCTACGCAAACACCTTCCATAAAAGAATGCATGCGAATGGGGTTTTCTTGAATTTCTTTTAGCTCTTCTTCTTGATAGTCTAAAAGGGCATACAATGACAACCCTACTTTTTTAAAATTTTTATGATTTCTAATCTCTCTGTATAATACCCCTCTAAGCCCAGCCTCCCATTCTTTAGTGGCTCTAATACTAGGATAGTATTTTTCAATTTGGTTATACAGGATAGTCCAAGAAACAATCCCTTTATTATCCTCCATAACTTTTTTAATTGCATCAACTTTTGTCATTTATCTTTTGCCTTTTTTTGCCTTTGGTTTTTTGTTTTCAATCTCCACAATTTGAGAGCGTCCAATCCCCAAAGCTTCTGCAATGCTTACAAAAAATAACCCTTGCTCTCTTAGTTCTTCTGCTTGTTGATCGGTTTTTTTAATGTTAATTTTTAAAAATATGGTATCCATTTATCTTTTCCTTAATTTTTTTAGCACACCAAATAAGCGTTTCATGGGCGTTGCATAGTCTCTTGCCAGCAAAATTAGGCACCGGATTGCTCTTGTACCAAATAATATCGTTGAGTATCCAAAACCCTAAATTTTGCAAATGAAAACCAATTCTAAAAATATTTTGAAAACTCCCTATCACACAAATACTGCCATTATCTTTTAAAATCCTTTGGCACTCTCTTAGCCAACCCAAACAAAAGGTATCGTATTCTTCAAAAGAGCCAAATTTATCCCAATGATCCTCAACGCCTTGAAATTTTGTGCCTTCAAAACGCTTCAATTCCCCCTCTGTTTGCATAAAATATGGGGGGTCAGCAAAGATAAAATCAACGCTTTTATTAGGAAAATCTTTTAATTTTTCTAAACAATCCCCCTCTATGATAGTGTTTAAGTTTTCTTTTAAAAAATCCATGATTGACTAACCTTTCATTCTGCTACTCTGGCCATTTTAACACAAGCGTTTTAAGGCTATCTTAATGTTTAGCCTCTAGCTTTGTTCTCATCAAATGCATCAAATGATAGAAGCTACCTATCCCCACCTATTTTAAACGATACAATAAAAACGCGTAACTCCCCGATCCATTCAAATGCAAATCGCAAAGCATACCCGTTACAAAAACATTAGAAATGGGGCTTACTTTAGAGCCTCTATCGCAAACTAGAGCGAGATTAGGTAATACAGAATAAAGGGAAGGCTGAACCTCCGCCTCCGTAACAGATGTTGAGATCGCTTGCTTCTTTGCTGATGAATGCGGCATTAAAGTCAAGGTTGGCTTTGGCTTGGCGCGATAGGATAAGGGCGATATTGGTATTAAATGGGGGGGGGGGGGTGGATTTTGCAAGATTTCTTGCATTAACGCTTTGCTGTCATTCCCTTTTAAATGGGGCAAATCGCTCGTTAAAAATCCAAGCGTTTTTTGGATTTCAATCGTGCGCGCGATGACTTTAATGATGTTACTTACATGATCAAAGTCGCAAGGCTCGTTTTTGTGGCTTTTTAAATACTTGTCTAAAACGCCATACCCCCCTATCATGTAATTATAAATTTCCTCACTCACCCCCCTAAAATAAGCGCTATGGTTGATATAAAGCCGTTGTTCTGGTTCGTTATGAGAGGGTTTTTTGATGATGGGGTTACGATCATGCGCTTCTTTGTAGTAAGATTCGCCTATGGTGGCGTCTTTTAATTTGTCAAAGCTGTAATTCAGGCTTTCTTGGTTTAAGACATGCAAGCCGATTAATTCAATCCCTAAAAGGCTTAAAGCCCTGAACAAATCCTTATTGTTTGTGAAAAGGATTTTAGGGTAATCGGCTTTGAGAAAATCTTCATAACGCTTGCGGTAATGTGGGGAATACAATAACGCATAGATATAGCCTAAAACCTCTAGCGGCTCAAAATGGTGGCTATAGTGTTTGTCTATGAAGCTTCTAAACTCTGGCGTAAAATTTTCGGTGTAGTTGGGGTTATGGTATAGTGGATTTACATAATCGCCTCCCTCCATTCCTGGACATGTCCAAGTGCGCAAACCTGAAATTTTATTACTAACAAATCCTACGCCGCTTTTTTGTGATTGACAAAATCTGCGAGAAGTAATTAGCGCGACATTTTTGCGCGTTTGATTGGGTGTTTTAGGGTTTGTTGGGGGGGGGGGGTAACATGTGCTTGAATACATTATAAACCGGATATGCTAAAAAAGTCCTTGAATTAGATGTATAATAAGTCCAACGATAATCAAAGGGGCGGTATTGGCACGAAACAATGTATTCTTCTAAATTGTTAGCGTTTGCCTTAACTTCTTTGATAGCATTATCTAAACGCCAGTCTCTACTATCATCGCCAATATCATACTTTCTGCGTAATTCACTGGGTTCTAAGGTTGAAAAGTCTTTTAAAAGCTTTAGCAAGCTTTCTTTGTCTTTATGGAAAACGACATGGTCTTTTTTAGAGCAAATACCGGTGCCTCCAACTTGAAACATCTCCTGAACGCTAAAGCCTTGTTCGTATTCCTCTAACAAGGGCGTTTTTTGAGGTAACAGCAAGTAAAAAGGCTCTCTTGGGGCAAGCTCAAGCCATTCAATCCTATCCAAATCGTTTTGGGCTAAAAAGGCGTATTTTTCAGTCCTTTCACCATACACATCATAATAACAGATTTTTGGCTTGGTGGCTTGCGCCTTCTTGACAAAGAGGTTAATGGACACACCTTGCATGATATTGAAAACGTTTTCATCTTTTGCGCCTTGTGGGGTTTCCTCCTTTTTCCTAGCGTTTCCATGCAAGTTTAGGATATAAAGCTCATCGTAGCATTCTAAAAGAGAGCGCCTTAACCCCCTAAAAGTAGGGTTGTCTAAAAAAGCGTTGTTAGAGATAAAGCCAAAAAGGCCATGCCCTAACGATTCGATCTTGTTTTGAGCGAAACGCATGAATTTCACGTAATCGTCTAGGAGCCATTTAGGGTTTTTCTCCTTTTGCAGTTTGTATTTAGAGTGGAGGTTTTTAAGTTCCTTTAGGGCGTTTTTGCTGCCGCTTTCTTTTTGTTTTTGAATGTTCTTTAAAAGCGTTTGGATTTTATCGGTGAGTTTAACGTTTTTTTCAATTTCTATGGTTTGAAATTCAGGCTCTATGCCGTAAGTGGCTTTCACTTCCCATTCAAACAAGCCCTTATTCTCGCTCGCCCCGCTATAAGGGGGGTTACCGGTGATGATAAGGATATTTTCATTTTTTTTAATTTCTTGAGCGTTTGAAAGCTCTTTTTCAAAAATCGGGTTTAGCCCACGATAAGCGATGATCTCACTAGGCTGTATGAGGGTGTTGGTTAAAATGATTTTAAGCGCATCGTTTTCTTTGAGAGGTTTTTTAAATTCCTCTTTAAAGGCTTGGCTGAGGTTCAAATGAGCGATCGCATAAGGAGCGATCAAGTATTCAAACCCATAGAATTGCTTCAAGAGGTTTTGGTATTTGTCCTCTTTAGTGGAGGCGCCTCCATCGCTTGTTTTTCTCGTTTCTAGCGCTTTCCTGAACGCTTCCAATAAAAAAGTGCCGGTGCCGGTAGCAAAATCTAAGAGCTTGATGTTTTCGTTATCTAAAGCGCTTTTTAAGCCTAAGGGAGCGTCTTTGAAATGCGTTTTAAGCAGGCTATCCAAAGCGTTAATGATGAATTTCACCACAGAATCTGGGGTGTAATACACGCCCTTTTTCTCTCGCAATTTAGGGTCATAAGCGCTTAAAAAGGTTTCATAAAAGTGCAAATAAGGGTCTTTATCGTCATTCAAATCTTTAATGATAGAGCCCATATCAACATGATTGATTGAGCTTAAAATTTCATTTAAAAGCCATTGGATTTCTTTGATTGCATCAAGCTTCTTTAAAAAATCCGCCATTTCTCTGATCACAGCGAAATTTTTAGGGATAGAGCTTCTCACATTATCCAAATTAATTTTTTCAAAAGGGTGGTTGAGTTTGGCTAGAAAAAGGCTGTAAGTGAGCGTTTGAGCGAACGCATCGCTAAAGTCTTCAAAACTCAATTCTTCATAAAGATATTCTTTAAAATTGTTAAAAATGCTAGAAACTTGCATGTCTTTTTGGTATTGGATTAGAGCGTCTTTTAAATACCTGGTGGGCGCGCTTAATGCGTTTGCGAAATCTTTAGCGTTAGTAATAGGGGCTGCTTCGTGATTGAAAAAGCCTCTAAACAATTCAATCAGATCGCGCTCGGTTTGTGGGTTGGGTTTTAGGGGTTTAGAGAGTTCCTCAGGGCTAGCGATAGAAATTTCTCTTTTAATTGAAGGCTTATTCTCTTCATCTTTCCCTACCCACACGAAATTAAGGTAATCGGTGAGCATGAGGTTGGGGTTTAATTCTAAATATTTAAGGATTTGATCGCTTTTTAAGAGCTGGCTAAGATTAGTCCCTACCCTTTTATTTTCTATATAGCCGATGTTAAGCCCTTGATAAGAAACGCGAAAATCAGGCTGACCCCCTTGTTTGTCTCTTTTAGGCTCATGTTCAATCTTAAATTCTGTATTAAAATTTTCTTTTAAACCCTTAAGCAAGGTATATAAAGAACGGCGGTGTGCGTGTTCATTACTTTCAGGCGTCAGATCTTTAATGCCTTCTAAATATTCTTTTAGCATATCAATAACCCCTTTTAAAGTTTTTAAGCCATTTTCATGTGCATGTCAATAAAAGTGGCTTGATGGATTAAAGCCCCTACGCTAATGGCATCCACGCCGCTTTTGGCGTAAGCGTTGATGCTCTCTAGCGAAATGTTCCCGCTCGCTTCCAATAAGACAAAGGGGTAATGCGCCTCTCTATAAGCGGCAATTTCTTTCGTTTCTCCAACGCTCATGTTATCGCACATCACAATATCCGCTCCCGCATTCATGGCGTTTTTGGCCTCTTCAAAGCTCTCGCATTCAATTTCAATTTTAGCCGTGAAAGGCAAGTTTTTTCTGGCATGCGTTAAAAAGCTCTTTAGATCTTTCACATGCTTTAAATGCGTGTCTTTAAGCATTAAAGCGTCATCTAGCCCTAAGCGGTGGTTGCTCGCTCCCCCATTAAGCACGGAATATTTTTCAAAGATCCTTAAAAGGGGTCTGGTTTTTCGTGTGTCCAACAAACGCACTTTATGAGAATTTAAAGCTTCTACAAAACGGCTCGTTAAAGTGGCGATCCCGCTGCTGTGTTGCAAAAGGTTTAATAGGGTGCGTTCAATCTTTAAAAGCATGCTAAAATCCCCCCTAATTTCCATTAAGGTGTCTTTAGGCTTGAAACGCTCTTTATCTTTAATGGTTTGAGCGCATTCAATCCCGGTCATTTGAAGCAACTCTAAAGCGTATTTTTCGCCTGAAAACACGCCCTCTTGTTTGGCTCTCACAAAGGCTGTGGCTTTAAAATCCTTTTCTAACACCCTTTCAAACAAATCCCCATGCCCTAAATCTTCTTTTAAAGCGCATTCTAAAAAGGTTCTTATCTCCATTAGGATAACTCCATCATTTTAGTTAAGGCGAGTTTGGCCAAACGCGCCACCTCATCTTTTAATTCAATCGCATTATAAGCCCTGTGGTTTTTGTAAGCCTTTAAGACTTCAAACAAATCCTTTAAGGTCGTTTCATTCATGGTAGGGCAAAGGGCGAGCGTGCTAGAAAGAATGAAAGTGTTTTGATGGTTACGCTTGGCTTTCAAGCGGTTAACCAAATGGCTTTCAGTGCCTATGGCGACTTTTTGATGGGGGCTTAGCTTTTCTACAAATTCTATGATTTGACTCGTTGATCCGCTAAAATCAGCATTAGAAACCACGCTAGGCTCGCACTCTGGATGGACAGCGATTAAAATATCCGGGTATTTTTGGCGGTAAAATTCAATGTCTTCTAATTTGAAAAGCTGATGCACCGAACAAAAGCCGTTGTAACAAACCACATCAGCGTTTTTGATTTCTTCTTGGCTATTTACGCCTAAAATCGCGCTTTTTAAGCCGTTTTCTAGGGCCAGATTTTCCCCCAAGCATTTATCCGGTAAAAAAAAGATTTTTTTATTTTGTTTTAAGGCGTGATTAAAGATTTTAGAAGCGTTCCTGCTGGTGCAGACTACGCCGTCATCTTTGGCGACTTTGGCTTTCACTTCAGCGTTAGAATTGATATAAGTGATAGGGTAAAATTCTTTAACGCCGTATTCTTTCAATAAATGGACGCTCCTATCGTAATAATGGCTGTCTATCATTCTTGCCATAGAGCAGCATGAGAGTTTGGGCATGATCACTTGTTTGTCAAAGGCTAGGGCTTTCACGCTCTCACCCATGAAATGCACCCCGCAAAACACGATGAGGTTTTTATCGCTTTGGCTTGCGATTTTGGCTAATTCCAAGCTATCGCCTGTGTGGTGGGCTAACTCTACAATCTCATCTTTTTGATAAAAATGAGCCACTAAAAGCGCGTCTAAATCGTTCAATAATTCCACAATAGAAGTTTTTAAGTCGTTATCAGTTGGCATGAAATTCCCCTATACTTTCCCCAAACTTCACGCTTTTTTCTTTCAAATCTTTAAAAGCGGTGTTTTGAATGAATAAAACGATAGTAGAGCCCATTTCAAAATTCCCTAAATTATCCCCCTTTTTAACCTTAATGGGGGGGTCGTAAGAGTAAGTTTGCGTGAAACGGGCTTTAGCGTTAGTTTGGATATTCTTATCAAAATTAAAACGCATTTTACCCACATTTAACGCTCCCACCGCTACAAAATACAATTGATTGCCCTGAATATCTCTTGCAACAAGCACCACCCTTTCATTGCCCACAAACAGATTGTTGTTTTTGTGTAATGAGGGCTTATTGACTGGCAGTAATTTCCCCGCAAAATAACGAGCCTCTAAAATTTCTAAATCGCAAGGGGCATGGTAGTGGTGGTAATCTTTGGGCGAAAGGTAAAAATTCACATAGAAAAAAGAAAGCCTTAAGGGGTTGATTTCGCCCACTAATTCATGCGCTTTATAGGGCATGCCTTTAATCTGTAAAGCGGTATCGTTGTCTAAAAAAGTGCATTCGGTGATTAAAGCATCGCAAGGCGCGATGCAAATATTAGGGGCTTTGTCAAAGGGGCGTTCTTTTTTTAAGGAGCGCGTGAAAAGGGCGTTCAAGCTCTTGTAGTTTTCCAAAGGCTCAAACTCGCTCAAATCAATTTTAAAGATCTTAACGTAAAGGGCGTTGATGCCTTTTTGGATAAAAGAAGGGAATTCATAGCCAGCCACAGAGCCAAAAACCCTAGAAAGAGCGTTGCTTAAAGCTACCATTTTAACCCTGCCATGTTCAATATAAATTCCACCTCGCCCTTACTCACTTTAAATTCTTTAGAAATAGAATCCACGCTATAACCCTCTTGATACATTTTTAAAACCTGTTTTTCGTTGATCTCATCGCTAGCGGCATAATGCCCCATGTCTTTGAATTTGTTTTCTAAAGTAATGATTTTTTCTTCTAAATAATCGCGCTCTTTGTCCATGGATTTTTGGATTTCTTGCAACTGGTTATAAAGGTGTGAAAGGGTCGTTTTTAATGAGCTATCCTCTTTAGCGCTCTTTTCTAAAGAAAGGCCTTCCAAACGCCCCTCTAATTCTTTCAAACGCTTAGAATAAATATAATTTTCTTGATAGGATTCGTCTAAGGTTTTTTCTAAACGCCTCATTTTATGGTAAAACTCTTTTTCTTTAAGATACAAATACCCCACCAAGCACACCAACACCAATAAGATCGCTCCTAAAACGACCATAAACAAATCATTAGAAGATAACATTACCGCTCCCATTCACAATTTTAAGCCTTTTCTTTCGCTATGGACAATGAAAGCGTCATAACGCTTAGTATCTAGGGCGTGCATGCGAGTGATTTCTAAAAAATCTTTATCCCTTGCCACGCCAAAAAAGGCTAGGATTTTCCCTTCTAACACGCAACGCCCATAGTAAGTTTGAGGCGCTATCAGGCTTTGTTTTTTTAAGCAAATAAGCCCATGCCCTAAAGCGATGATGCGGTTATTTTGCTCCAATTCAAGCAGGTTTTCTTTTAAAAGCAGGCTTTCTAATTTTTCTAGCTTAGAATACAGCGCTTTGAGCAATTCCAAAGTGTCATTTTCAACGTTCAAGCGTGAAAAATCAAAGCCAGAATTTAACAGATCAAATTCTTCTAACACCGCTAAAGAGCGTTTACTTTTAGAGATAAACCTTTCATAAGAGAACGACAAATCGCATTGGACTAAGCGCGTTTCAAACCCTAAAGCTTGGGATCTTACAACCAACTCATGCATGCTTGAACCCCACATCAAGGACGATAAAAATAAAAAACACCACCCCCAAATAGCCATTACTCACAAAAAAGGCTTTAGGAATGTTTTTATAATCTCTGGCCACTAAGATCTGCTCATAGAGTAAAATCAAGGCTGAAACCCCTAAACCCAAATACGCAAAAAGCCCCCCATGATAGCATTTCACGAAACAAAGCCAGCAGATTAGCGCCACAAGGTGTGAGAGCCTTGAAAGATTCAAGCACCATTTTTCCCCTAATTGGCTAGGAATGGAAAACAAACCCCTTTCTTTATCAAACTCCATATCCTGTAAAGAATAGAGCAAATCAAACCCAGCCACCCATAACATCACCCCTAAAGCCAAAAAGACATTCCATAAAGGAATATCCCCTAAAACCGCCACGCTTCCTGCAATAGGGGCCAAACCCAAAGCCAAACCCACGATGAAATGCGCCAAAGAAGAAAAGCGCTTGAAATACGAATACCCCCCTAAAATGATTAAAAAAGGTAACGAAAGCTTGAAAGCTAAAGGGTTAATGAAATAGCTCACCCCCACGAATAAAAGAGCGTTTAAAGTGCTAAAAATGACCATGCCTTTAACGCTGATCCTACCATCCACGCTCGGGCGGTTTTTGGTCCTTGGGTTATCCTTATCAATGTCTCTATCCACCAAGCGGTTAAACCCCATAGCGAAGTTTCTCGCCCCTAATAAGGCTAAAAA
This sequence comes from Helicobacter pylori, assembly GCF_900120335.1. Classification (NCBI taxonomy): domain Bacteria; kingdom Pseudomonadati; phylum Campylobacterota; class Epsilonproteobacteria; order Campylobacterales; family Helicobacteraceae; genus Helicobacter; species Helicobacter pylori. The sequence goes on from NZ_LT635477.1 coordinate 1,325,083, forward strand.
ACAAAGGATTAAGGTTTCTAACCCAAAAAAGAGCGTTTGATTTTTTTGATAGGAGCTTATGACCATAGCCATGAGTAAAAACATGCTAGAAAATATCGTATGCTCTAATGCGACCAATTCGCTTAAAGCTTTGATTTGGTGCGTGATTTTTTTAAGCAATTATTTGATCCCTAATAAAATGACTTTTCTAACCCACAATTGAACTAGGCATTATAATATATTGATAGCAACAATACAAGAAAAAGCCCGTGCTTAAAACATTCATGCTTAAATAAACCTTAAAAAAACGCGCGCTTAAAATCGTTAAAAATAAATGCGCCCCCAAAAGCCATAAAGGCGAAGAAACCGAAATCGTGGGGATGGTTAAAGGCATGCTTAGAATGCTATCCAACAAAGACCCTAAACCCACCGCATGCAAGAATAAGCTCAAAGGGAAAAACACGATAAAAATCAAGCCTAAAGGAATGCTAAAAAGCTGGTAGGGCGAAAACATAGGGAAAAAGGCATGCGCGACAATGAGCATGTTCAAAAACACTAACACGCTTAAAGCGATCGCTTGAAACGATCGCTTGAAAAAAGAAGAATCTTTAAAAAAAATTTGAGTGTGTTTTAAAAACAAAAAGATATACCACACCCCACAAACAGAAAGCAAAAACCCCACGCTAAAAAGCAATTTAGGGAGTAACGCTATTGCGATACAGCACGCTAAAACCAAAAGTTTAAAACTCAAAATCCTTACCCCAAAAAAGCATGCCAAAAACCCTAATAAGCCCATTAAAAACGCCCTGAAAAAAGAGGGTAAAAAATCTAATAGCAATAAATATCCCAGCAAAAAAACCCACACCAAAACCCCTATATCATAAAAAGCGTTCCTGTAAGGGAAATAGCGTTTTTGTAAGGGGGTATAAAAAAGAGAGAAAAGGAAATACGCGCTCGCGCTCAAAATCCCTAAATGAAACCCGCTAATGGCTAGTAAGTGGCTGATCCCTAGCGCGTTAGCCCTATCTCTTAAATCTTTATTCAAGCTATCCCCTATGAATAACGCTCGATACAAATTACCCACCAAAGCGTTGGAATGGGCGCTGTCAATGAAATGGCGCAAATGCGATTTGAAATCTTGTTTTCGCATCAAAGAAAAAGAATAAGTTTGAAAAAAGCATGATTTTAGAGACTCTAAGAACGAGCAAGATTTGATCTTGCCAAAAAAATGCGCGTGGCGGTATTGGAGGTTTTTTAAAGGCTCTTTAATGGTGGTGTAAAAGATCATGCCCTTAGATTGGAGCTTTAAGACAAAATAGGTTTTTTGATCTTTAGTTTTAGGGTATTGTAATAAGATTTGAGCGTTCAGGCTTGTAGGTTTTGAAAAATCAAGCTTTTGGTAATTCAAGTATTCTAAATAAAGGTTGATCACCAACAAAAGGCTTAAAACAACCCCACACCATGAGTATTCTTTGGGGGTTGCAAGAAGTTCAAACGCCCCCTGAAAAGTTTTATCTTTCAAGGTGTGGGTATTTCAAATTTAGTTTCTTGTCCCTCTTCTAAATGAGAATCTATGGGCATGTCTTCATAGCGCGTGAAAGGAGCGTTAAAGCGCGTATAAACCGTTCCTGTAGCCCCATTCCTGTTTTTAGCCACAATGATTTCAGCCTCTTCAATACTGCCATTTTGCTTGTGGATACGCCTTTCTTCATTGACTTTTTTGTACAGCTCTTGCGCCTCTTCAACTTTGCCTTCTTTTTTGAGCTTGTCTATTTTGTTGTCTTCAGCCCTCATTTGATAGATATAGCCTCTATACAAAAATAAAACAATATCAGCGTCCTGTTCAATCCCTCCGCTGTCTTTAATATCCGAAAGAATGGGCCGTTTATCGTCCCTATTTTCCAGGCTGCGGTTGAGTTGCACTAACGCTATGATAGGGATTTCTAACTCTCTGGCTAAGGTTTTAAGCTCCCTTGAAATTTCAGCGATCTGTTCATGGCGCTCTCTAGTGGCTTTGTTCCCTGACATGAGCTGCAAATAATCAATAAAAGCGATACCCAATTCCTTGTGTTGGGATTTAAGCTTTCTTAATTGCAAGCGGATTTGATCCATTCTCACGTAACTTTTATCATAAAAAAAGAGTTTTTTTTGCGAAAGGTGATCAAAGCATTTGGCTAAATTTTCCCATTGATCATCATCAAGCCTTGCACTCTCTAAATCATGCATGTTAATAGAAGTGAGATCCGATAACGCCCTTAAAGCGAGTTGCTCTGCGGACATTTCCAAACTAAAAACCGCTACCCCCCTATCGTCATTGAGCGCGGATAAGACCATGTTCATCATCAAACTGGTTTTACCCATAGACGGCCTTGCCCCTAGAATGACTAAACTCCCTTGATTAAAACCGCTCGTATAATTATCCAATTGGGCAAAGCCAGTCGGTATGCCAGTAACTTTTAAACTCCCTTTTCTTTGGTTTTCTGTGATAAGATTCATTGCGCTTTCAAGCACTTCTTTAATACCCCTAAAGCCCTCAATCGTGCTGCCATTCAATAACGCATAAACTTCTCGCTCCACAGCGTTTAAAATATCGCTGGATTTTTGCGCGCTTTCTAGGGCTTGCTCTCTAATGGTGTTAGCCAAAGTGAAAAGCTTTCGTTTAATGGAAGCGTTTTTGATCTCTTCCACATAGGCTTCAATATTGTCTATCGGGCTTGCCGCAAAAATAGCGACTAGATCATCTTCGCTGATTTGCTTGTCTTTGGGCATTTTTTGGCGGATAAAATTCTCATCAATGGGGCAATTCACTTCATGGAGTTTTAAAGCGATTTCAAAAAACAAGCCATGGGGCGGGTAGTAAAAATCGCTAGGCTCTAAAACGCTATGGATCTCTTCAATCTTATGATTGGCTAACACAATGCCTGAAAGCACGATCCTTTCAATGTTTTGCAATTGTTGCAAATGCTTTAAATGATCCATTTTTATCCTTTTATAATCGTTTGATCTTTTCTATCAAATCTAGGGGCGTTAAAGCGTAATGATTCTTAAATTCTAAACCCGCTAGGGCGTGCGCTAGGCTTGCGTTAATAGCGGCGTCTAAAGGCGTGTATTTTTGAGCAAGCAAGCTTACAATCAGCCCCGCTAACACATCGCCACTCCCTGCTTTGGCTAAAGCCACGCTCCCTAAATTGTTGATAAAAACCCGCCCTTGATGAGCGATTAGGGTATTAGCCCCCTTTAAAAGCAAAACCACTTTGGGGTATTTTTGAGAAAAATCCCTTGCGATTTCCAGTTTATTGTCTAGTAATTCTAGCATGCTTATATTGATCCCCACTGATTTCAATAACGATAAAAACTCTTTAGGGTGAGGGGTTAAGATCACTTCTTTTTCTAAGGCTTGTAACACTTCTTTGTGATAAAAAACGCCCGCATCTAAAACGCATGGGGCTAATCCAAGCCACTTCTTAAAATCCTTTGGAATATTTTCTAAACCCATGCCAAGAGCGAACGCGCTGAGTTTTTTAGGGAAATTTTCGCAAAAAACCAATTCTAAAGGCTTGTTATTAGAAGTTATCTCGCATTCTAACGCTTGAATACTCACCACCCCAGATCCAAAACTTAACGCGCTTAAAGCGCTCAACAACCCCGCCCCACTATGCTTGCCTAAAAGCACATGCGCATGCCCGTAATCGCCCTTATGAGCGTTTTTTCTATCCCTTAAGGGCAGTTTGAGATCGCTTTTTTCTAGTAAAAAAGTGTCCGTTGGGATCTCATAAATTTGATTAAAAACCCCCAAATGCCCCACTTTCAATTCCCCCACATAGTCTTTAGCCCTATCGCTCAATAAGCATGACTTGATAGCGCCCATGCTGATAGTCGTATCCGCCTTAAACGCCCTTTTATCCACCCTGCCTTTAGAATCTATCCCGCTAGGAATGTCGCAAGCGATTTTAAAGCGCGCTTTTTGAGAAAGGCTTTCAAAGTCTAAAAACGGCTCTAATCCGCCCTTAAAAGCGCTCCCTACCACGCAATCTACTAACACATCGCATTCTAAATCTTCATTCTTTTCTTCCCATGCTTTGATGACTACCCCTACTTTTTTAGCCCTTTCTTTTTGTAATTGGCACATGGGGCTTTTGGCTAATTTCATTTCAAAGACTAGCGTTTTAAAACGCCCCATTAAACGCCTGGCTAGAGCATAGCCATCGCCTCCATTATCCCCACTCCCACAAAGGATAATGACTTTAGCGCCTAAAGAAGCGTTTTGTAAAACCGCCCTTTCTAAAGCCATAGCGGCGTTTTCCATTAAAACGTCTTCGCTTAAAAGCCATTCTTCAAGCGCCCTTTTGTCTAGGGCATTTACTTTTTCATACACTGAAAGCATTTTTATCCTTGAAAATGAATACAAAACGAATTTTCATGAAACGATCCTTTTAAAGAGGGTTCGCTATGAATTTCTAAACGCATTTTATACTTTTCGCACACTTTTTTCACTAAATCTAACCCTATACCATAACCCAACACGCTAGAATTGAAACGCGCGTAACGAACGCTTAAGTCTTTAATCTTATCTTTAGGGATTTCATACCCTAAATTTTTCACTTTCAAAAACTCAGGCGTTAGCTCTATGTGGATATACCCATGCATGACGCTGTATTTGATCGCATTCATGAGCAAATTGCTATAAAGCGAAAGGAAATCCTGCTCTTTAGCCTTAAACACCACCTCTACTAAATCGCTTTTAAATTCCAGCTTGTGGTAGTCTATCATCTCGCTAAAAAGCGTGTTTTCTTTGATGATTAGGGCTTTTAAATCCAAAAGCACAAAGGACTCGCGCTCAATATCTTGCATCACCAAATAAGAGAGCGAACGGTATAAAAAACTCATGCGCTGGATAGCGATTTTAATGCGGCGGTGTTGTTGGTTGTCTTCTAAGGTCTTTAAAGACAAGACTAAAGCGCTCATGGGGGTGTTTAATTCATGCGTGGTGTTTTTTAAAAAATGATCGATGCGAGTGATTTCATTCCTAATGGGCTTTAAAAACAAACGCCCTAAAAACACAGAAACCCCTATCACGCATAAAAACGCCATGACAAACACTAAAACCATCTTACGATACAAAGAAGAAAAATGAAGAGGTTTAGAATTTTTAAAAAGCATTTTAGCCACGCCTAAATGAGCGAAAGTTTCATCACTGAACAGGTAATATTCCCCCTTAAAACTAAAAAAGCCCGCCTCTTTATGGGTTTTAATCAAATCCGCGCTTTCAGGGATATTGGAATATAAAACACGCCTTTTACTATCAAAAAGGGCTATGGAAGCGTCTTTATAGCGTGAAATGAGAGCGTTTAAAGCGTTGTGATAATCCGCATGCGTTTGCATGTGCAAGGCAATCACTTCGCTAGCGATCTTAGAAGCCATTTTGTCCATGTCCATGCGTATCATTTTGATTTTTTCGTTTTTTTCATAGTTAAACGCTAAAACGCTAATCACTAGCATTAACACAAACGAAGAGCCTAAATAAGTCCCTAAAAAGAGTTTAAGGGATTTTTTTTCATAGTGGGTTAAAGCGATAGCCCACCCCCTTATGCGTTTCTATGCAATTTTTACCCAAAAGCTTGCGCAACACTTTAATGTAAGTGCGTAAGGTGGAATCATCAATCGCTTGCTCCCACAAGTTGTTTTCTAACGCTTGAGAGCTGATGATTTGCCCCTTATGCTCTAAAAAATATTCTAAAAGTTGGGCGGTTTTGGGCGCTAGGATTTCCTTTTTCCCTTTAACGTTCAAAGCGTGTTGGTGATAAAAAATGTTAGGCATGATTTCTATCGGATCATCATTGAAAAACCTTTTAATGCGCGCTTCCAATTCGTCTAAATCAAAAGGCTTTTTCAAATAATCGCTCGCCCCTAAATTAAAAGCGTTTTTTAAGGTAGCGTTATCCTGTAAGGCGGTGATAAAAATCACAGGCGTAGAGATTAAAAAATCGTTTTTGATGCGCTTGAATAATTCCAAGCTATTCATTTCAGGCACTTGCATGTCTAAAAGCAAGAGGTTAAAGCGTTCAACCGAGAGCCTTTCATAAGCCTCTTTCCCGTTAAAAGCGCAAAACACTTCATAGCCTAAATGCTCTAAAAATTCCTTAATACTCTCGCTTAAAAGGTAATCGTCTTCCAGTAAAAAAATCTTTTTTCGCATGGGGGTATTGTAGCGCTAATTCTATAGCCTTTATACCAAAAGCGGTTATGAAAAACGCTCCCTTAAAAAGACACCGCTTTATTTCATCAGCCGTTTTTAGAATGCAATAAATCTTTATTGTATTCCAACATGATATTCAAAAAGCAAGGTGTGTGGTTGCTCTAACTTTTCATAAAGAGCTAGGGGGTAGGGAATATAAGGGGCTTTTTCTATCAGGCTAATCATCAATTTCTTCACGCTAAAAATAAACTCGTATTTTACAAGAAATAGATAAATGGGCGCAAATATGCTAATGAGTGAGCGTTTTCAAAAATTCCAAGACATTTTGCTCTCTTAAAATGTGATTATGTGAAAAGAAGCTTTCAATCTGGTGGTGGTTAGAAAATTCTTTTTTATGCTCATAAGCTTTTCTGATGTAGGGGGCAAACCCAAAAGGGTTTTCTAAATCTTTTAAGGCGTTTTTCAAACTTTCTTCATCTTTATCTAAAGTATCAAAATACTTGAGCAAGACTTCTCTGGTTTCATAGCTCAAAATATCTGAGCCTTTAAAAAAAGTGATGTCTGCATTAGCGACTCCATACACATAAATCGCATTGGGTTTGGGTAGGTTTGAATTCCACATGGGGCGAGAAGTTTGAAGGTTTCTTTCACCCTTATCGTTTTTAGAAAACTTGATTTCAATCCCCACCACATGATCAAAAATGAAAACCAAAAAATCAGGGTAATTTTGTGAGCCAAAAGGTTGGTATAAAAAATGGCTTGTAAGGTTTGAAAAAGGGTTTTTAAGGGTGTGTGGGTGATTTTTTTCTAAAACTTGCTTTTTGAGTTGGTTAAAAGTGGTTTTGATTTCCTTATTAGGCTTTTCTTCAATATGGCTTAATTCTTCTGTTAAATCGCCGTTAATTTCGCTAAAGTGTTTTTTTAATTCATTCCTAAATTTGTTTTCAAACTGCTCCCCTGTGCTAGAACTTGTAAAAAACTTTCTCTTATTGATAATTTCTTGGAACACTCTTTCAAGCATGCATTTCCTTTAATTTGCAATACTCTTCCACAAAATCATAAGTAGAAAACCCTAAAACTTGCGTGTTTTTATGAGCGAGTTTGTTAAAATCAATTTTATGGATAATCACTAAAGCTTCTTTAGAATGGGCTTTGATGAAAAAATATTGTCGGTTTTTAATCAGTAAATTTGCATTGGTGATCTTTTCGTTGTAGTCATAAAAGCCTTGTCTCACCACCGCAAAATCCCATTGGTATTTTTCTTTGTTAAAATATTTTAGGGTGTGTGGCGTGTTGTTGTGGATGTAAGTAATAAAGTCATTATGGCGGATTTTGGGGGGTGCAATGATGCGTTCGTCTTTAAGATTTAAGGCGATATTTTTATGCATATAGATTTGAAAAACGCATTTCACGTCATAGGGTCGTTCATTAAAAATAAAAGCGTTTTTCTCTAAGTCAGCATTTAAAACCAATTTTGCACGCTTATCAATGTGTTTTTGAATAGAATAGCGTTTGAATAAATTGGGCAAAATAAACGCTACGATAGGCGCTTCGTTTAAAGATTTGTTTAAAAAATCTAGGGCTAATTTCCCTCTATGCCCAAAAGGAGGGTTGCCAATAATAACACGCTTTTGGTTAAACTCAATCAATTCCAACAAATAATCTTTTTTTTGAATGCCTTGAGCTTTAGGGGCAATATCAAGGGCGAGACAATCAGCAATCCCTAATTCTTTTAATGCATCAACAAAGCTCCCACTCCCTGCACTTGGCTCTAGAAAATGGAATGCGTTTAAGTCTAGCCCTAGATTTTGAGCGATGAGATCTTTTAGTAAATCCAAGCAAAATCGCGCGATTTTGGGGTGGGTGTAAAAAGCGTCTAAATTCTTTTGCAAGGTAGCATTACTAGTCATTTTAATCCCATTCTAGTTGAAATCAAACCCGCCCGCTTCGCCTAAACTCATGCTCTCATAAGCCGCATCCACATAGCTGTTGCGGATCTTGCAATTCAAAACCTTCTCGCATTTCAAGCAACTCGCTACTTGTTTTTCTTCTTGGCATGCTTGTAATTTCAAAAGAGCGGCATTGAAACGCTCTTCGTATTCTAATTTTTTAGCGCTATTTTGCATCATTCTCCCTTTAAATGTTTTTCTAAGATTTGAGCTTCATGCGGACTGGCTAAATAGCATTCGCTTTTTTCATGGTAGCTTTCCACGCTTTGATCTAGCAAACGCTTTTTAACCCCCTTATCAAAATAAAACGCTTCCCCTTTAGCTTTTTCAACCATCAAGGCTAAAGGAAAGACTTCAAAAAGCTTTCGCAATTTCTTTTGCGGGTAGGAAAACACCCCGCCTTTTTTGATGAGCAAATGATGGACATCAGCCACCATGGATCCTGAGTATCGCAAGCGGTAATTTTCTGCAAAAAACCCTTCTAAAGCCTTTTTTAAGCCCAAAGAAAAATCCTTTTGATTGCCTCCGCTAGCGACGATTTTACCCTTATTTTCTAAAACGATGGTTTCTATAAAATGAAACTTGTTTTGATAAAAAGCGTAACGATAAACCTTGTCTAAAGCCACCACCAATTCCACTTTATGCCCAAAAACCACATAAAGGCTTGCGGCTAAATTTTGCGCCTTATAATCCTTTTCATAAACCCCTATAATCGTGCCTACTAAGAAATTCGCCTCCATGACTGAGCTCCCATCTAGGGGGTCATAAGCGATCAAATAAGAGCCGTTTTCTTTAGTAACAGGCGTTTCTTTTTCTTCGCTAAAAACGCTTTTGACCTTTTCTAAACTCAAAAAATTTTCTTCTAAAAACTTATCTAGGGCTAAATCCGCTTTAATGGGCGTATCCCCGCTGCTGTTTTCTAATTGGGTGTAACTCCCAGCGTCCGGCTTTTCTAAAATCTCTTGGGCTTTTTTAACCCCTTTTTCTAAAAGACTGATGATTTCTATAACGATGTTCGCATGCTTGCCTTTAAAACGTTTGTAATCCATAAAAACCCTTTTATGATTTGATTAAAGATGCTAATATTTTACTTGAAAACATTGAAAATAGGGAAGTATTTTGAAAGTAGCTCCGAGCCTTTTGAGCGCTGATTTTATGCATTTAGCCAAAGAGATAGAGAGCGTGAGTAACGCTGATTTTTTGCATGTGGATGTGATGGATGGGCATTATGTGCCTAATTTAACCATGGGACCTGTGATCTTAGAGAATGTTACTCAAATGAGCCAAGTGCCTTTAGATGTGCATTTAATGGTAGAAAACGCGAGCTTTTTTGTAGAGTTATTTTCCCCTTTAAAACCGCAAATCATTAGCATTCATGCAGAAAATGAAAAACACCCCCACAGGGTGTTGCAACTCATTAAAAATCTAGGCATCACGCCAGGCGTTGTCCTAAACCCCCACACGCATGAAGAGAGCGTTAAATACTTGCTAGAAAGCGTGGGGCTAGTGCTTTTAATGAGCGTGAATCCGGGCTTTGGCGGGCAGAAGTTTTTAGATCTGGTGTTAGAAAAATGCCTAAAAGTCAAGGAATTGATCAAACGCTACAACCCTAGCTGTCTTTTAGAAGTGGATGGGGGCGTGAACGATAAAAATATCTTTGAACTCCAACAAGCGGGCGTGGATGTGGTGGTTTCAGGGAGTTATATTTTTAAATCCAAAGATCGTAAGCTGGCTATTGAAGGCTTACAGAATGTCAGACAACCTCTTGCATAAAGACATCCAAGCCCTAATCGCTCGCTTAAAGCACCAGGATTTAAGCTTGGGCATGCTAGAAAAATCGCTCTCTCGCCTTATTCATGATGAAATCAATTTGGAATATTTAAAAGCGTGCGGGCTTAATTTCGTAGAAACGAGCGAAAATTTAATCACGCTCAAAAACCTTAAAACCCCCCTTAAAGATGAGGTTTTTTCCTTTATTGACTTAGAAACCACCGGCTCTTGCCCCCTAAAACATGAGATTTTAGAAATTGGGGCCGTGCAAGTGAAGGGGGGGGAAATCATTAATCGTTTTGAAACCCTTGTGAAAGTCAAAAGCGTGCCTGATTATATCGCTGAGCTTACAGGCATCACTTATGAAGACACCCTAAACGCCCCAAGCGCGCATGAAGCTTTGCAAGAATTGCGGCTTTTTTTAGGCAATAGCGTGTTTGTGGCCCACAACGCTAATTTTGATTACAACTTTTTAGGGCGTTATTTTGTAGAGAAATTGCATTGCCCTTTATTGAATTTAAAGCTTTGCACTTTAGATTTATCCAAACGCGCCATTTTGTCCATGCGTTATTCTTTGAGTTTTTTAAAAGAGCTTTTAGGGTTTGGTATAGAAGTCAGTCACAGAGCCTATGCGGACGCTTTAGCGAGCTACAAGCTCTTTGAAATATGCTTATTAAACTTGCCCAGCTACATCAAAACGACAATGGATTTGATTGATTTTTCCAAATGCGCTAACACTTTGATCAAAAGACCCCCAAGATCCAGATACCAAGAGATCCCATCGCCATTCCCTCTTTTTGAAAGGACAAAGGGTTTGTTGAATATGGTAAAAGCAACCAGTTAAACGAAAGCTGTTTAATGGGCTTTGGTTAGGGGTGGAATTTATTCCATCATTTTTGTTCTTTGAGAATATCGCATGTTTCTTTTAACCCTAATTCGCAAGCCTTTTTAAGACTTTCTGTCATTTGTTTTTCATCTCTTGCCACGCCTTTAGCTTCATTATAAAACGCTGCTAAAGCGTAACACCCCTTAGCGTTATTTAATTTACAAGCTTTAGAGTAATACTGAAAAGCTTTTTTAAGATCCTTTGCTACGCCTTCACCATTATGATAAATATCCCCTAAAATCGCACAGCCATCGCCATAGTTTAACTCGCAAGCTTTAGAATAATATTCTAGATCTTTTTTATCTTTTTTCAAACCCTTTATCATATCGTTATAAAAAGTTGCTGACAGCATACACCCTTCAACATTATTTAACTTACAAGATTTAGAGTAATATTCTAAAGCATTTTTAAGATCGTTTGCATTAAAATAAAACTCTGCTAAGTCCTTGCATTTTTCAGCATCGTTTGATTTGCAAGCTTTTTCAAAGTATTCCTTAGCTCTAGTGAAATTTTTATCCGTGTAAATAGTTATACCTGAAAATATAAGCTCTTTAGGATCTTGCTCTGCCATTAACCCCCCGCATAAACACAACGCCCCCAAACACAAAACCCTAAAAACCGCTTTTTTGACGCTCCCCAACATGACACTCTCCTCCCTTTTGTAAAAAGTGTAAGGTTCTATTATAACTAGTATTGACACTCAAAACTTTAATGTTTAAAAGGTAGGGTTTAGTTGCTCTATTTTCATCGTTTCATGGTGAAACTCATAAAAGAATAGGGGGTTATTTGCGATACCCTACCCCACAATATCCAACAAATGCTCTTCATGCCACAATTCAATTTCTTCTTCTTCCAAGCCAAACGCCTTAGCCCTTTGGTTGTTTGGATAGCGGTTTTTGGAGCCTTCTTTAGGATCTTTGTCGCTAATGGCTTGCATGTCTTCTAACGCCCTTGTTTCTTGGGCTAATTCAAGCTTGCTTTGAAAGCTTTGCACTAAATCCAACATATCACTTCTCGCACCCTGTTGGATAGCCGAATTTAAAGGAGCGTTTTGGTTGATATAAGTTACATTGCCTAAAGCTGAAACACCCATGCTAACCTCCTTAGAATGTTTAAGTGTCCTTTAGACTAATAGTTCGGTATTTTGAGTAAATGACATTAGCTCCTTTGATGATTTTGACAAATTTTCGTTGCGTGTAGTCAATCTCGTAACCATTAAACGCATCTTTTTGCATTTTAATCAACATTTTGGCTAATTCCATAATGATCTCATCTTTAGGCGTATTCTTTTGGCAAAAAACGATCAAATGCGATCCAGGAATATCTCTCACATGCATCCACAAATCATTCGCTCTTGCGTCTTGTAAAAGCTTGATATTCTCTTTTTGGTTTTTCCCTAAACCGATTTTAAAATCCTTATAATACAGCACTTCATACCCATTCATCGGGCGTTTGATTTTATAATTTTTGACCGGCATAAACATTTCTAAAACGCTTTCTTCTGCAGCGTCTCTAACATAGTTGATTTGACTTTCCTTAAAAGCGATTTTTTCTTTCAGATTCTCTTCTTCTAAATACAAGAATTGCGATTTTTGTTTCTTTTTTTTGCTGAGAGTGAATTTTTTATTGATAAAGGCGTTTAAGGGCATGCTCTTATCAATTTCAATCATGCATTCCTTATCTTCAAAATCCTTTAAAATCACGCGATTTTCACGCCTGTTGATTAAATGCTGGTAAGTGAGCAACAATGAGGCTTGAGTTTGCAATTCTTTCGCTTCTAATTGTAAATTTTTAGGATCTTCTAATTTTTCTAATTTTTCTTTCAAGCGTTCTTTTTGGGCGTTTAATCGCTTGATGATTTGATTTTTTTTGTGTTCCAATTCTTTATGCTGGTAGGATAAAAAATCTTTTTCTAAAAGGTCTAACAATCCCTTAAAATCCAAATCCTCTTCTTGATGCTCGTAAATATTAGGAGGCAATGCCCCTAAAATATCGTTTTTAGCCACCCTGTCATTAAAACGAAAAGCCTCTATCACGCATTTTTCTTGATCTAAAATCATGAGGTTGGCTTTTTTAGGGATCATTTCTAAACGCAAAATAAAAGTTTCACTCTTATAAGCTAAATCTTTAGCGCCCTTGATTTCTAAAATCCGATCGTTATCAATGATACTTGCTTGTAAAATTTTGGCGTTTTTGGTGAATTTATTCAAACAAAAATCTAACGCTAAAGCGTTTTTTAAAACGCTCTCTGGGGGTTTTTTGGACAAACCAATATAAGGCACGCTCAAATCCACAACAAAGGCGTGTTTTTCTTTAGAAAAAGTTTCTAATAAAAAGCCAGACGCACTCAAGCGTTTGAGGTTGAAATGCGTTTGAGTGTTTAAAAATTCGCTGAATTTCTTTAAAAGAAAAAATTTCATCATCACACCTTTAATTTTTCTTTAGCGAAAGAAATTGCGCTCTCTATGTTTTCGCTCCCCCCTATCATGCGCGCGATTTCTAAAACCCTTTCTTCGTTATTAAGGGTTTTTGCAAGGCTTTTGTGGTTTTCTTTAAACACCAAAATATGGTTTTTAGCAACGGCCGGGATATGGACTTGGTGCGAAATGGCAAAGATTTGTGAATGGCTGCTCAAGGTTTCAAGGGCTTTAGAGACCGCTAAACTCTCTTCGCCGCTCAAATTGGAATCCATCTCATCTAACACCAACACGCCTTTAAAATCCTTTAAAAACTCCATTTCTAAAAGCATGAACGCCAGCCTCAAACGGCTGTATTCCCCAGAGCTTAAGGTTTCTAATTGGGAATTTTGCAAATTTAAAACGAGTTTTTGAGCGCCTTTTTCGCTCATGGGGGCTTCTTCTAAGATCAAACTAGGGCTTTTTAAGAGCAAATCTTTAGCCTTAACGCTTAAAAGAGCGTTAAAACCGGCTAAATACTCTTTTCTAAAGCCGCCTATTTCTTCGCACAATTTCAAGCATTCGGCTTTCAATCGCTCTATTTCTTTGTGGTAAGTTTCGCAATGATGGTCAATTTCTTTTAAGTTATGCAGTTCGTTTTTAACATGCCCTAATCGTTCTTTAGCATGCACAATGCTCCCGTAATCCTTAATGATCCCGCTCAGCATGCCAAGTTTTTCTAACACCTTTTCAATATCCAAACGCTCGCACTCTTCTAATTTAGCCTGCTCTTTTTCTAACAAAGCGCCTGCCTCTAATAAAGCGCTTTTTAAAAATTCAGCACTATGACCCACGCTCTCTAAAGCATGCGTGATTTTGTGGGTATTTTCTAGCACGTCTAACGCCAGGGCGATCTTGTCGTTCAATTTTTCCTTACTAGAGAGCAATTTTTTTTGCTCCAAAAGGCGTTCGTATTCGTCTTCTTTTAAATCCAGCCTCTCTAATTTCATTTTTTCAAAATTCAAACGCTCTTCTAAATCCTTTTGAAAACGCTTTTTATCCTCTAACGATCGCCTTTCTTTTTCCAGCTTCTCTAAATGGGTGAATTTTGTTTCAAGCGCGCCTAAAAGGGGGCTAAACGCCTTGTTTTCGTTTTTAATATAGCCATCTAATAAGGAGAGCATTAAAACATCGTTGAGCTCATTCTGGCTGAATCTGTCGTTAGATAGGCGTTTAATAAGCCCCTTTAATAACGCTTTGAGCGTGTTTTTAGACAGGCTTGTTTGGTTTAAAAAATAGCGCGTTTTTTCTTTTTTAATCACGCTAATGACTAAAGGTTCGTGGTTATCTTCTCTAAAAATGCCGTATTCTTCCGTGTCTAAAAAAGGCGCGATCAATTCCACTTCAATGTTTGAAGCGTTGCTTTCTTTAAGCCCAAACGCCCCTAAAAGGCTCGCAATAAGAACGCTTTTGCCCACCCCACTAGCCCCACTGATCGCGCTCAAGCCGTCTTTAAACTCCAGATCCAGCTTTTCAAAAACAGCGTTTTGACGCACTTTTAAGCGTGTGATTTGAGCGTTATTGAAATCTCGCATGTTTTTTACCCTTTTTTATCTTTTTTTGCTAGGGCTTTCCCCCCATAATAGCTTTTCTTTAAGCACTTTAAAATAATCCCTTGAATTTTTTTGTAAGAGTTTGGTGGTGGTGGGGCTTTTTTGAATGTATAGGGGTTGGTTAGCTTTTAAATCGTAGGTGGCTTGCCCATCAATAACCACAAGAGCGTCCTCATGAGCGCAAAAACTCAAACAAAATTCCGCCCCTAACACTAAAGGGCGTTGCGTTAAAGAAAAATCGCACAAGGGCGTTAAAATATAACTCTGGCTTAAAGCATGCACAATGGGTCCATGAGCACTCAAATTATAAGCGGTTGAGCCTAGGGGCGTGGCAATGATAAGCCCATCGCCTTTATAAGTGTTAAAGGGCGTATGACCCGCGCACGCTTTGATGTCTAAAACCCCTAAAGCTTTTTTTTTAGCGATCACGATTTCATTAATCGCATAAAAAGAAGTGTTTCCAATACGGCCCTCCAAAGCCAAATGCTCTTCTAATTTGATCCTATCTTGCTTGAGATCTTGTAAGAAATCTTTCAACCCGTTCAATTCAACCGCGCTCAAAAACCCTAAATTCCCAATCCTCACCCCAAAACATGGCTTATTGTAAGCATGCGTCATTCTTAAGGTGCCTAAAATCGTGCCATCGCCCCCTAAACACAAAAACGCGTAAGCTTTTTCTATCAATCGTTCGTCTTTTGCCCCATCAAGGCTATCAATCATAAAGCTTTCAAACCCCTCATCCTCTAAAAGCTTTAAAACCCATTCTTTAGCCTGCTCTAGCTCTTTAAAAAGAGCGTTTTGATGATGGGTGGGCCGCACAAACACGCCGATAGTTTTGTTTAAATCTTTCATGCGTATATTGTAGCTTAAAGCTTGAAACAAAATTTTAAAAAAGGGGGTTTTAATTGCTTTTTTATCATCTTGTGTGAAACTCTTAAAAATTTTTATTTTGATCAATGTTTCATTTTTTAAACTTTTTTAATTGTTTTTTGGGTATTCTTTTTAAGAATTAAGCACTATGTTAAGGAATTATCCATGAAAAAATTTTTTTCTCAATCTTTGTTATCCCTTATTGTCTCTATGAATGCGGTATCTGGCATGGATGGTAATGGCGTTTTTTTAGGGGCGGGTTATTTGCAAGGGCAAGCCCAAATGCATGCGGATATTAATTCTCAAAAACAAGCCACTAACGCTACTATCAAAGGCTTTGACGCGCTCTTAGGGTATCAATTTTTCTTTGAAAAACACTTTGGCTTGCGCCTTTATGGGTTTTTTGACTACGCTCATGCCAATTCCATTAGGCTTAAAAACCCTAACTATAATAGCGAAGTGGCGCAATTGGCGGGTCAAATTCTTGGGAAACAAGAAATCAATCGCTTAACGAGCCTTGCTGATCCCAAAACCTTTGAGCCAAACATGCTCACTTATGGGGGGGCTATGGATTTAATGGTCAATGTCATTAATAACGGCATCATGAGTTTGGGGGCTTTTGGTGGGGTGCAATTGGCCGGCAATTCATGGCTTATGGCGACGCCGAGTTTTGAGGGCATTTTAGTGGAACAAACCCTTGTGAGCAAAAAAGCCACTTCTTTCCAATTTTTATTCAATGTGGGGGCTCGCTTAAGGATCTTAAAACATTCCAGCATTGAAGCGGGCGTGAAATTCCCCATGCTAAAGAAAAACCCCTATATCACTGCAAAAAATTTGGATATAGGGTTTAGGCGCGTGTATTCATGGTATGTGAATTATGTGTTCACTTTCTAGGGGTGCGTCCCTAGAGCACTAGCACGCTCTCAATTTTTTGAATCAACTCTTCTTTCCTTTTTTCTAAACTTGTGGGCATCCATTCTGCGTATTGTGCAACATCTATGGTCATCTTATAACAAGTCATCACCTTAAAAGTTTTCTTATTGTCTAGCGCGATAGTTTTCCCCATGTAGATTTCTTTTTTCTCTTTGAAATCTTTATTTGAAGCTTGATCGTTTTTCGTGCCCCCCAAAAGCGTGAGGTTGGCTAAAGAATGCGTGTATAACCCTCTCTCTTCTTCGCTAAAGTCTTTCACCCATTGGCTTGAAGGATCGGGGTTTTGGGGCAGAATGCGTTCAACACGCAAATCGTCATCCATTTTAATGTAAGCGGGGTTAGCGTTATCGCTCATGAAGTAATTGACTAAAATGAGAATGGGCTTGACCCATGAATTTTTTTTAGCCGTTTTACCAGTGTAGTAGAATTTCGTGTATAAGTTGCTGTCTTGTAGGTTGTCCCTAAAGCGTTGAGTGATATTTTTATCATCTAAATATTTTTTTACAACAATAGAAGCGATGTATCTTACGCTTTTCTTTTCTTTTAGGGCGTTAATGATGTTGCAACAAGTTTGGCTGCGTGTGGATCTTGTCTGCCCTGCAACCCAATTTTGGTAATAAAACTTGACTAACAATTCCTTTAAAGCCTTTATGTCTTGATCGCTATAATGGTGCAATATGCTAGCACACAAAATAACATGCAAATGATCATCGTCTTTATACGAGAGCAAATGAGCATGCCAATCTTGCATTTCCAATACTTCGCAATAAGCGTTATAAAAATCCTCTACGCCCTTAAGGTATTCTAAGGGGGTTTTATTAAGATTTTTAAACCAAGTAACGAGTCTTTTTTCCGTTTTTTCTTTAGAAGTTACCGGATTGAGATAGGTTAAATACCAGCTGAATAAGGTTTCTATCTTTAAATCATTGTCTGAGCATTTTTGGCTTAAATCATTCCAACGAGGCACAAACTCTTCTTGATCCTTTTTGTTAGCGAGTTTTTTTAGTAACTCCACCTTAAAAACATCTATCGCATGCAAGGGCAAACCTCTAGCGTTTAAAACATTAAAAATCCTTAACGCCTTGTCTGCATCGGGGCAAGTGATGGTGATAAAGACGACCTTAAAATACAGCCACTCAATGAAATCGTTAATGTCTTCAATCTCTTTCTTTTTAAGATAGTTTTTTAAACAGATCGCATTCTTTAGGTAATTATTCTTATTGTTGTTTATGGGAACATCATTGAAAGAAGTTAAGGCGTATTGAAAATCTTTTTTAGAATTAAACCCCATAGCGTTAAAATTCAACCGATCTTTTTTCCCATATTTAGTAATCACGCTCTCTTGCAAATAGTCTTTGCTCTCTTCGGTTAAACGCTCAGAATAGAGAGCGGCTAAAACTTTTGCCAGCAGAATGAAAGTGCTTAAGCGTTGCTGGCCATCCACAATATCATAGGTTTCGGTTTTGGAATTGGGATCGGATTTGACTAAGACTAATGAGCCGCAAAAATAATCGCTTTTTCCATCCTTTTCATAGTATTCAAAGTATTCAAACAAATCGTCTAAAAGCTTTTCGCAGTTTTCTTCTGTCCATTGATAAGGGCGTTGGTAGATAGGGATTTGGTAATAGAGTTCTTCTTTTAAAGTATTTTTTAGATACCATTCATCGCTGTCAATTTTTGCCATAAAAACCCCTTATATTGTTTGGGGTAGATTATAACATTAAAAAGTGTTTTTTTTTTTGAAATATTTCTATACATTAAGACGCATGGTTTTTGTTAGAGCAGACAGAAAAGAACCCCTAATTTAGGGGTTTTTGGGGTTTATTTCTTAAAATTTTCCATGGATTTTTTCATGTCAATCACATAGCGGAAATTCCCTTGCCCGTTTAAGAGTTTGTCCCAAGTCGCATCAATTTCTTGACCGGTAACCAGCTCAATCTCAGGATAAATGCCATGTTTGACGGAAAAATCCATCATTTCTTGGGTTTCTTTCACACCCCCAATCCAAGAGCCATAAACCTTATGATTGCCTGAAAACAGCACCAAATCGCCAAAATCCAAATTCCTTTGCGGATCTTTTGGGGGGATACCCACGATCGCCACTTCACCGCCATATTTTAATAATTTCGTGTAAGCGAGCAAGTCATATTGCGTGGGAATGCTAGAAACGATTAGATCAAATTTTTCTTTGCATTCTTCCACGCTTGTATAAAAGTTAGTCACGCCTAGTTTTTGAGCCATTTGTTTTTTCTTGTCGTTCCTTGCGAACACGCTCACTTGCGCTCCCATAGCCACGGCGTATTTTAAAGCCATATGCCCCAACCCGCCAAAGCCAGCGATACCCACTTTAGAGCCTTTAGTAACTTTAGAAAATTTTAAAGGCGAATACACGGTGATGCCCGCGCAAAGCAAGGGGGCCGCTTTGTCTAATGGGGCTTCTTTAGGGATAGAAATCACAAAGTTTTCGCTCACCACGATATTGTTAGAATACCCGCCATAAGTAGGCTCATTATTGTGGAAAGAATCTTCCCAGCTGTAAGTGTAAATGGTTTTGTTGTTTTCGCACCATTGTTCTTGGTGTTCGTGCTTACAGGTATGACACTCACCGCAAGAATTTACCATGCAACCCACTCCAGCGTGATCGCCCACTTTAAACTTCGTTACCTTAGAGCCAACCGCGCTAACTACCCCAGCAATCTCATGCCCAGGTACCATAGGATAAATTCCAGGCAACCAATCGCTATGAGCGAAGTGAATATCCGTATGACAAATTCCTGAAAAATGGGTGTCAATGACAACATCGTATTCGCCCATGGCATGGCGGCTATGCTCCCATTCGTGGAATTTCCCGTCTTTGCTGTCTATCGCAAAACCTTTAAAAGGCACTCGTTGGCTGTTACAATTGCAAGCGTTATGCATAAAAACTCCTTAAAACATCAAAGTATCATTCAGTCTTATTTGTAGTTTTAACAACAAGGAAAAAAGGGATTTTTGTGTGTTTCTGTAACCGTCAAACAGGTTCAAAAGAAGAGTGTTTGTGTGTTTCTGTAACCGTCAAAAATTTAACAAAAACTATTAAAGGCTAAATGTGAAAGGATTTTAAGGGATTTATGCTTAAAGCTTTCTTAAGCTAAAGAAAAACCCTTACCTTAAAGCGGCCTTTAAAACCCTTGCTAAAGCTTATTTTTTTAAAGCTCCTTTAAAATCTCTAGAGGCGATTTGAACGCTAGATTGAACGCTTTAGCGATGCCTTCTTGGGTGATATAGCCGTTATAAGCGCTCAAGCCTCCAAGCGTGTTCGCCACGATTTTAGTGTTGGCTGTTAAAAAACCCTTCAAGCCATGCTCTAAATAATACAACAAATACGGCACGCTCGCATGGCTATAAGCCGTAGAACTCGTTTTAGCGACAATCCCTGGCATGTTCGGCACGCCATAATGCAACAAATCCTCTTCCACATACACCGGGTTAGAATGGCTTGTCTGGCGTATGGTCTCTATGCACCCTCCTAAATCGCAAGCCACATCAATGACTACCCCTTGTTTTTGCATGTGTTTTAAATGCCTTCTTAAGATCACTTTAGGGGTTTGGCTCGCTGTAACCAGCACCGCTCCCACTAGCCCTACCGCCCCATTTAAGGCTTGAATGATATTGGCTTCATTCACGCTTAAAACTTCTAAATCATACAAATGATAATAAGGGTGGTTTTGTAATTTAGCGTAGTCTAATTCTAAAATCGTTACTTTAGCCCCCATTTGGCTTAAGACTTTCGCGCTCTCCATGCCAACCACACCGCCTCCAACCACGACGATTTTAGCCCTTTGCGCACCCGACAAACCCCCTAGCATGACCCCCTTACCCATAAACCCTTTAACATGCTCTAAAGCCAGTAAATAATGCTGGACTAAATGCGCGGCCAACCTCCCAGCCACCACGCTCATAGGCACTAAAATAGGGTAGTCGTTTTTAGGCCCGGCAATGGTTTCAGTGCAAATAGAAGTGATTTTTTTATCTATAAACATTTCGCACAAGCTTTTTTGATACGCCAAATCCAAATAACTAAACAGAGCCGCTTTTTCTTTTAGTAAAGGGTATTCATGCTCTAAAGGCTCTTTGCATTTGACCACCAAATCCTGCCCCCACGCCGTTTTAGAATCCACGATTTTAGCCCCCACGCTTTCATACGCTTCGTTACTATAACCGCTATTCGCGCCCGCGCTATTTTGAACTAAAATCTCCACGCCCTTTTGAGCGATTAGCGCCACATCATCAGGCACTAAAGCCACTCGGGATTCCAAATCCATGCTTTCTTTGACTAGCCCAATAGTCATGTTAATCCTTTTAAATAGTAGTGTCAGTTATGATTATATTCGCTCAATAAGACTATTTGAGCGTTTTTCTGTCAAAAACTTGAATGGTTTTACTCTTTTACACAATGAAATTGTTCTATTTATTATCCATTTGCTTATTAATAATTGATTGTTGATTTTAGTTTAGAATGGAAAATATGAGTGGGGATTTAAAAAGGAGTTATAAAATGATTTTAGTAGGATTAGAAGCGGAGTTAGGAGCGTCAAAAAGAGGCACCGATAAAGGGGTTAGGCGTTTGAGAGAGGTTTTGAGCGAAACGCATGGCGATGTGATTAAAGGCATGCAAACGATCATTCAAGAGCGGTGCGTGCTTTATAAGGAGTTTAGATACGCTAAGAATTTTGAAGATTACTACCTTTTTTGTAAAGAAAACCTGATCCCTTGCATGCAAGAAGTGTTTGAAGAAAAAGAATTCCCTTTGATTTTAAGCTCAGAGCATGCGAACATGTTTGGGATTTTCCAAGCCTTTAGGAGCGTTCATAAAGACAAAAAAATAGGGATTTTGTATTTAGACGCGCATGCGGATATTCATACGGCTTATGACAGCGATACAAAGCATATCCACGGCATGCCTTTAGGCATGGTTTTAAATCGTGTCCATAGCGGGGTTAATCGCATGAGCGAGAGCGAAGAAAAGGCATGGCAAAAGCTTTGCTCTTTGGGGTTGGAAAAAGGGGGGTTAGAAATCGATCCTAAATGTTTGGTGTATTTTGGGGTAAGAAGCACAGAACAGAGCGAAAGAGATGTGATTAAGGAATTAGAAATCCCTTTATTTAGCGTGGGCGCGATAAGAGAAAACATGCAAGGAGTGGTTCAAAAAACCAAAGAATTGTTAAAAGCGGTGGATATTATTTACCTTAGCTTGGATTTAGACATTATGGATGGCAAGCTTTTCACTTCTACCGGCGTGCGTGAAAATAACGGGCTGAGTTTTGATGAATTAAGGCAATTACTGGGCTTGCTTTTAGAAAGTTTTAAAGACCGATTAGGGGCGGTTGAAGTAACCGAATACAACCCCACGGTGAGCGTCAAACACAATAACGAAGAAGAAAAGCAGGTTTTAGAAATTTTGGATCTCATCATCAATCGCTGCAAGATTAAAGATAGGGAGCGATCTTTTGCAATGAGTAGCTGATCGCTTTTCAAACCAAACGATAAAAAATTTGAAAAATGAGATCTAAAAACAGGAGGCACCAAGAAAAAATCAGCGCAAAAATCCTTTTGACAAAGGATTTTAAGGCTAAAATGGTATATACGCAAACACAAAAAGATAATCATTTAGGGCGTTAGCGCCTAAGGTCATTTAAAGCTTAGGCCTAGATTATCGGTTTATGGATTTTATTCTATAAGGGGCAGTATTTTGAAAAGTTAAACCACTCAAATATTTGATACATATTTGACACAAAAGAATGTCTTCTGTGTTTTAGGGCGTGCGAGGCTCGTTGTGTGTCAAAAATAGGTATTTTCTACTAAAACCAAGCGAAATCAAAAAAAAAAAAAAGAGATTTTCATGGGATTAATGAAATTTTAAAAATTTTATGACAAAATCCTACATGTTATTAAGTTTTTTTTGTTTTTATTACCTACGACTGCTATTGGCGTTCGCATAACTATACTCAAAAAACTTAAATAATTTACCATTTAATCTCTCAAAACATAAGGAGTTTGCGTTGCATAAAAAAGTTCTGTTGGCTTTAACTGCCAGCTTGATTTGCCAAGAGTCTTTGTTCGCTAAGGATAAAGACTACACTTTGGGCAAGGTTTCTACTGCCGGCAAAAAGGATAGATCCGATTATTCTGGGCAGGTCAATTTGGGTTATAGCGGGATTACCGCGCCTAAGAGCTGGCAAGATGAAGAAGTGAAAAAATACACAGGAAGCCGCACGGTGATCTCTAACAAAGCGCTCACCCAACAAGCTAACCAAAGCATTGAAGAAGCTTTACAGAATGTCCCGGGTCTGCAAATTAGAAATGCGACAGGTGTGGGGGCTATGCCTACTATCCAAATCCGTGGCTTTGGAGCTGGGGGTTCAGGGCATAGCGATGCGACGCTCATGTTAGTTAATGGTATTCCTGTTTATATGGCTCCTTACGCTCACATTGAGCTAGACATTTTCCCCGTTACCTTTCAAGCCATTGATCGCATTGATGTGATCAAAGGTGGAGGCAGCGTGCAGTATGGGCCTAACACTTATGGGGGTATTGTCAATATCATCACTAAACCTATCCCTACTCAATGGGAAAACCAAGCGGCTGAAAGGATCACTTATTGGGCTAAGGCTAGAAACGCCGGTTTTGCCGCTCCCCCTGATAAAACCGGTGATCCTTCTTTTATCAAGTCTTTAGGCAACAACCTCCTCTATAACACCTATGTGAGAAGCGGAGGGATGATCAATAAGCATGTGGGTATCCAAGCGCAAGCTAACTGGGTTAGAGGACAAGGCTTTAGGGACAATAGCCCCTCTAGTATTTCAAACTATTGGCTAGATGGGATCTATGACATCAATGAAAACAATGGGATTAAAGCCTATTACCAATACTACGATTTTGCTATCGCTCAACCGGGATCACTCAGCGAGCAAGATTACAAAATAAACCGCTTCGCTAATTTGCGCCCCTTAAACCAAAAAGGCGGGCGCTCACAACGCTTTGGGGCTGTGTATGAAAACCGCTTCGGGGATTTAGACAGAGTGGGCGGGACTTTTAGCTTCACTTACTATGGGCAGTTGATGACTAGGGACTTTCAAGTGAGCTCTAGCTACAATAGCGCTAACATGGTTACTTGTTTTAGCGAAGCGGCATGCAGGGCGGCAGGACTTCCGGCAGGGTATAACTTGGCTGTGCCTTATTATGCCACCAACTACAATGGTTGGGCAGAAGTAGAAAACCCTGTACGCTCCATTAACAACGCTTTTGAGCCTAAAGTGAATCTGATCGTCAATACCGGAAAAGTCAAGCAAACCTTTATCATGGGCTTGCGTTTCATGACCACCACTTTTTTACAGCGCCAATACTTAAACACCAATGAATGCGCCACCAAAACGAGCGGTGAGGGGGCAGGATTCTTGTGTGAGGGCGCTAATGTGATGAGCGGTTGGAAACCCCACATCAAGCATGGCGTTTATAGAAATTGGAATAACTGGCGCAACAATTACACAGCAGTTTATTTAAGCGATCGCATTGAAGCTTGGGACGGGCGCTTTTTCATCGTGCCTGGTTTGCGCTACGCTTTTGTGCAATACAACAACGAAAATGCGGCTAATTGGGCACAAATCCCTGAGAAGGATTTAAGAAAAATCAAGCACATGAACAATTGGATGCCCTCAACCAACATTGGCTTTATCCCTGTGCAAGGCGATCACAATGTGCTTACCTACTTCAACTACCAACGCTCTTTCGTCCCGCCTCAATTAGACGTTTTGAGCTATGGAGGAGCGGAGTATTTCACCCAGCACTTTGACACGGTGGAAGCAGGAGCGCGCTACACCTATAAAGATAAGTTCAGCTTTAATGCGGACTACTTTAGGATTTGGGCGCGCGATTTT
Organism: Helicobacter pylori; assembly: GCF_900120335.1. Lineage (NCBI taxonomy): Bacteria > Pseudomonadati > Campylobacterota > Epsilonproteobacteria > Campylobacterales > Helicobacteraceae > Helicobacter > Helicobacter pylori. Next base: position 1,349,591 of record NZ_LT635477.1, read on the forward strand.
GCCACCGGGCAGTATTCAGTCTATACGAGCGGGCCCATGAAAGGTAATGTGCGCCCCATTAATGGCTATTCTCAAGGCGTGGAGCTGGAATTGTATTACAGGCCTATTAGAGGGTTGCAATTCCATGCCGCTTTCAACTACATTGACACTCGTGTAACTAGCCATGGCCCTTTAACAGACTTGAACGGAGATGTGCTAAAAGGGACTAGCTATAACAAGCATTTCCCATTTGTAAGCCCTTTCCAGTTCATTTTTGACGCTCGCTACAATTGGCGTAAAACCACCATTGGTATTTCTAGCTATTTTTACAGCCGCGCTTATAGCGGGATTAGCAACAGCGCAGCAGGAGGCTATTATGGGATGCAATACTATAGTGGGGGGAACAACTATGAAAGCGTTCTTAATAGCGGTTATCAATGCGAAGCTTGGTGTATGACCCAGCATGAAGGGCTCTTGCCTTGGTATTGGGTGTGGAATATCCAAGTGAGCCAAATTTTTTGGGAAAACGGACGACACAGAGTTACAGGAAGCTTGCAAATCAATAATATTTTCAACATGAAGTATTATTTTACAGGGATTGGCTCTAGCCCTGCAGGCTTGCAACCTGCACCTGGAAGATCGGTTACAGCGTATTTGAACTACACTTTCTAAAGGCTTTAAATAAGGAGGGGGATTATTGCGTTTAAGGTGAAAGACTTTAGCGGTTTCACTAATTCCACTAATGTGAAGTCTTCATTTAAGAATATTCCAAATAAGTTTCTTTGAGGCTGGCCTTAGCCCTTTGCCAATCAGGCAAATACAAACTCAGCAAATCCCTAAAATATTCGTTATGGTGGCGCGCTTTGAAATGCAATAATTCATGCACAACCACATATTCAATGCCCTTTCTAGGCGCTTTAGCCAATTCCAAGTTAAAAAGTAGGGTGCGTTTAGTTGTGTTGCAACTCCCCCATATCCGTTTCATTTTTTGGATTTTAAAGCCTTGTATGCTTTCGTTTAAAATCTTTTCGTATTGGTTGATATAGGTTTGTATTTTTTCTCTTAAAACTTGTCTATAGTAGTTTTCTAACACTTTTAAGCGGTTTTCTAAGCTTGTCTTTTGATGGACATGCAAGATTAAATATTTAGGGCTTTGGAGGACGAAGTGTTTTTTTATAGTGTGTTCAATCTTTAACAAATAGCGTTTCCCAAAAAGATAGTGGCTTTCTCTCTCTAGCATTCCTCTTTGGCTCTGTCTGTTTTGGTTTAAAAAATTTTGTTGCTGTTCTTTTATCCAAGGGAGCCTTTTAATCAAAGAAAGCCTAAGACTCTCATCGTTTAAAGCTAGGGGGCAAGACACATGCACAGAGCCATCAGGCGGGCAAACGCTAATGTGCAAATGCTTAATATCCTTTTTTTCTATAGCGATGTTGGTATTATTTAAAGTCAAACAATAAGCGTTCATTAGCGATACTCCTCTATGTGTTTGGCTAAATTAAAGACGCTTTCTAACAAACCCTCATCGTTTATGATTTTTCTTAAAGCGATTTTAAGGTTTTTTTCTTTTTGATTGTGCCCCACCCAACCATCTTTTTTATTACCCCTAATGCATGCGTCTATTTCTAGGGCTAAGGCTTCATTTTCATCTAAATTATCATAGAGGGTTTTTAAAGCGTTAGTGTTGATCTTTTTAGGGTAATTTTTATCTTCTTTATCAATAACTTTTTTGGCTAAGTCGTGGATTTGTTGCAAGTATTCCAAATAGGTTAATTTCTTTTCCCTAAACTGGTTGATCAAATCGTTTAAAAGCGAAGATAATTTTTCGTAATACTTAGGGTCGCTCGCTTCTTTTTCTACAATGCGTTTTTTAGTGTTGTTAGCGATGCTTTCTGCCATAGAGCTTTCATTTTTAAACACTTGAGACAGCGCCTTATTAAAATCATTAACATTCATTTGGGCTAAAACTTCGCACAGCCCTTGATCTTCTATTTGGATTAGCGTCTCGCTATCCGTGGTTTTAATGTAAGCGTCTAAAATCCTACGCATCTCTTCGCTATAGCTTTTTAAATCCACGCTATCCCCACTACTCAAGCCAATCACTTTTTGTAAATGCCTATAAAATTCCGCTTCTTGTTTGATTTGTTGCGTTTCTTCTTTAGAATAAATGGGCTTTTCTAAATTGTTCAATTCCACAAACATTCTTAAAAACGCACCAACAAGCTGGTAAAACAACCGCCTTTTTTGAGCGTTTTTTTCTAAATCGTTCCCACAAAAATAAGCGATATAATCCATTTCATCTTTTGGCTCTTTCACGCTTTCACAAAGCGATTTTAATTGATCTCTAGTTTCTTCTAATTTTTTTTTAATCTTTTGGGATTTGTCAGAGATAAACCCTTGAATGTCTTCTCTTTCATAGTTTTCAAACGCTTTATTGGTGTAATCGCTGTGTGCTTCTTGTAAGCTATCAAATAAATCCTTATAGTCTATGATGCAACCAAAATCCTTATCTTCGCTATCTAGTCTGTTCACCCTACACACCGCTTGAAAAAGCCCATGATCTTGCATTTTCTTATCCATGTATAAATAAGTGAGGCTTGGTGCATCAAAACCGGTCAATAGCTTATCCACCACGATCAATAGCTTCATTCTATTAGGCTCATTAATAAAACGCTCTTTAACTTTTTCTTCAAACTCTTTGATTTTATTAAGGGCTTTTTTCTCATCTTTTTCATTAAAAAAGTTTTGCAGCATTTTGCAATAAGTGCGGTATTTGTAACTCTCTTCGCTCTCATCGCTCCCGCAATCTTTCAGATCAGCGATATTGGGTTCATAGCTTGTGATCACAGCCACCTTATCCTTTAATTCTGTTTCTAAAAAGAGTTCAAAATACCGGCATGCGTTATACACGCTTTCAGCCACCAGCATGGCATTCCCCTTTTCACTCCTTAATCGTGGGAGTTTTGCCATATCCAATACAATATCTTGCACAATGCGAGCTAATCTGTCTTTAGTGGAAAAAACTTTTTGCAAATTAACCCATTTCTTTTTAAGCTCTGTTTTAGCCGCCTCATTCAAGCCTTGGGTTTTTAATTCAAAATATTCATCCAGCTTTTCAGGGCTACTGACATATTGATCCACGCTTCTGGCTTCATAGTTTAAATCTAGCACCACCCTATCGCTAACGGCTTCATTAAATTTATAGCAATGGATATAATCCCCAAACACTTCCTGACTTGTCTTTTTATCTTGTTTCAACAAAGGCGTGCCGCTAAAGGCGATAAAAATCGCATTAGGGAGCAGGCTTTTCATGGCGTTGTGCAATTTGCCGCTTTGGGTTCTGTGGCATTCATCTACTAAAACAATCCATTCTTTTAAAACAGGTTGCTTTTTTAAGTCTTCTAAGTCGTTGTCATCAAATTTATGCACAAGCGATCCAACCAAAAATTCCTTATTTTCAAACAGCACGCTCAACAAATCCTTTTTGCTGTCGGCACGATAAAGATCCTCGCCTATTCCCAAAAACACGCCTTGAATTTGAGCGTCTAATTCCCTCCTGTCTGTAACGATTAAAATCCTTGGCTGTTGGATATTCATTTTTAGCCATTGAGCAAGCCACACCATAGTCAAGCTCTTACCGCTGCCTTGCGTGTGCCAGATAATCCCCCCTTCCTTTCTTTGGATAAATTCTTGCGTTTTTTTAATTGCAAAATATTGGTGGAACCGGGCGCATTTCTTTTGCCCCTTATCAAAAATCAAAAAATCATGGATAAATTCTAAAAACCTTTCTTTTTTTAAAAAGCATTCAATCGTCTCAAACAAATTTTTTAAAACGCCCTCTTCTTTCCAAGAAAGGTAGTATTTTTCTTTAGTTTCTATGACGCCATACCTTAGCCCTTGACTTTCATTGCCCGCCATAACCAATTGGATCGTTTTAAAAAAATCTCTAATAAATTCTTTCTTCTGGTTGTCTAAATTTTGCCTAATACCGCTTTCTACGCTCACGCTGGATTTTTTCAATTCTAGCACCCCTAAAGCGATCCCATTAACGTAAAGCACTATGTCCGGTCGCTTCATGTTTGGCCCTTTAACGCTCACTTCTTCAGCCACGCTAAATTCATTCTTAGAAATGTCTTTCCAATCAATGAGATAAGTCGTTTGAGTGTTTTCATTCTGGCTTATTTTAGTTTGCACGCCATAAATTAAAAGCTCGTAAAATTGTTGATTCGCTTCGTATAAATCGTTTTTTAAAGCGCTATGGATTTTATGCTCAATTCTTTGCCACCTTTCATCATTGATTTTTTGATTTTTAATTAGCCATGCTTTCAAGCTTTCTTTATTGATGTTTTCATTATCGCTCTTTGTTAAATCCCCTAAATACGCATAGCCCATTGCTTTAAAAGTTTCTATGATTTGATTTTGAACTTCTCTTTCTGTTTTCATCATAAACCCCCTAAGAACGCTTTTTACCGCTTTATATTATAATCCTAAAAACAAAATAGGGCGGTTAAAATGGCGATCAAAAAAAGCGAATTGTATAGCTCTTTATGGGCTGGAGCGGATAGTTTGAGGGGCGGAATGGATGCGAGCGAGTATAAAAACTATGTTTTGAACCTGCTTTTTTTAAAATACATCAGCGATAAAGCCAGAAACAATAACTTTAGCGAAATAGAAGTGCCACAAGGGTGTTTTTATGAAGACATTCTCGCTTTAGAGGGCGATAAGGAAATAGGCGACAAGCTCAATAAAATCATCGCCAAGATCGCAGAGCAAAACGACTTAAAAGGCGTGATTGACAGCGTGGATTTTAACGATAACACTAAGCTAGGAGAGGGTAAAGCGATGATGGACACCCTTTCTAATCTGGTTAAAATCTTTGCGGATTTGAGTTTGGGCGCGCATGGGGCTTTAGACGATGATTTACTGGGCGATGCATACGAAATATTTAATGCGCCATTTCGCCAGCGAATCCGGTAAATCCAAAGGGCAGTTTTACACCCCTAGCGAAGTTTCGCTTTTGTTATCCCTTTTGCTTGGCATTAATGAAAACACCAGGCAGGATAAAAGCATCTATGATCCCACTTGCGGGAGCGGTTCGTTATTACTAAAAGCTTCTAGCTTGGCCGGCAAAAACGGCTTAACTATCTATGGTCAAGAAAAAGACATTTCCACAACAGCCCTTTGTAAAATGAATATGATCTTACACAATAGCGCTGATGCTGATATTGCTAAAGGGGGTTCTAGCACCCTTTCTAACCCCCTTTTTACTACTGAAAATGGCATGCTAAAAACCTTTGATTATGTTGTGGCTAACCCTCCCTTTAGCTTGAAAAACTGGACTGACGGGCTAAGCATAGACCCTAAAAGCAAGCAAGTCATTAACGATCATTTCAATCGTTTTGAAGACGGCACACCCCCTGAAAAAAATGGCGATTTCGCTTTTTTGCTCCATATCATCAAATCCTTAAAAAACACAGGCAAAGGGGCAGTGATTTTACCTCATGGGGTGCTATTTAGGGGGAACGCTGAAAGCGTAATTAGAAAAAATCTTTTAATGAAAGGCTATATTAAAGGCGTGATAGGCCTAGCCCCTAATCTTTTTTATGGCACTTCCATTCCTGCATGCGTGATTGTTTTAGACAAAGAAAACGCGCATGCCAGAAAGGGCGTTTTTATGATCGATGCGAGCAAGGATTTTAAAAAAGACGGCAATAAAAACCGCTTGAGGGATCAAGATGTCCAAAAAATGATAGACACTTTTAACGCTTTAAAAGAAATCCCTCATTATTCCAAAATGGTGAGCCTAGAAGAAATTAGCGCTAACGACTATAACTTGAATATCCCACGCTACATTACCGCCAAACCAGAATCAGAGAAAGACTTGTTCGCATTAATTAACAGCCACAAGGCCAGTTATTTGCCCAAAAACGAAATAAAAGCCTACGCCCCTTATTTTCAAGTGTTTAAAGAGCTTAAAAACACGCTGTTTAAAAAGAGCGATAAAGAGGGTTATTACGCTTTAAAAACAGAATGCGAAAACATTAAAGAATTAATCATTCAAAGCTCAGAATACCAAACCTTCCACGCTTCTGTTTTAAGCGCTTTTGACCGATTGGATTTATTTGAAACTTTTAATGATTTAGAGCCAGGTTTTAACCCAAAAACCCTAATAGAGAGCGTTTGTTCAAGGGTTTTAAAAGAATTTGAAAAGGGTGAAATTTTAGACAAATACGGCGTGTATCAGCTCTTTAAAGATTACTACAACGAAGTCTTGCAAGACGACTGGTTTCTTCTTTCATTCAATGGCTTTATAAGCGCTAAAAATTTAAGGAAATTAACCCCCCTAAAAGACAAAAACAAAAAAGCCAATTATTTAGAGGAGCCGGATTTTGTCATTCAAAAAACCTACTACAAAAGCGATCTAATCCCTAAAAACTTGATCAAACAACGCTTTTTTGAAAAAGAAACAAAAGAATTAGAAGAATTAGAAAACGCCCTCAATGAAAAAGAAGCTCTTTTAGATGAATTTATAGAGGAGCATTCTAACGAAGAGGGGCTTTTTGATGAGTTGAAAATCAATGAAAGCGTTTTGAAAAAAGAGCTAAAAAACGCCACCGATTCAGAAGATAAAAAAATCCTAAAAACCGCTTTAGCATTGCTAGAAGCTAAAAACAAGGCGCTAAAAATGAAAAATAAAGCCCATGAGGAGCTGGAATTAAAAGCGTTCCACCAATATAAAAACTTAAAACTAGGCGAAATTAAGGATCTCATCATCAAAGACAAATGGCTTAAGAGCCTAAAAAACGCCCTAGAAAACAAGATCCAAAAACGCATCAACGCTTTTATTAGCGCCCTTAATACAATCATTTCAAGCTATTCTAACAGCTTGTTAGAACTAGACAAAGAAGTCAAAGAGAGCGAATCAAAAGTTTTAGAGCATTTAAAAGATTTGGGGTTAATGGGGTGATAAACGCATGGACGCATTAATGCTGCCCTTAAATTGGCAAAGAGTGAGACTTGGGGATATTGGCAAACCATGCATGTGTAAAAGAGTTATGAAACATCAAACAACACCATATGGCGAAATTCCATTCTATAAAATAGGCACATTTGGCAATACTGCTGATGCCTTTATTTCAAAAAAGCTATTTTTAGAATACAAAACAAAATATTCTTTTCCAAAAAAAGGCGATATTTTAATTTCTGCTTCCGGAACTATTGGTAGGGCAGTCATTTATGACGGAAAACCCGCTTATTTTCAAGACTCAAATATTGTTTGGATTGACAACGATGAAACATTAGTAAAAAATGATTTTTTATTTTATGCTTATTCTAATATTAAATGGAATACAGAGCATACAACTATCTTAAGGCTTTATAATGATAATTTTAGAAACACTTTAATCCCCCTACCCCCTCTAAACGAACAAGCCGCTATCGCTAATATTTTAAGCGATGTGGATCGTTATCTTTATTCTTTAGACGCCCTCATTCTTAAAAAAGAAAGCGTTAAAAAAGCTTTAAGCTTTGAACTATTGAGCCAAAGAAAACGCTTGAAAGGCTTCAATCAAGCTTGGCAAAAAGTAAGGCTTGGGGATATTGCCGAGATTAAAAGGGGAGCATCGCCTAGACCTATTGAAAATCCTAAATGGTTTTGTGCTAATTCTAATGTAGGGTGGGTAAGAATTTCAGACATTTCAAAAAATAGCCGTTTTCTATACAAAACAGCCCAAAAACTTTCTAAAAAAGGCATTGAAAAAAGCAGGTTTGTTAAACAAAATAGTTTGATTATGAGCATGTGCGCGACAATTGGTAAGCCTATTATCACTAAAATTGATACTTGTATTCATGATGGTTTTGTAGTTTTTGAAAATCCAAAAACAGACTTAAATTACTTATATTATTTTTTATGTTATATAGAAAAAGAATGGCTAGAAAGTGGGCAACAAGGCTCACAAGTAAATTTAAATGTAGATTTAATTAAAAATAAAGAAGTTTTCTGCCCTAAAGATTTAAACGAACAAGCCGCTATCGCTAACGTTTTAAGCGGTTTGGATAGTGAAATCATTAGCCTTAAAAACAAAAAACGCCAATTTGAAAACGTCAAAAAAGCTTTAAACCACGATTTAATGAGCGCTAAAATCAGGGTTTTAAAAAAATAAACGCCCCAAAAGTCAAGGGCAAACCCGCTTCTTAAAGGAAACCCCTAAGCTTTTAAACTCAGGGGAACGCTCTTAGAAAAATCAGCGTTTCACAGAAACGATCACTTTAAGCCCCAAAAAAGCAAACTCAAAGTATAATGATCTCCAAGAGCGTTTGCCATTTTTGTGTTTCATGGCATGCTCCTTACAAGGTTGGTCTGCCCCATAATGCGAACTTATGGGGCGTGATGAAATCCTACAACAAACCCCCTTAAAACTTCTCATTTTACAAACGCTAAAACAAGATTAAAAAATTGAATGAAAAGATAGAAAAATGAAACGCCCCAAAAGTCAAGGGCAAACCCGCTTTTTAAAGGAAACCCCTAAGCTTTTCAACTCAGGGGAACTTTGGCTAACACATTACTTTTCTATAGAAAAGACCACTTTAAACCCCTTAAAAGAGATTTTAATGTATAATACTAGCCAAGAGTTTTTATCATGTCTTCTTCGCATGATAAATCCTTTCAAGGTAGTTTGCCCCATATCGTAACTATGGGGCGTGATGAAATCCTACAACAAACCCCCTTAAAACTTTTAATTTTACAAACGCTAAAATAAGATTAAAAAATTGAATGAAAAGATAAAAAAATAAAACGCCCCAAAAGTCAAGGGCAAACCCACTTCACAAGGAAACCCCTAAGCTTTTCAACTCAGGGGAACGCTCTTAGAAAAATCAGCGTTTCACAGAAACGATCACTTTAAGCCCCAAAAAAGCAAACTCAAAGTATAATGATCTCCAAGAGCGTTTGTTATGTGTCTTTGGCATAACATGCTCCTTTATGTGGTTTGCCCCATATCGTAACTATGGGGCGTGATGAAATCCTACAACAAACCCCCTTAAAATCTCATCTAATCAAACACAAGGCGTTTTTAAAACATTTAAAGAATGAGTATTATTAAGCGGCATTGTTTAAAACTAATGCTTCAAACAATCTTCAAACAAGTATTGATGCTCGCCAGGTAAAGCGTCAAATAAGGCTTTGGCTAAATCTTGCATTTCTTTTAAGGCTTTATTACTGCTTCTTAAAGTCAATAAATTTTGCAAGCTCCTAGCGTTAATGCTATAAGCTAAATGCGTTTTATAGCTTTCAGGCATGGCGTATTTGGCTAAATCGTTTTTAATGTTATGCTCGCTCAATAAAACCCTGAGATTTTCCAAAGCTAAAACGCTCATTTCATTCACTTTTTCATTATCTACAAAAACTAAAAACTCTTTAGCTCTTTCTAAATTCGTTTCATTAAGGGGCAAAAAGCTCTCCACTTCTTTCAATTCCCTTAAAGTGTAACGGCTTGATTTCACGCTCAAGCTCGCTATTCTATGCCGGCTCAATTCTTGCAACGCCCCCCTGCTCAAACCCTTGATTTCAAAATTGTAATAAAGATGCTCTAAAGTGGAAGAATGCCTGAAAATATTCCCCACCCTGTGGATCAAATCCTTATCCTTACAACCTCCATTATCGCTGTATTCAAAACTCTGCCAGCAAGTGCGGATCGCTTGGCTCGCAATGTCTAAAGGGGTGTAATGCTTACAAATCACTTCCATTATTTGACTCCTAATATCGCTTTTTATTCCACGGTAACGCTTTTAGCCAAGTTTCTTGGGTGATCCACATCATGATTTAAACGCATAGCGATTTCTAAAGCTAAAAGCTGCATCGCTAAATTCATGCGGAAAAATTCCTCCATGTAGCTTTCGCTCTCTTCTAATTGGATAAAATCATCAGCGATCTCTAAAATTTCAGAGCTTAACACGCAAATCGTAGAATCCCTAGCACTCAATTCTTCAATATTGCTTTTGGTTTTATCAAATAACAGATGCTTAGACAATAAAGCAATGGTAAAAAGGTTAGAATCCACCAACGCAATAGGCCCATGCTTCATTTCCGCGCTCGCATACCCCTCAGCGTGCAAGTAGCTGATTTCTTTAAGTTTTAGCGCCCCTTCTAAAGCGAGCGGGTAAAACACATCGCGCCCGATATAAAAAAAGCCATGCCCATGCAAGTAGCGTTTGGATAAGCGCTTGATCTTTTCATGCAATTTAGGCTCTACTTTCATCGCATTCACGCTATTGAGCATGTTTTTAGCCTGGATTCTTTCTTCTTCTTTAGAGATGGTCCCTAGCTGTTTGCCTAGATACACGCTCAAAAGCCATAAAAGCATCACTTGCGAAGAAAACGCCTTAGTGGATGCCACGCTTCTTTCTACCCCCGCTCTAATTAAAAGCGTGTGATCGCTAATGCGGCTCATCATGCTAAAAGGAGCGTTACACAAACTGATGGTTTTAAGCCCTTGGGCTTTGGCTAATTTTAAAGCCTCCAAAGTGTCAGCGGTTTCGCCGCTTTGAGAAATCGCTATAAAAAGCTCGTTAGGGTTGCTTTTAAAATTAGCGTAGCGGTATTCGCTCGCTAAAATGGCCCTCGCTCTTATTTTGGCTAATCTTTCAAACAAATACACGCTCGCCAAACTCGCATGGTAACTGCTCCCGCAAGAACACAGCGTGATTTCATTCACATTTTCTAAAAATTCAGGATCGATCTCACAATACACATTCAAGGCTTCCAAGCGCCCCTCTAAACACTCCAACAAACTGCTGTGCTGCTCATAAATCTCTTTTTCTAAATAATTCCTAAAATTGCCTTTAGAATAATCCTTGTTTTCAAAAGCGTAATCTTTCATGTTTTCAATGTGTTTTAAATCTTTAAAATTTTCTAAAGAAATCTGCCCCACGCTGTTTTCTTCTAAAACGACAAATTGATCCACTTTAGGGGCTAACACGCTCAAACTGGACGCAAAAAACACCCCTTCTTTGCCCTTGCCCACGATCAAAGGCGAAGAAGATTTAGCGTAAAACAAGCTCTCTTTAGCCCTTTTATGGAGCATTAAAATCGCATAACTCCCTTTTAAAAGGCTGATGCTTTTTTCAAAGGCTTTCAATAAATCGCCCTCGCTTTTAAGCGTTTCTTCTAATAAATGCGCAATCACTTCCGTGTCCGTTTGGCTTAAAAACGCATGCCCTTTATTTTCCAATTCCTTTTTCAAACTCGCGTAATTTTCAATGATGCCGTTATGCACCAAGGCTAAATTTTCTGTAAAATGCGGGTGGGCGTTCGTGCTGCTTGGCTTGCCATGCGTCGCCCATCTCGTATGAGCGATACTCACGCCAAAATTTAAAAACTCTTTATTTTTAAGCTCTAGTTTAAGGTTTTCTAATTTCCCTTGAGTTTTAAACACTTCCAAACGATTAGCGCTCAATACGGCTAAACCAGCGCTGTCATAACCTCTGTATTCCAATTCCTTTAAGCCCTCTAAAAGAATGGATTTTTTCTCGCTATCCCCTATATAACCTACAATCCCGCACATTTAAAACACCAATAACCCTTTTTTGATTTTATTCAAAGCGTTGATAAGCTCCTTTAGGCGCTCCACTTCTTCGCTTAATTGCGTAAAAAACGCTTCATTCACGCCCTTTGGCATGTCCATGCTCCCTCTTTTAATTTCAATAAAATCCCCCAAACTCAAATTCGCTAATTTTAAAAGCATTTCAATTTCATTTTGCGAATCTTCAATATCCGCTAAAATCTTGCGTATTTTTTCAAACATGTGATCGCCTTTAATTTAGAATGCTCCATGATAGCTAAACTATTAAATTATCAATGATGTTTTCTAAAATCTGTTTGACTTTGGCGTGGTTTTCTTTAAATTCCTTATACGCGTTAAGCCCCACATGGTTACTCACGCAAAAAATCCCTTTAGCCTTTAAAGAAAACGCCTTAGCCACGCTTAAAACGCTAAAAAACTCCATGTTTTCTAAAAAAACGCCCTTTTGAACCATTTTTTTAGCAAACATTTCGCTCGTGTGGATGTAGTTACTGCTATTGATGCCCACCCTTTCAAAAAGAGCCTGCTCTTTAGTTTCTATGTGAATGGAATTATCCAAAGGCGTGTAGCTGTTTAAGTGGCTAAAACTCTCTTCAATTTGATAGCCTTGAATGCTTTCAAACACGCTCAAAAGCTCCGTTTCTGGGCTATAACTCCCCGCGCTCCCTATAAAAATAAGGCTCTTAATATCAGGGTTTTTTAAACACATTCTCGTTAAATTGATCGCGCTCTCTATCAAGCCCACACCAATAGGCACCGCCCCTTTTAAAGTTTCATTCCTTCCCGCGCAAAGCAGCATGAAAATCCTTTTTTTGCATCCATTAGCTTATTATAAAGCAAGCATTATAGACAAACCCTTAAAAGAAACACCTTAATTTTAAGGCTTCATTCACATTTCATTCACATGCCATTCCTTTTTCATTCACCACTTATTCACGCTATAATAACGCCATGGATACCAACAACAATATTGAAAAAGAAATCTTGGCGCTAGTCAAACAAAATCCTAAAGTTAGCCTCATAGAATATGAAAATTACTTTAGCCAACTCAAATACAACCCTAACGCGAGCAAGAGCGATATTGCCTTTTTTTATGCCCCCAACAAAGTCTTATGCACCACGATTACGGCTAAATACGGCGCGTTGCTTAAAGAAATTTTAAGCCAGAATAAAGTCGGCATGCATTTAGCCCATAGCGTGGATGTGCGTATTGAAGTGGCGCCTAAAATCCAGGTTAACGCCCAATCTAATATCAATTACAAAGCGGTAAAAACGAGCGTCAAAGACTCTTACACTTTTGAAAATTTTGTCGTAGGCTCATGCAACAACACCGTTTATGAAATCGCTAAAAAAGTCGCCCAAAGCGATACGCCCCCTTATAACCCGGTGCTTTTTTATGGCGGCACAGGGTTAGGCAAAACGCACATTTTAAACGCTATCGGTAACCACGCCCTAGAAAAGCATAAAAAAGTCGTGTTAGTCACTTCAGAAGATTTTTTGACAGACTTTTTAAAGCATTTAGACAACAAAAACATGGATTCTTTTAAAAAAAAATACCGCCATTGCGACTTTTTCTTGTTAGATGACGCCCAATTTTTGCAAGGAAAACCCAAACTAGAAGAAGAATTTTTCCACACCTTTAACGAATTGCATGCCAACAGCAAACAGATCGTGTTGATTTCAGATCGATCGCCTAAAAACATCGCCGGCTTAGAAGATCGCTTAAAATCGCGCTTTGAATGGGGGATAACCGCTAAAGTCATGCCCCCTGATTTAGAAACCAAACTTTCCATTGTCAAACAAAAATGCCAGCTCAATAAAATCACTTTGCCCGAAGAAGTAATGGAATACATCGCCCAACACATCAGCGACAATATCCGCCAAATGGAAGGCGCGATCATTAAAATCAGCGTGAACGCGAACTTGATGAACGCCACCATTGATTTAAACCTCGCTAAAACCGTTTTAGAAGATTTGCAAAAAGATCATGCTGAAGGCTCAAGCCTAGAAAATATCTTGCTCGCTGTCGCGCAAAGCTTGAATCTCAAATCCAGCAAAATCAAAGTTTCTTCGCGCCAAAAAAATGTCGCTTTAGCGAGAAAATTAGTCGTGTATTTCGCCAGGCTTTATACCCCTAACCCCACGCTCTCGCTCGCTCAGTTTTTGGATTTAAAGGATCATTCAAGCATTTCCAAAATGTATTCTAGCGTTAAAAAAATGCTTGAAGAAGAAAAAAGCCCTTTTATTTTAAGCCTTAGAGAAGAAATCAAAAACCGCTTGAACGAACTGAACGACAAAAAAACCGCTTTCAATTCAAGTGAATGAAAAAAGGCTTATCAAAAAGCGTTTCATTCACTCTTTTTCAAATCCCACAACCCCCCTAAAAACGCACACCCCTAAAGCTTTTTAATTTTTCATTCCATCCATTCACGCCCCTACTACTGTTACTAAATATTATTAATTAAAGTGTTACCTATCTATAACTTATTTATAACTTTTACTAAACCTTTTTTTAAGATATAATCCAAAAATCAAAAATAAAAAGGAATAAGCATGAAAAAATCCCTTTATTTGTCTTTCTTTCTGACTTTCTCTAACCCTCTTCAAGCCCTTGTGATCGAGCTTTTAGAAGAAATCAAAACTTCGTCGCATAAAGGCACTTTTAAGGCTAAAGTCCTTGATTCTAAAGAGCCCAAACAGGTTTTAGGCATTTATAATATCTCCCCACACAAAAAACTCACGCTCACTATCACCCACATATCCACGGCAATCGTCTATCAACCCCTTGATGAAAAACTTTCTTTAGAAACGACCTTAAGCCCCAACCGCCCTACTATTCCCAGAAACACCCAAATCGTTTTTTCTTCAAAGGAATTAAAAGAACCGCACTCAAACCCAATACCTTCTTTAAACGCGCCCATGCAAAAACCACAAAACAAACCCAGCTCATCGCAACAATCTCCTCAAAACTTTTCCTATCCAGAATCCAAACTAGGCTCTAAAAACTCTAAAAACAGCCTTTTACAGCCTTTAGTAACTCCTAGCAAAATAAGCCCTGCTAACGAAGTTAAAACGCCAACAAACGACGCTAATCCCCCTTTAAAACATTCTTCAGAAGATCAAGAAAACAACCTCTTTGTAACGCCACCCACTGAAAAAACGCTCCCTAACAACACCCCTAACGCTGATGCGAGTGAAAACAATGAAAACAATGAAAACAATGAAAATAATAGGGATAATGTGGAAAAACAAGCGATTAGAGATCCTAATATCAAGGAATTCGCATGCGGGAAGTGGGTTTATGATGATGAAAATTTACAAGCCTATCGCCCAAGCGTTTTAAAACGCGTTGATAAAGACAAAGAGGTTACAACAGACATTACCCCTTGCGATTACAGCACCGCTGAAAATAAAAGCGGTAAGATCATTACCCCTTATACCAAAATTTCTGTTCATAAAACAGAGCCTTTAGAAGACCCTCAAACTTTTGAAGCTAAAAACAATTTCGCCATTCTCCAAGCCAGAAGCTCTACAGAAAAATGCAAAAGGGCTAGAGCGAGAAAAGACGGCACGACTAGGCAATGCTATCTGATAGAAGAGCCTTTAAAACAAGCGTGGGAGAGCGAGTATGAAATCACCACGCAATTAGTGAAAGCCATTTATGAGCGCCCCAAACAAGACGACCAAATAGAGCCGACTTTTTATGAAACCAGCGAATTGGCTTATTCTTCCACACGAAAAAGCGAAATAACGCGCAATGAATTGAATTTGAATGAAAAATTCATGGAATTTGTGGAAGTGTATGAGGGGCATTATTTAAACGATATAATCAAAGAGAGCAGCGAATACAAAGAATGGGTTAAAAACCATGTGCGCTTTAAAGAAGGGGTGTGCATGGCCTTAGAAATAGAAGAACAACCACGAGCCAAAAGCACGCCTTTGAGTATTGAAAACTCTCGTGTTGTGTGTGTCAAAAAGGGGAATTATTTATTCAATGAAGTTTAAAATGGTGGCTTGAGGCGGAATCGAACCACCGACACGAAGATTTTCAGTCTTCTGCTCTACCGACTGAGCTATCAAGCCAAGCAAAAAACAATTATTACATAAAAAAGGTAAAACAAAGCTTAATTTTTAAAAAAATGACTAAAAAGATATAATTCACTCAAAATCAAACAAGGATTAAAATGAAATTGATTTCATGGAATGTGAACGGGTTAAGGGCTTGCATGACTAAGGGCTTTATGGATTTTTTTAATAGCGTAAATGCGGATGTTTTTTGCATTCAAGAATCTAAAATGCAACAAGAACAAAACACCTTTGAATTTAAAGGGTATTTTGATTTTTGGAATTGCGCGATTAAAAAGGGCTATTCTGGGGTGGTAACTTTCACTAAAAAAGAGCCTTTAAGCGTGAGCTATGGCATTGATATGGAAGAGCATGACAAAGAAGGGCGCGTGGTAACTTGCGAATTTGAATCGTTTTACTTGGTAAATGTTTATACCCCTAATTCCCAACAAGCCCTATCCAGGCTCAGTTATCGCATGAGTTGGGAAGTGGAATTTAAGAAATTTTTAAAAGCTTTAGAATTGAAAAAACCGGTCATTGTGTGTGGGGATTTGAATGTGGCCCACAATGAAATTGATTTAGAAAACCCTAAAACCAACCGAAAAAACGCCGGCTTTAGCGATGAAGAGAGAGAAAAATTCAGCGAGCTTTTGAACGCTGGTTTCATTGACACTTTTCGTTATTTTTACCCTAACAAAGAAAAGGCTTACACCTGGTGGAGTTACATGCAACAAGCGAGGGATAAAGACATTGGTTGGCGCATTGATTATTTTCTATGCTCTAATCCTTTAAAAACGCGCTTAAAAGACGCTTTGATCTATAAAGATATTTTAGGGAGCGATCATTGTCCGGTAGGGTTAGAATTAGTTTAAAGGTAGAAAGTGTGCGAAATGAAGACAGAAAAAAGCCTTACAAAGGGTGAGTCGTATTCAAAAGCGAAAGGCCATTTGATCCCCACTTCAATACTAGCGTCATGGTGGAATAGCACGGTTTGGAATTTGAACCCCACTAAACCTAGCATCCTGAAATTTGAAGTTTTGAGCGAAAACCCTTGAATGCTGCGCCAGTCGTCAATGATGAAATTCGCGCTGTGTTTGGAAATCGTCCATGTGTTTTCAGCAACTTGCATGCCATAAAAAAGAGAAAATACATACAAGGGGTTTTTATTGTATTCCACGATCAAATCCCCCCCAAAGCCGTAAGTGAACATGTTCGCTTGAGCGCCCGTTCTTTTATTGAGAATGACATTCCCGTAATCCATAAAAAAGTAATAGCGCGAATAAAACCAGTAATTAGTGGGGTTAATCTCCCAGCCTAAAGAAAAGCTCGCCCCTTCAATCGTGCGTTTGAGATCGTTGTATTTTTTCATGATCATTTTCCCCACCTGGTATTGAGAAGCCACATAAAAACGGCTTTTGGCTTGCGTAAGGGTAGGGTTTAAAAAATAAACGCTTAAAAATAAAGGGGTTACTTTTTTAAACAAATCCTTTGAAAAAAATTTCACACTTTAATACTTCCTGTTGAGTGGGGAGCTGAGATTGTCTTGGTGGTTGGTGGCTCGTTGCAAAACGTTGTTCGTTCTTTTTTGCGAAGGATCAGCGTTTTCTTCATTATTGATTTCATCAATTTTATTTTCGTTATTGATCAGATCATTCACCTCTTTAGTGACTTTTTCATCTTCTTCTTCATGCTCAATCTTTTTTATATCCTTATTAGGTTGATTGATTTGATTGTTTTGAGTGGTTTTAGTGTTGTTTTGGTGCGATTGGGACGATTTTTTAGGCTCGTCTTTGCATGCGCTCAACACGCTTAAAACAAAAGAGATAGCGATAAAATGAGTGATTTTAGATTTCATCAATTAAATTTCCTTAAGTCAATGTATAATTTGTTTATTTTATCATAAAAACGATTAAGGATTGACTAAGAACAAATTGCAAGAAATAAATCATTTATTAAAAACATTGAACGTGAAATCGCTTTTGGAAGCCTTGCTTGTTTATACGCCTAAGGGTTATAAGGATTTAAGCTTGTTAGAGCGTTTTGAAACGGGTTTGAGCGGCGTTTTAGAAGTGGGTATTTTAGATAAAAGGAACTACGCCAAAGTTTTAAAGATTTTCGCCTATTCCAAACGATTTTATAAAAATTTAGAGCTTGTTTTTTTCAATTACAGCGCATTTTATTACAACCAATTTAAAACCGGCGAGAGTTTGTTTATTTATGGTAAATTAGAGCAAAGCTCTTTTAATCAAGCTTATATTATTAACACGCCTAAAATCCTTACCGAATTTGGAAAAATTTCTTTAATTTTTAAAAAAGTTAAAAATCATAAAAAAATACAAGAAAATTTACAAAAACTCATTTCGTTAGAAAATTTAAAAAAGGAAGGCGTTAAAGAGAATATCGCATGTTTGTTGTTAGAAATCTTTTTCCCCACGCCGCATTTTGTCAAGGATTTTGAAACGAATAAAAATTTCCCTTCACAACATTTAAATGCATTAAAATACATTGAAATGCTTTTTTATATGAAAAATTTAGAGCGCAAAAAATTGCAATTCAACGCCAAAATCGCATGCCCTAATAACAGCGAACGCTTGAAATCGTTTATTACTTCTTTACCCTTTAAGCTCACGCGCGATCAACAAAACGCCATTAAAGAAATCCAAAGCGATCTCACTAGCTCCATAGCGTGCAAGCGTTTGATTATAGGCGATGTGGGGTGCGGGAAAACGATGGTGATTTTAGCGAGCATGGTATTAGCCTACCCTAATAAAACCCTTTTAATGGCGCCCACTTCCATTCTCGCTAAACAGCTTTATAACGAAGCCTTAAAATTTTTACCCCCTTATTTTGAAGTGGAATTACTGCTCGGCGGGAGCCATAAAAAGCGATCCCATTGTTTGTTTGAAAAAATCACGCATGTTGTCATAGGCACGCAAGCGTTGTTGTTTAATAAGCGCGATTTAGATGAATTCGCTTTAGTGATCACTGATGAGCAGCACCGATTTGGCACCAAGCAGCGCTACCAATTAGAAAAAATGGCAAGCAGTAAGGGCAATAAGCCCCATTCCTTGCAATTTTCCGCTACCCCCATTCCTCGCACTCTGGCTTTAGCCAAAAGCGCGTTTGTGAAAACGACCATGATTAGAGAAATCCCTTACCCTAAAGAAATTGAAACCCTAGTCTTGCATAAAAGAGATTTTAAAATAGTGATGGAAAAAATTAGCGAAGAAATCGCTAAAAACCACCAAGTCATTGTCGTTTATCCGCTGGTGAATGAGAGCGAAAAAATCCCGTATTTATCGCTCAGTGAGGGGGCGAGTTTCTGGCAAAAACGCTTTAAAAACGTTTATACCACTTCAGGGCAAGATAAAAATAAAGAAGAAGTGATTGAAGAATTTAGAGAGTTAGGGAGCATTCTTTTAGCGACCACGCTCATTGAGGTGGGCATTTCTTTACCACGATTGAGCGTGATGGTGATTTTAGCGCCCGAAAGGTTAGGCTTAGCGACTTTGCACCAGTTAAGGGGGCGCGTGTCTCGTAACGGCTTGAAAGGCTATTGTTTTTTATGCACGATCCAAGAAGAAAACGAACGATTAGAAAAGTTTGCTGATGAATTGGACGGCTTTAAAATCGCTGAATTGGATTTACAATACAGAAAAAGCGGGGATTTACTTCAGGGTGGGGAGCAGAGCGGGAATAGTTTTGAATACATTGACTTAGCCAAAGATGAAAACATTATCGCTGAAGTGAAACAAGATTTTTTAAAAAACGCTAGCGTTTCACAAGGAACATTTGAAAATTGAAAATTAAGGCAGAATTGGGTAATTTAAAGGAATATTTAAAATAAAGGGTAGCAATGCAAAATAAAGAAATGGATCAAGAAAAAAGCGTTAATGAAAAAAATTTAGAGGTATTTAATCGTTATTTTCCCGGTTGCTTGAGTATAGAAAATGACAACCAACTCACGCTGGATGTGGGAAGATTAAAAGCGTTACTAGGGGATTTTAGCGAGATAAAAGAAGAGGGCTATGGGTTGGATTTTGTGGGTAAGAAAATCGCTTTAAATCAAGCTTTTAAGAAAAATCATAAGATTTTAAAGCCCTTAAATGAATCCACGAGCAAGCACATTCTCATCAAGGGCGATAATTTAGACGCTCTCAAAATTTTAAAACAAAGCTATAGTGAAAAAATCAAAATGATTTACATTGACCCCCCTTACAACACGAAAAACGACAATTTTATCTATGGCGATGATTTCTCGCAATCCAATGAAGAGGTTTTAAAAACATTGGATTATTCTAAAGAAAAATTGGATTATATCAAGAATCTTTTTGGGTTAAAAAGCCATAGCGGGTGGCTTAGTTTCATGTATCCCAGATTGCTGCTCGCTAGAGATTTGCTCAAACAAGACGGCGTGATTTTCATCAGCATTGACGATAACGAAGCCGCCCAACTCAAACTTTTATGCGATGAGATTTTTGGGGAAGATAATTTTTGTGGAAATATGATATGGCTTAAAGGTAACGCGCAAAATGATGCCGATACCATACAAAAAAATCACGAGTATATTTTATGTTATGCTAAAAATATAGAATCTAATCCTATAATCAAAATTATACAAAATGAAAAAGTGGAAGTTTTTAAAGATAAAAAAACAGGAAAATTTTATTATGAAGGAAGTGGATTTGTAAGCGGAAACGCAAATAGCGATCTCAATCATCACGCTTTGTGCGGATATACAATTTATTATAATTCAACAACTATGGACTTGCAAATTTTTATGGATTATGATATTGAAAAAGCTAAAACAAGCAACAATGAAAAAGAAGTTTATAGACCTTTTAATCAAAATTTAATCAATCAAGGCTATAATGCAATTCGCCCTCCAAAAAAAGAAAAGTTATTAGGAAGATGGGTTGTTTCTTTTGAAAAATTTCAGAATTTAATAAGTGAAAATAAGATTCTTATAAAACAAAACAGGAATAATTTTTCAATTTCTCGTAAAGAATGGTTAGATGCCAAACAAGTGAAACAAGATTCTAATGGAAAATTTTATGCGACAATAGAAAAAGAAAATCCACCAAAAAGTTTTATAGATTTTGTAAGCAGTAGTCTAGGCACGAAAGAATTAAAAAAAATAATGAATAATAAAGTGTTTAGTAATCCAAAAAATACAAAATTATTACAATATTTATTGCAAATTTCAACCACGCCAAATTCAGACGACATCATCTTAGACTTTTTCGCCGGGAGCGGGACGACCGCGCATGCCGTGTTAGAGAGTAATAAGAGCGATTATCAAAAATTAAGTGAGGGGGGGGGGGGTTATTTAATGGCTTGAACGCCGCATTTAAAGAAAGGCGCTTCATTCTCGTCCAGTTAGATGAAAAAATTGATCCCAAAAACAACAAAAGCACGCATGATTTTTGTTTGAACACTTTAAATTCCACCTCGCCGAGCATTTTTGACATCACCGAAGAAAGGATTAAAAGAGCGGGGGCTAAAATAAAAGAAGCTTGCCCCAATTTAGATGTGGGGTTTAGAGCGTTTGAAATCATTGATGATGAAACGCATGCTAATGATAAAAATCTCAGTCAAGCCAATCAAAAGGATTTGTTCGCTTATTCTAACCTTGATAGAATGGAAACCCAAACGATTTTAATCAAGCTTTTAGGCTGCGAGGGTTTGGAGCTAACCACCCCTATAATTTGCTTGATTGAAAACGCCTTGTATCTGGCTCAAAATACGGCTTTCATTGTGGGGGATATAGAAATGAGTGAAGTTTTAGAAAACTTGAAAGATAAAGGGGTGGAAAAAATCAGCATGTATATGCCCGCTATCAGTAACGACAGGTTGTGTTTGGAATTGGGCAGTAATTTGTTTGATTTGAAATTAGAGAGCGGCGATTTAAAGATTAGGGGGTAGAGGTGAAAATCAAATTCAAACGATTGGATTATCAAGAAAAATGCTTGAATCAGATTTTAGGGGTGTTTAAGGGGATTGATTTGAGGGAGCCAGAAAATGACGCTCAAAGGATTGCTAACCCTGTTTTTGAAACAGAGGCGATCAAGAATCTTTTATTAGAAAATATTGAGGATTTACGATCCGAGCCAAAAATAACCCAGGGAAGCGTGGGGATTGAGAAGTCGTTAAACTGCGATATTTTAATGGAAACAGGCACCGGGAAGACCTTTTGCTTTTTGGAATGCGTTTATGCCTTGCACAAAAACTACCATTTGTCAAAATTTATCGTTTTAGTGCCGAGCAACGCCATTAAATTAGGGGTTTTAAAGAGTGTTGAAATCACAAGAGAATTTTTTAAAAGCGAGTATTCTAACACGCATTTAGAAAGCTATGAAGATGTAGAAAGATTCATTCTAGCGAGCAACCATAAATGCTGTGTGTTGGTGATGACTTTTTCTGCTTTTAATAAAGAGAAAAACACTATCAATCAATCATGCTTAGAAAACACGAATCTATTCAATGGCGCAAAAAGTTACATGCAAGCTTTAGCCAGTATCCGCCCTATCGTGATCTTAGACGAACCGCACCGATTTTTAGGCGATAAAACAAAAAAATATTTGGAACAATTAAACGCTTTAATCACGCTCAGGTTTGGGGCGACTTTTAAAGATGATTACAATAATTTGATTTACGCGCTAGACAGCAAAAAAGCGTTTGATTGCGCCCTAGTGAAAAGCATTAGCGTGGCGTCTGTGGGGGAGAGTAATGAGTATTTTTTAGAGCTTAAAGAGGCTAACAAAAAACAAAATGAAGCGACGATCAATTACACGAATTTAGAAAATAAAACTCAAAGCGTCAAAGTCAAAACGCATGATAATCTGGGCGCGCTAACTCGTATCAGCGCTTTAGAAGATTACATTGTAGAAAACATCACTAAAAATGAGGTGCGTTTTCTCAATGGCGTTAATTTGTTGCTGGATCAAAAAGAGCCTTTTTCTTATTTTATAGAGGGCGAGCAAGAAGTGATGCTGAAAGAAGCGATAAAAAGCCATTTTGAAAGAGAAGAAGGGCTTTTTAAAAAGGGGATTAAAGCCTTGTGCATGGTGTTTATTAGCGGGGTGAATAGCTATTTAAGCGAAAATGAACAGCCGGCCAAATTAGCCCTTTTATTTGAAAAACTTTACCAACAAGAGCTTGAAGAAGTCTTAAAAAAGCCTTTAGATGAAAATTATAGGGCGTATTTAGAGCGCGCTAGAGAAGATATTAAAAAAGTGCATGGAGGGTATTTCGCTAAAAGCAAGAAAGAGAGCGATGAAACTAAAACGATCGAACTCATTTTAAAAGAAAAAGAAAAATTGCTGAGTTTTGATTCTGATCTCAGGTTTATTTTTTCGCAATGGGCGTTGCAAGAGGGGTGGGATAACCCTAACGTGATGACGATTTGCAAATTAGCCCCCAGTCATTCCAATATCACTAAATTGCAACAAATCGGTAGGGGGCTAAGGCTCGCTGTGAATGATAAGGGCGAACGCATCACTAAAGAGCATGCTGATTTTGATTTTGTCAATGAATTGGTGGTGATCGTGCCGCAAGTGGAGGGGGATTTTGTGGGAGCGATCCAACAAGAGATAAGCGAACACAGCTTGATCAAACACGCATTCAGTGGGGGAGAGCTAGAAAAAAGCGGCATGATTAAAAAAGGGTATTACGGGGCTTTATTTGAAAAGTTAGAGGGTTTGGGTTTTGGAGAAAGAACAGATGATGAAAACTTTAAACTCACCCTCAATCAAAACGAATTTTTAAAAAAAGAGCCGGAACTAGAAACATTAAAAAATGAAACATACTTGGATTTTGAAAAATTAAAAGATTTTTTAAAAGATCGTTTAGTTGGCCATTTTAGAGTGAGGAACAAAAACGAGCGAAAAACTGAAAAAATCAAAATCAATAAAGAAAATTTTAAAAAATTTGAAACCTTATGGGCGGGTTTGAATCATCAAGCCCGGATCGCTTATGCCATTGATAGCGAGAGCTTGATTGATGAGATTGTCAAAAAAATCAATGCTTCTTTTAATGTTAGTTCAAAAAAGATTTCGGTTACGACGCATAAAAAAGTAGAAACGATGGGGAATAACGCTACTACAGAGACTTTTGAGCGAGAAAACGCATGCGTGTGGAGTCTGCATGAATTTATCAGCGCCTTGTCTAATAAGGTGAAATTGAGTTTCAAAAGCGTGGCTAAAGTGTTAGAAAACATTGATGAAAACAAGTTTAATGAAATTAAAAAAAACGAACAAGAGGGCTTAAAGCGCTTAGAAGATCTGTTTTTGGAAGCTATTTATCAAAATATTAAAGATAAAATTTCCTATCAAATGCGCGAAACGACCATTAAAAACAGAAAAAACGATGCGTTTTATGATGAAAAGGGAGAGATTAGAGAGTTTTTAGACGGGAGTTTGGGGGCGGATAAATATGAGATTAAAAATTCAAGCGCTCAAGAAAAATGCCTGTATGAAAATTTCATGCAAGTGGATAGCGAGATTGAAAAAGACACGATTGAAGAATCTAACGACACTAAAATCATTGTTTTTGGCAAGCTCCCTAGGGTTAAGATCCCAATAGGGTTAAATCAAACTTATAGTCCTGATTTTGGGTATGTGGTTGAAAATAACGATAAAAAAGTGTTGTTAGTGGTAGAAACTAAGGGGGTTGATAAAAAAAGCGAATTGCGCCCTGAAGAAGAGCGAAAAATTTCAACCGCTAAGAAATTTTTTGAAGCTTTAAAAAAGCAAGGCGTGAATATTGAATACGAAACCAAATTGAGTGATGATCAATTAAGCGCGTTGATCAATGAAGTTTTAAATCGCAAAGATTAGAGTTAATAAGATCAATTACCCTAATGTTTCACATGGAACAATTTCAATTTGGATCAATTTAAACTTAATCTTTAAAAAGATCTTATTAAAATGAATACGATAAGGTTTGATTAAATTTACTAAGGAGTAGTCAATGAAGTTAAAAATTATCAATATAGAGAATTGTTATGGGATAGGAAAGATACAAAAAACATCTTTAGATTTTTCAAAATCAAATAGCTATCTTTTATATGCTCAAAATGGGGTTTTTAAAACTTCATTTGCAAAAAGCCTGACCGATTTGATAAATAACGAAATGCCAAAAGATAATTTTTATCCTAATCGTGAAAGTGAAATAAAGATTGAGTTTAATGGTAAGAAAATATCAAAAGAAAATGTTGCTGTTTTTCATTCTTATGATGAAAAATTTAGCTCTGAAGACAGCGTTACAACTTTTATGGCAAAATCAGATCTCAAACAACGATATGATAATATTTTTTCAGAATTAGAAAAAGAAAAGAAGACACTTTTAAAAAGTCTTAGAGGTATTGCAAGCGGTTTTGATTGTGAAGAAGAAATAATTAAAAATGAAAAAAATAAAAATTTTTATGAAATTTTAGACACTTATTTGACTGAAATAGAAAACAGCGAAAAACACTATTCTTTTGAATATCATGATATATTTGATAGATCAAAAAAAGTAAAAGATTTTGTCAATAAGCATCGTGATTTGATTGAGCAATATTTTAATAAATATCAAGAGTTATTGTCTCAATCTGAGATTTTTAAACATATGAATAGTGGGGATTTTGGAACAAACCATGCTGATGATCTTAAAAAAGCTTTAGAAAATAACAGGTTTTTTAAAGCTAACCATAGTTTAAAAATTGCTAGAGAGGAAATTACGAATTATCAAAAATTGTCAGATATTTTTGAAAATGAAAAAAATAGAATTTTAAATAATGAGGAGCTTAAAGAGAGCTTTGATAAGATTGAAAAAGTCATAAATGCTAATAAGGAACTTAAAGCCTTTAAAGATGCTATCAATAAGGATAATACATTATTGACAGAACTTTTAGATTATGATTCTTTTAGAGAAAAGGTGTTGTTTAGCTATCTTAAACAAGTTATTCAAAATGTTAAAAGTTTGGTTAATCTTTATAGAGAGAAAAAGCCTAAAATAGAAGAAATTATAAAACAAGCTAACAAAGACCAGAAAGAATGGGAATCTGTCATTGAAATTTTTAATCAAAGATTTCTTGTTCCCTTTAAAGTGGAGCTTCAAAATCAAAAAGATATTTTATTAAATAAAGACACCGCGCAATTTAGATTTATATTTTCTGATGACAATCAGGATATGAATGTTCAAAAAGAAGATTTGCAAAAACATTTAAGCGGAGGAGAAAAGAGAGCGTTATATATCTTACAAATCTTGTTTGAAATTGAGGCTAGAAAAAGAAGCGACGAAGTCCAACTTTTAGTTTTTGATGATATTTCAGACTCTTTTGATTATAGAAATAAATATGCAATTATTGAGTATCTTAAGGATTTGCAAGAATGCAGACAATTTAAATTGCTTGTGATGACGCATAATTTTGATTTTTATCGCACCCTAGCAAGCCGTTTGGATATTCCTAGAGAACAGATTAAAATGATCCGTAAAAATGATGCCAGAGAAATAATTTTTGAAAATGGTGGGTATTTGAAGAGTTTTATTAAATGTATTAGAGACTCAGAAAAAGATAAAGACTTTTTCACACTGATACCTTTTGTGAGGAATTTGATTGAATACACAAGCTCTCAAGCAGACAAAGACAGCAATTATATAATACTTACAAATTGCTTGCACATGAAAAAAGATACAAAAACTATTCCCATTCAAGATATTTCAAAGATTTTTGATAGCGTTTTTGGCAAAGAGCGAAAAAATAAAAAGATTGAAAAAGATAACTCAAAATTATACTTCCTTCAAGCAATTTATGATATTGCAGAAGAAATTTATAACGATAAAGATCGTAATCATATTGAATTACAAAATAAGATTATTCTTTCAATGGCGATCAGATTAAAAGCTGAAGAATGGATGTTAAATAAACTAAATAAACTAAATCAAGAATTCAAATCGGAGAAAAATCAAACAAGGGAGTTATATGATGCCACTAAAAAAGAACTATCTGATGATGAAAAAAGGGTTATACAAAAGGTTTTAATGATTACTCCTGAAAATATCCACATTAACTCTTTCATGTTCGAACCCATTTTAGACACACCCCTTGATCATTTATATGCATGTTTGGAGGAAGTCAAAAATTTAAATTAAACAAGGATTATCAACAAACTGATTACTCTAATGTTTCACATGGAACAATTTCAAAGAAAAGCGTTTTATTTAAAATTCATGGCACTTTTGTTATAATCGTTTTTATCCAATTTTAAAGGCGTTTTATGATTCGTTTCACTCGCATTTTACTCAAGGATTTCATTAAAAAATACAATCCTCCAACACCTACAAAAGAAACTATAGAAAATTTTGAAAAAGAAATAAACAGCTTATTAGAAAACGCGCCAAGACAAGATGATGAAGAATTTCAAAAAAATGAAATCAATAAATTTTTAGGCAAAATCTCAAGCATTAAAGAGCGTTACGCTTATAAAAGCACGGTGTTGAAAAACGCTTTTTCAAACAACGATAAACTTTTAAAGCATGCGTTTTTAAGCGGTATAAGGAATTAACATGGATTATAAAAAATTAGATTTACCCAACACAAACTACCCAAGTAAAGAGCAACTGGAAGTTTTCAAAACAGCTTTTGACGCCTTTTTAGAAACCAATCAACAAGAAAATGAAAATCACCAAAACGATGCTTTTAATGATTTATTGAAAGGCGTTTTTAAATACAAGGTTAAGCCTATTGAAAAAATAGACAGTGCTATTGTTAATGACAATAACAAAGTGGAAGTGATCATTGAATTTAAAGCCCTTAAAAACCCCAACGAATTTATTAAAAAGGGTGATTTGAATGTTAAAGCCTTACATGAAAGCCTTTTCTATTATCTCATAGAAAGAAGAAAAGGTAATAACAACATTAAGCATCTTATATTAGCCACTATTAAAGAGCTTTATATCATTGATGCGAACGAATTTGAGGCTTTTAATAAAGATAAAGAAATTGAAAACGCCTTTAAAGATTGCTACGATAGAAAGGGTAACGATACAAGCACAAAAGCGTTTTATGATTTTTGCCAAAAGCACCTTAATGAACTTGATCATTCTTTGAAATACTACCATATCTCTCTCAAAAAAGAAAATTTAGCCCTAATCTATCAAGCCCTAAGCCCTAATTTTTTGCTCAAAATTCCAAAATATTCTGACGCTAACACGCTTAACAAAGATTTTTATGAAGAATTGCTTTACATTTTAGGGTTAGAAGAGCAAAATGACAAAGGGAAAATTTTAATCAAGCAAAGCCGCACCCAAAACTCCCTAAGCGATGCCCTAAAAAAGCAATACAAAAATTTAGACGATGAAGAAGTCATGGCGTTACTCATCGCTTGGAATAACCGCATTTTGTTTTTACGGCTTTTAGAAAGCCTTTTGATCTCTTTCAACCATTTTGAAAAACCTTTCTTAACCACAGATAATTTTAAAGATTTCAACGCCCTAAACACTCTCTTTTTTGAAGTCCTGGCCAAGAAAAACAGCGATCGCTCCCAAGACACTACTAAAAAAAACAAGATTTTAGGAAAAATCCCTTATTTGAATTCCAGTTTGTTTGATCAAACGCTTTTGGAATCAAAGGGGTATAAAATAAGATCACTCGATAACGAGCCTTTAGAGATTTATCCTAAATCCGTTCTCAAAAAACACGAAGAATACCAAGAACAAAAAGATTTGCCCTTGCTAAAATACCTTTTTGAATTTTTGCACGTTTATGATTTCACCACCACCCCTAAAGACATTAAAGATAATCAAAATAAGAGCGAAAGCCGTTTGATTAACCCTAGCGTTTTAGGGCTTGTTTTTGAAAAACTCAACGGCTATAAAGAGGGGAGCTTTTATACCCCAAGCTTCATCACAAGCTACATGTGCAAAGAGAGTATCACGCCCATCGTGCGGGATAAATTCAACGCCACTTATCAGTGGGACTGCAAAAATCTAAAAGCGTTGCGAGAAAAAATAGACAGAAATTTTTCATCAAATGAAAAAACTAAAGAATACCTAAACACGCTTTTAACCTTACGCATTTGCGATCCGGCGGTGGGGAGCGGGCATTTTCTAGTCTCTGCGCTCAATGAAATGGTGTTAATTGCTTATGAGCTAGGGCTTATTGCTTCCTTGTATCGCCACGAGCTTAAATTAGAAAACGATGAAATCATCATTCACACGCCAGAGGATAAAGTCTTTAAATACACCATACCGCATAGCGAAAACGACCCCCACCACCAAATCCAAAAAGAACTTTTTGAGCTTAAAAAATCCATCATTGAAAACTGCCTTTTTGGCGTGGATATTAACCCCAATTCATGCGAAATCACCAAGCTCAGGCTATGGATAGAGCTTTTAAAATAC
The DNA here is from genome assembly GCF_900120335.1 of Helicobacter pylori. Classification (NCBI taxonomy): domain Bacteria; kingdom Pseudomonadati; phylum Campylobacterota; class Epsilonproteobacteria; order Campylobacterales; family Helicobacteraceae; genus Helicobacter; species Helicobacter pylori. The sequence goes on from NZ_LT635477.1 coordinate 1,378,597, forward strand.
AGCTATTATATTTTTGAAGAGGGCAAGAACACCAACAATCTTGAAACCCTCCCCAACATTGACATTAATATCAAGTGCGCTAACAGCTTGATCTCACGCTTTAATTTGAATGACGATCTCAAAAAGATCCCCAATATCAAGAAAAAAATCCAAGAATACAAAGATCTAGTCGCTCAATACAAAGACCCAAACCCCCTCTACCCCTTAAATAAGCAAGATCTGATCAACAAAATCCAAGACTTAAAAAACACTTTTTCCCTCACGCTCAAAGACCCTAAAACCAAAGCAGAGCTTGAAAAGGCTATTGAAAAACACATCACAAATTACAATGATTTTGCCCTAGACGATAAAAGTTTGCTAACTGGTTTAAATTACTTTATCCCAAGTCTTTTTGGCACGCCCAAACTAAGCCCTAAGGAAGAGGAAGAGGCTTTTGCTTCTTATGGGCGTATTAGAGCTTTAAGAAAAAAGCTTGATGATGCCTTAAGTGGTGGAGAGTATCACAATGCGTTTGAATGGCGCTTTGAATTCCCTGAAGTTTTAGACGATGAGGGGAATTTTTTAGGCTTTGATTGCATTATAGGTAACCCGCCTTATATGCAAGTTAAAAAAGGATTGTATTCATCTATTTTTTATCCTTTTAGTGAGGGAAAAGATATTGGAAAACAAAATACCTACAAGGTTTTTATTGAGCTTGGTTTTAATCTAACCAAACAAAAAGGGCTAATATCTCTTATTACACAAAGTTCAATCATGTGTGATTGTTCCGCACAATTTACAAGAGAATTATTGTTAAAATATTGCCAAATACATTATTTTGTGGAGTTCAATAAAAAACAAAAATTATTCAGCAATGTGATTCAAGGGGTATGTATATTAGAATTTTTAAAAGATAGACCTAATAAAGAACATGCCTTTAAAATTGCTATCAATAACACTCAAATCCAAATGAGCCAGATCCAATATGAGCAAATCAAACAAGATGAAATTTTAAAATTTTTCCCACTTTATGAAATACCGCTAATTAAAAGTGGGGAAATGGAAATTGTTAGAAAGATCAAAACAGACAAGATTTTATTTAGAGATTTATTGGAAAAATCTCTACAAGGCAACATTAACACCATACACTTAAAAGATATTCAAGATCAAAAAGAAACTAATGGGCGTATATACAAGGGTGCAAATTGCCATAGGTATTTTTTAGACACGCAATATTTATTTGCAAAAGATAATCAGATCACTCAACAAATTTTTGAAAAAAATTACTATCAAAATATCATCGTAACACAAAATATTACAGGGACTTCAGACCCTTATCGCATTCATGCTAATCTTATAGAAGTAAAGAATCAAGAAATGCTTTTTTTGGATACTTGTAACCTTTCATATTGTAAAGAGCAAGAGCATGCAAAATTTCTTGTTGGGTTGCTAAATTCTAGACTTCTTGATTGGTTATTTAGAAAAACAAGCACTAATAACCATGTTAATTTATATGAACTTGAAACTCTTCCAATCCCACAAATCACCCCTAAAAACCAAGAATTAGCCGATAAAATCACCGCTTTAGTGGATAAAATCCTACAAGCAAAAGAAAAAGATCCTAAAGCCAACACCCAAGGATTAGAAAAGGAAATTGACGCCTTAGTCTATCAGCTCTACCACCTCACCGATGAAGAAATCAAAACCATTGAAGACGGGCAGTGAATAAAAAGCACTTGTTCTTTGTCTAAGAAACACCCCCTTTAAAAAAGGGGGACTCTTGAAAAACTATCGTTTGATTTTTAATTCCAAACAAAACCCCAAAAAACTGATTTTTAGGTATAATGTTTCCCAAGAGTATTTGCTATGATTTTTTCTCATAGAAGTCTCCTAGACAAACTTTACCCCCTAATCTCTAGTGGAATAAAAATTAGGGGGTGATCGTTATTTTATCCTAATCTCGCAAAAACGATTTTTATAAAAGCTATAAATCACTGATTTAAAATCATATTAAAAAACTTCACAAGAAATAAAAACGATTCACCTTAAAGGAAACCCCTTAAATAGGGGGAACCTTTGGCTTAATGGGTTTTTTTAACAACGATTTTAACCCTATACTTAAAAAAAGTATTTTTAAGTATAATACAAGGGCTTTTTACCATGTTTTTTGGACATAGTAATCTTTTGAAGGTGATTTACCCCCTAATCTCTAGCAAAAAAACTAGGGGGTGAGCGTTATTTTATCCTAACCCTTAAAACAAGCAAAAACAATCAAATGCGATTTAAAGATTAAAAAAGCTTTTTCTACCGCATGGCTTTGGACTAAAACCATAAATAGTAGGGATTGTGATGCTTAAAACAAACGCTTTAAAAATTCGGTGTAAAAAATACCATAGAATTGCTTTTGAATCTGTATATTGGCAACAGGAAAACTTTCAAAAAGAGGGTAATGTTAGTGGAAGAATTAAATAAAAAAACGGCTCTTGTGCTAAAGGATTGTTAAAAGATGAAAAAAGCGATTAGATTTTTAAGAAATTTGATTTATTTTGATTTTTGAGTTATAATGCTTCTACATTATAAGGGCTTCAGTAGCCCACTTTTTTGCAAACTACTTAAATCTTCAAAATCTTTATTCCCAACGCTCTTAATTAAATCATCTAAAAATAGAGTGATTTTATTAGGCTCAACACCAATCACTAAAATTCTGTCCATTGGAATATTTTCTGTTTTTCCCACTGAATGGTGTGGTTATTTGTGGGCGCTTGTTCGGTTGGATTTTGAGTAAATTTTCCCAATGATACGCGCGATTTCTAATCGTCCATAGCAAGTTTAAAGCAATATAGGCTTTAATATAATTGTATAATAAGCAAAGTATCTTTATTTTCGTGATAATAAGCTCTCAAACGATACGCTCTCAAATCTAATATTATCCCCTCTAACTTATAACAAAAAATAAGCCTAACCACTGCCCCTAAAGACATTTTAGATAAGATTAAAGAATGCGTGATTTCTCTTTTCTTTTCTTTTAATTCTTTGATTAAATCTGTTAAAGCGCTTTCATTAAACACCCATTCGCTCCCCTTAATTTGGGTTAAACAATGATCTAAAGCGTTGCGTAAATAAATTTCTAAATTAGAAATTTTAGGCGTGATAGAAGCAATGAGTTTTAAATTTTCTTTGTATTGCTCTAGACTATCATAAGCGGCTAATCTTTCTTTGGATAGAATGAGCGTAATATCATTTTTAAAATGTTTTAAATCTTGCATAGTATTTTCTTAAAGCCCTTTTGATTAAGAACTCAATAAGTTTCACAGAAATCATTTCAATTCTTAAACAAAGACTCTAAAGCTTCTACCCCTACTTTTTGCGTTTCTTTTTCGTTTTCATTTTCTGCGTTTTCTTTGACGCTAGGAATGGTTTCAAACTCTATGTGATAGCCTGTAAGCATGGACGCTAAGCACACATTCACCCCGCCTTTACCGATAGCCTTAGATTTTTCAATGTCTAACAAGCGCACTTTAGCCTTTTGCAAATGGTTATTGACAATGAAACGCTCTTGAACGGATTCTTTTTCTTCAGCACTCAATTCTTCTATGGGGATTTTTTTAATTTCAACGCTTAAAATTTTGGCTGGAGCGAGCGCTAAAGTGATATAAATTTCAGGCACATTAGAATACTCTATGCAATCAATATTTTCCTTATTCAATTCGTTACTTATTGCATTGATGCGCACGCCCTTAACCCCCACAGCCGCGCCTATGGGATCAATCCTAGAGTTATGGGAAAAAAAGCTCACTTTCGCCCTGTTGCCTGGAATTCGAGCGCAATGAATGATTTCAATTTCTTTATCTTTAATTTCAGGGACTTCTAATTCCAACAAAGCTTCAAGCATTTTAGGGGTGGTGCGGCTCAGCTCTAATAGTAAGCCCTTTTTCGTGCGTTTGACTTGCGTTAAAACCGCCTTGATGCTATCGCCTATTTTAAAACTCTCGCCCTTAATGCGATGGCGCATGGAAAGAACGCCTTGGAATTGCTGCTCGATTTCAATAAAAGTGTTTTGATTTTTATCCACTAAAATCACTTGCCCCATTAAAACGCTGTTAAGGCGCTTTTGGAACGCTTCAAAATGGCTGTCTTCTAACGCCTTTTCTAGCTGGTATTGCAAATCTTTAAAAAGGCGGTTGATCGCTCCTTGCTTCATGCTCTCCAAACTCAAACTATAGGACAATTCGTCTTTAATCTTAACGCTTGGATCCATTTCTTTGGCTTTAGACAGGCTGATGTATTTAGAAGGATCGTTAACCAACCTTTCATCATCGTCTTCTAAAACTTCCACCAACTGGATAAGCTGGAGCTGCTTGTTTTCTTCAACCACCGAGTAACGTGCTAGGGGGTCCAATTCGTTTTGCGCCATTTTTAACAAACAGCCTTGAATCACTTTTGAAATCATCTCTTTAGGCAAATTTTTTTCATACGCAATGCATTCTATAAGGTCGCTGATTTTTTCCATTCTTGAGTTCCTTTAAATTGATGTTCTATCGTTTTTTGTCATTCTCTATTGTGGGGGAGCGGCGCGTTTAAAAGAAATTTTATTATAGCGAATTTTTAAGCCTTGTTAAGGATTTCTTTTAAAACCAGAGCGATTTTTTCCAAATCTTCTCCATTCAAGCTAAAGACTTCAAAACACACAAATGCGCATGAAATTCTTGTAATAACGCCTTTTTGAAAAAGCTTTAAATAAAGTTTCTCGCAATTTAAAGCACGGGTGTTTTTGGGCTGGACTTTCACGCAAAAGGATTCTAATTCTTTGTTGGGCAAATTCCCTATTTTAGAAAAGCTAGAGGCTATGCTCACGTTCAATTCTAAAGGCTTTAAAAGGGCGTAGAGTTTGAGGGCTTTTTGCAATAAGGCGTCTTTGGTTTGGTTTAATAACGCATGAATGGTGATTTCTTCTTGGTGATTGACCCATGCGTTTAGGCTGTGAAAAAGCAAGGTGAGCGTGATTTTACCCACCCTCAAGGCTCTATAAAGGGGATGGTTTTTTAAGGTTTCAACCCATTCTTTTTGCCCCATAATAATGCCGGCTTGCGCGCTGTTAAAGGATTTGTCCGCGCTAAAGCTTAAAAGCGATGGTTTTAAGGCTAAAATCTCTTCTAAAGCCGTTCTGTCTAACAAATCCACATCCCCTAAATTGTAATAATCTATCAAACCATGCTCTTTAGCCAGGGCTTGCAAATCTTTAAAAGGCGTGTCTTTTTTAAAAGTGGGGTTGTGGGTTTTAAAGAGCATTTTGCTGTTTTCATTCAAGGCTAAGCGGTAATCCCTTAAATAAGCGCGATTGGTATTCCCCACTAAATGCAGCCTAGCCCTACTACTCAATAAAATATCTTTAAGGTTAAAATCCCCCCCCACTAATTCGCCATAAGAAACAATGATTTCTTTTTGTTGCGCTAAAGCGTTAGCGATGAGGAATACCGCACTGGTGTTGTTATTCACAATCAAAACCTCTTCAGTGCCAAAACACGCCTTAAAAAGCTGTTTTAAGGGGGTTAAGCGGTTCGTTTTTTTAGCGGTGTTGAGATCGCATTCTAAACCAATGGGATGGGTTAAAACTTCTTTTAAATAAGGTTCAATTTTTTCATAAAATTGCGGGCTAAAAAACGATCGCCCATGAGTTTCATCAAAAACGCTCGCGCTCGCATTGATGATTTTTTGATAAGGGTTTTTCAAAAGATCCGGGGTTGTTGGGGGCGTTTCTTTAGCCATAATGAACGCGTTTGGTTCCTTTTTAAAGTTAAAATAAAGCGTTATTTTAATCTAAACCCGCTAAATTTTTGATAAAACTACTTTTTTAAAATCCTTAAGAGCGTCTTAATGAGTTTGTTGAGCGAGCGGAACTTTTTCCATAGAGTTTGGCGGTTTCTATAGGGCTTTTTCATGTTTGTTTCCATGTTTAAAATTCAAAAAGAAATCCTAAGATTTCTTTCATTTTAGAACTGATAGGATACCTCAAAACGCGCGTTAAATCCAGGAGCCGGGAGCGCCATGCGCTTGCCTTTAGGGATCATATCGCTCGCTGGAGCGTCCGCGCTCGCTTGAAACACAGAAGTTTGATCCACATATTGCTTGTTTAAAATGTTGTTAAACACGGCTGAAATCCTTAAACCCTGCCATCTTTTAGAAGGCGGAGTCCAGTTGATAAAGACATTATGCACGCCATACCCGGGTTTATGGATTTTGATCAAGCCGTATTGCGGGTAATAGATAGAATAGCCTTCATAATACATGTTGGTGACAAAGCGCGAGAGCCAAGTGAGAGTAAGCCCCCACCTGCGAACATCATAATCGGCTTTTAGGATAAACACATTCCCAGTCGTGGCGGCTAAAGCGTAAGTATCGGCTAATAAATGCCCCCTAGCCGTTGGCCAAGAGCGAGCCACTGAGAAAGTCCCTAAGAAATTCTTATATCTCACGTTCCCTGAAACTTCATAACCATAGATGTTAATGGTTTCGGGCAAATTCCCTGACATGTTTTTTGCGGTCGCGTTACCCCCACCATTTTTAGAAGTGTCTTGCCCATAGCTGTTGATGAAGTTATTGATGACTTGATAGAACGCTGCCCCGCGCACATTGAAATACTTGCTGTTGTAATCCACATTGAATTCCACATTTTGACCGATCGATGGGCGTAAATTCCTTTGATAAATCACCGTGGGATCGCGCATCAAAACGCCATCGCCAGGCAACGCCCCCTTAGTTACATACGCATAGCTCACTTTCAAGCCAATGCTTTCAATGGGGTTATAAAGCACGGTCGCAGAAGGCGAAAAGCCAGAAGTTACATGCGTGCGGCCGTTTTTATCTAGCAAGGTGTAAATATCATAACGAGTTCCCGCACCCACGATCACATTGCTTAAAATATTGTAGTTCGCTTGCATGAACCCACCGATGATATTCCCAATCGCATGCGAATTTTGGGGCATGTTACGATAGAGCGGGTTAGGCGTGTTTAGATTTTGGGGGTATTGAGAGCTTTGATCGGTGTAGTAATGGCGGTAAGGCAAGCCCGGCCCATTAGGGTCGTTAGGGTCAATATTGTTTTTATAATAGCCGTTTTTGCCTTTATCCAATCCAGAGAAAACGCTCAGGTTTTGATAAATCATGCCGTATTCAAACACGTTCCCATAATCTTCGCTAATGGGGTGGGTGACTTTAAAATTAACGCCCGAGTTGATTAAGAAAATCCTTCTGGCTAAAGTGCCTTCAGCGTCCGCATTCCCTAAAGTCCAATCGTTCGCGCTAGGGTTTTGAGCGTTAGGGGGGGTCATGTCGTAATCAGGGTTTTTAGGGACAAGCCCATGATAAACATTCGCGCTTGTAGAAAGCATGGTAGCGTTAAGCTGCCCATACCCTGCTTGCGCCCCTCCACCAGAATCGCTATCCCCTTGCCAATTAATAGAGTTAGGCGCGCCATAACCTATTTGATAGCCTCCATTAGAAGGCCTGATAGCCCCTTGCGTGCATTGGCTGATATTATCCGGGTTATTACACCACTCTTTCACTTCAGGAATGTAATCCGGATTAGCCGGCTCGTTAGAATTGTAAGCGAAAGGATTCACCACAGGGTTATAATCGCCTCCTCTTACCCCTAAAAAGGCAGTGGATTCAACGCGCGGCTGGTTAAAATTAGGGCCGCCTTCATGCTTGTATTTCAAGCTCAAATTGTGGTTGAAGTTGATCGTATGGGCTAATTCTTTCCCAAAGTCAATCACAAAAGGCGCTGGCTGGCTTCCTGGATCGTTAGCTTTAGATAGTGCTGAAGTGGTGTTAGGGCGTAAAAGCCTTGTAGAATTGTCTCGTGTGAGGTTGTAGCTCACGCTAATGCTATCGGTTTCATTGATATAGCCATTAATTTTAGCTAAAACGCTATTGACTTCACTAGGAGTCCCTACGCTCATGTCGCTATTGCTTGGGTCTTGTAAATCGTAGTTGGGGTGGAAGAGACTCCTAAAAGCGTTATTCCCGTCTCTGTAGTAAAAAATATTTTGATGGTTGTAATAGGCTAGGATGTCCCAGTTTTTCCCCCGATAGGCTGCAGTGGCGTTCATGCGGTATCCAAAGTTAGTGTAAAAGGCTGCTTCCGCTTTAGCCCCATAAGTTTGATTCTTTCTTAAAAAGTCGTTAGCGTCAATCGTGGTGAAAGACAATTTACCCGCAACAGCGCCTGGACCTGCTGAAGCGTTCGCTGCCCCCTTAATCACTTCCACTTCTTTAATCATATTAGGATCAATCACCGTGTTAGCGTCATGGTGGAAAATGTTACCATTTTGAGCGACGCCATCTATCGTTACCCTTAAGAGACGGCTCTCAATCCCCCTAACATAGATTTTTTGTGCCATTAAGCCCCCACTAGCCACATTCACATCCGCCCGAGTCCTAAAAATATCACGGATTTGGTTGCTTTGGCGTTGTTGGAGCTCTTTTCTGTCAATATACATTTTATTGTTGTATTCAAAAGTCCTTTCACCCTTAGTGGTTACCTTACCCAAAGTGTGGGTATTTTCTTGAGCTTGCAAACTGCTAGCGACAATACAAGAGACAAACACGATACGAAATTGATTTCTAAGCATTTCTTTTAGCCTTTTTATTTACTTTTTTCTAAAAAATTTAGTCAAGTTTTAAACCTAAGGTTATTATTACATTATTCTATTTAATAATACCTTAAATTTGTTTTAGGATTAAGAAAATATGAAGAAAAATGTGATTAAAAAAAGTTTTAGCATTTTATTGAGCGGCTGATTACTGAGCGACCGAATCGATCACTATGCGTGAAGAAGCGCTGCTGATTCCTCTTAAAAAAGTTTGAGAAGACACATTGATTTCAGCGTTCTGGCGGAAAATATCGCTTGGCTGGTTGCTCTGGCGCTCTTCTAAATCATGGCGTTTGATGATAATGGTATTCCCCCATTGAAAAGGTCTATAAGCGCGCTTTTTTTTAATGACAAAATGAGGTTCTAAATTTAAAAATTGCGCGTAACTGGGGAAATATAGCGGCTCTAATAAGGGGTTTATGGGGTGCGCTTTTAAAGTAATAAGGAGGAAAAAGAGGCTAAAGATTGGTTTCATAGTAAATTTTCACGCTCGCTCCCACTTGAGAATTGGGAGAAATTTCTAACTTGCTGATTTTCAAAAAAAGCTCAGAGATTTCCTTGTAGCGCGTTTTTAAAACATGGCTTAAATCTTTCAAGGCGTCTTCAATGAGAAGGTATTGTTTTTCTCGCATGGTGTTTTGAATGATTTCTTGGATTTCCATGTAGTCTAAATAAGCCTTATTAGGTAATTCCGTGTAGAAAAGATCCACATTCACGCTTATTTTTTGGGGTTTTAAGCGTTCAAACTCTAAAATCCCTAAAATCGTTTCAAACACCAAGTTATGGATATGGACGCCTTGTTTAGTTTTCATAAGACTTTCTTTTCTTTACCGGTCAATAAATTAAAAATATTGCCCAAATGCTTGATAAGGGTAAAAATAAAAATCAATACCATCGGCGTTTGTGTGCCGACTTCTTTAAGGATATTGACGCTATCTGGGATATGCATATAAGGCACAAAAAAGATAAGAACAGTCGCTGTGCCTACCCCTAGAATGCTAGCGAGTGAAGAGATTTTAAGCACCTTACCCACAAAAAACCACACCGTCAAGCCGATCAAGCTTTCAATAGGGATGAGCAACACCACAGAGCCCATGATCGTAGAAACGCCCTTGCCTCCATTGAAATTCAAAAAAGGCGAATAACAATGCCCCAAAATACTAGCGATAGCGACCATCCATTGCAAACTATAATCCAACCCAAACAATTTGCTTAAAAAAACCGCGAACATGCCTTTGAATAGATCCAAGATTAAGACTAATAAGGCCATTTGTTTGGCGTTGCTCACGCCCTTACTTTGTAAGGCGCGTAAGACATTCGTCGCGCCAATACCCCCCGATCCGATTTTAGTAATATCCATGCCATAAAAGATTTTCATTAACGCATAGCCAAAAGGAATCCCCCCAATCAAATAGCCCAAAAGGGTGAAAATCACATTGATATTGGTTAGGAAATTTAAAACGCTTTCCATAAATACCCTTTCAAATAAAATAGTGATCATTATAACATGTTGCTTTTTAAGTGAAAGCGTTAAGTTGTTAGGGTATAGTGGCTTAAAAATTTTAGGATATTGAGAATGTTTGAAACTTCTAGCCATTTTTTAAAATCGTTTCGCTTGAAGCGTTATATAGGGTTTTTATTGATTTCTTTAGTGCTATTGATCACGCCATTTGTTCGCATTGATGGGGCGCATTTGTTTTTGATCTCTTTTGAGCATAAGCAATTGCATTTTTTAGGTAAGATCTTTAGCGCTGAAGAATTGCAAATTTTGCCTTTCATGGTTATTTTGCTTTTTATAGGGATTTTTTTCATCACCACTAGCCTTGGGCGTGTGTGGTGCGGTTGGGCTTGCCCGCAAACCTTTTTAAGGGTGCTTTATAGAGATGTGATTGAAACCAAGATTTTCAAACTCCATAAAAAGATCAGCAACAAGCAAGAAAGCCCTAAAAACACCCCAAGCTATAAGATCCGTAAAGCATTGAGCGTTTTGTTGTTCGCTCCTGTTGTGGCGGGGCTAATGATGTTGTTTTTCTTTTATTTCATCGCCCCAGAAGACTTTTTTATGTATCTTAAAAACCCTAGCGATCACCCTATTGCTATGGGTTTTTGGCTTTTTAGCGCCTTAGTGGTGCTGTTTGATATAGTGGTGGTTGCGGAGCGTTTTTGCATCTATTTATGCCCTTACGCTAGGGTGCAATCGGTGTTGTATGACAATGACACCTTAAACCCTATTTATGATGAAAAGCGCGGCGGAGCGCTTTATGACAATCAGGGCCACCTTTTTCCCTTACCCCCCAAAAAACGCAGTGCTGAAAATGAATGCGTGAATTGTTTGCATTGCGTGCAGGTTTGCCCCACGCATATTGATATTAGAAAGGGCTTGCAATTAGAATGCATCAATTGCTTAGAGTGCGTGGATGCATGCACGATTACCATGGCCAAATACAACCGCCCTTCACTCATCCAATGGTCTTCAACTAACGCCATTAATACGCGCCAAAAAGTGCGTCTAGTGCGTTTAAAAACGATCGCTTACATGGGGGTTATCGCTGTTGTGATAGCCCTTTTAGCCATCACTTCGTTTAAAAAAGAACGCATGCTTTTAGACATTAACCGCAACAGCGATCTGTATGAATTGCGATCTAGTGGGTATGTGGATAACGATTACGTGTTTTTATTCCACAACACGGACAATAAAGACCATGAGTTTTATTTCAAAATTTTAGGGCAAAAAGACATCCACATCAAAAAGCCTTTAAACCCTATCGCCATTAAAGCCGGGCAAAAGATCAAAGCGGTAGTGATTTTACGAAAACCCCTAAAGGGTAACGCCACAGAATACAAACGCACTAAAGATATTCTAATCCCTATTACGATACAAGCTTACAGCACAGACGATAAGAATATTACGATAGAAAGGGAATCGGTGTTTATCGCACCTAGTGAAGATTGAAGCCTAAAACTAGCGCTCAATCACTTCATAAGGCAAGCCTTGTTTGATCAATTCTTCCATGAAAGGATCGGTGTTTAATTCTTCTACGTTAAACACCCCGGCTTTAAAATGCTCCACGCTCCAAGTGTCGTTGCAAATCATTTTAGCCGCGCACATCGCCGGCACGCCGGTGGTGTAGCTTATGGCTTGCGAACCCACTTCTTCATAGCATTTTTTGTGATCGCACACATTGTAAATGTAGAGCGTTTTGTCTTGGTTGTTTTTAATGCCAGTCATATAGCACCCGATATTGGTTTTGCCGGTAGTGTCTTTAGCTAAGGACGCTGGATCAGGGAGTAAGGTTTTTAAAAATTGTATCGGCACGATTTTTACGCCCTGATGCTCTATTTCTTTAATGCCTAGCATGCCGACATTTTCCAAGCATTTCATGTGGGTTAAATAATTTTGAGAGAAAGTCATAAAAAACCTCGCCCTCCTCAAGCCTTTAACGTTTTTGACTAACGATTCCAATTCTTCATGGTATAAAAGATACGAATCCATTTCGCCAATCTGCGGGTAAGCCCACACTTGCTTGATTTCTAAAGGCTTAGTTTCAATCCATTTGCCATTTTCATAATAACGCCCTTTAGAGCTGACTTCCCTTAAATTGATTTCAGGGTTAAAATTCGTGGCAAAAGGGCGTTTGTGATCCCCAGCGTTGCAATCTAAAATATCTAAAGTGTGGATAGTGTCAAAATGGTGTCTTTGAGCGTGAGCGACATAAGCGTTCGTAACGCCTGGATCAAACCCAGCCCCCAAAATCCCTAAAATCCCTGCTTCTTTATAGGCCCTATCAAACGCCCATTGCTCTTTGTATTCAAACTTCGCTAAATCCGGGTGCTCGTAATTGGCGGTATCAATGTAATGCGTTTTAGTCTCTAAACATGCTTGCATGATCGTTAAATCCTGATAGGGTAAAGCCACATTAACAACGACTTTAGGCTTGTATTTTTGGATTAAAGCAACTAAGGCTTGCGTATTGTCTGCATCCACTTGTTCAACGCCAATTTCCCCCAAACCCTTTTTGAGCATGCTTTCTTTAATCGCATGGCATTTGTCTAAGCTCCTGCTCGCCAAAATGATATTTTTAAACACATCCCTGTTCATGCCCATTTTGTGTGCTACGACACTGCCTACGCCACCAGCTCCAATTTGTAATACTGTATGCAAGGAACACCTACTTTCTAACTAATCTCGTTCTTTTAGGGGGGTATTATATTATAATAAGATAAATTTGATTAATTAAGGATGCAGGCTTGCAAGAAATTAAGTTGGATATTTATGCCACTTTGGTGTGCATGGTTTTAGTGTTACTCTTGGGGCGTTATGTGATTTCTAAAGTCAAGTTTTTACGAGATTATGATATTCCAGAGCCTGTTGTGGGCGGTGTTTTAGTCGCTTTTTTTATCATGTTAGCGCGTCAATTTTATCATTTTGGCTTGCAGTTTGATTCTTCTTTAAAAGATCCTTTAATGCTGACTTTTTTTATCACCATTGGTTTGAGTGCGGATTTCAAATCTTTACAAAAAGGCGGGAAAATGCTTGCGGTTTTTTTGCTGGCTGTGGCGGGGTTTGTGGTGTGCCAAAATGCAGTGGGGATTTCTATCGCCAGCCTTTTAGGGGTCAATCCTTTAATGGGGCTTTTAGGGGGATCGATCGCTTTAGTGGGTGGGCATGGCACTAGCGCGGCATGGGCTAATTTTTTCACCCAACCACCTTATAATTTTAGCTCTAGCTTGGAAGTGGGCATGGCGTGCGCGACTTTTGGCTTGGTGAGCGGAGGGATTATTGGAGGGCCTGTCGCTAAGTATTTGATTTCTAAATACAAACTAGAGCCTAAAGACACTAAAGAAAAAGACACTTTAGAGGGCGTGGTGTCTAAAGGTTTTGAAACCCCTAAAGAGCAGCGCCTAATCACCGCATCCAGTTTTGTGGAAACTTTAGCTTTAATTGCGATCGCTTTATTAGTGGGGACTTTTTTATCGCATCTGATGCCTAAAAGTTTCACTTTGCCGACTTTTGTGTGGTGCTTGTTTGTGGGGGTTATTTTAAGAAACGCTTTGTCGTTTTTTAAGATCCATAGCGTGTTTGACAGAGAGGTTTCAGTTATAGGGAACGTGAGCTTGAGTCTGTTTTTAGCCTACGCTTTAATGAGCGTGAATTTATTGGAATTGTTAAAACTCGCTGTGCCATTAGCGGTTATTTTGAGCGTTCAAGTGGTGTTTATGATCCTTTATGTGGTGCTTGTAACCTTTAGGGTATGCGGGAAGGATTATGATGCGGCGGTGTTGTGCGCGGGGCATTGCGGTTTTGGACTTGGAGCGACCCCAACGGCTATGGTGAATATGCAAACCATCACCAACCACTATGGGCCATCGCATGTAGCGTTTATCGTCGTGCCTTTAGTGGGGGCGTTTTTTGTTGATATTATTAACGCTTTAGCGATTAAAGGCTTTTTGCTTTTGCCTTTTTTCCCGTCATGAGACTTTATGAAAGTTTATTAGAAACTTGCTTGAATAAGGCGTGGGAATATCAAACCCTAGCCTTAGAAAACCCAAGCGTGGCTTGCATGGTGTTAGATAAAAACCATGAGATCTTGAGTTTAGAAACCCATAAAAAAGCCAAAACCCCGCATGCAGAAGTCTTGGCTGCTAAATCGGCGTTAAAGATTTTACGCCCTAGTTTAAAAAGCGATTTAGAAAAGTTAGAAGACCCTAAAATTTTAAGCGATTTTTTAAAAACGCGCCACGATAACGCCTTTAAAGACTGCGTTTTTTTAATCACCTTAGAGCCATGCAATTCTTATGGCAAAACCCCGGCGTGCAGCGGATTGTTAGAAGTTTTAAAACCTAAAAGAGCGGTCATTGCCGCAGAAGAAAACGAAGCGAAAAAAGGGGGGTTAGAAAGGCTAAAAAAGGCTCACATTGAAACAATGATTTGCCGCAATTTAGAAAACAAGGCTAAAAATTTGCTCTTGCCTTTTAGGATAATGGAACAAAGGGGGCGTTTTAATTTGTTCAAACTCGCTTTAAGGATGAATGGGGATTATCATCATGGCAAGATCACCGGGCAAAAAAGCGTGATTTTCACGCACAACCAGCGAGCGGTATGCGACACTCTCATCATTTCTGGGAAAACCATAAGAACGGACAACCCCTTATTAGACACCCGCTTTTGCGATAGCTTTTATCACAATAAAAACCCCAATATCGCTATTTTATCCAAGCGCTCAATTAGCCCCAATTCAAAAGTCTTTTCAGTACCCAATCGTTTGGTTAACACTTTCCATGACCCTAAAGATTTACCCCTAGAGAAAGGGTTTAATTTCATTGAAGGGGGGTGGGGATTGTTTGAGAGCTTGAGGGATAAAATTGATGCGTTGCTTTTGCATTCGCATGCGTCTATGGTTAGCGAAGCGTTTAATACGCTCGCTTTAAAAACCCCTTTTAAGGGGCGGTTGTTGCATGCGCAAATCTTAGAAAATGAAGCCCTTTTATGGATAGAAAACTCTTAAGATTATACCAGCCCTTAAACGCTTATTCTTACAATAGCGATTCGCTTTTTTTATACGATTTTTCACGCCCTTTTATCAAAAATAGCGGCGCGATTTTAGACATAGGCTCAGGGTGTGGGATTTTAGGCTTACTCTGCGCTAGAGACAACCCACTAGCGAGCGTTCATTTAGTGGAAAAGGATAGTAAAATGGCGTTTTGCTCCCAAAAAAACGCCCTTAAATTCCCTAACGCTCAAGCGTTTGAGAGCGATTTTTTAGACTTCAACCCTCCGATTTTGTATGATGCGATTGTGTGCAACCCTCCTTTTTATGCTTTAGGCTCTATTAAATCTCAAATTAAAGGGCATGCGAGGCACCAGAGCGAATTAGACTTCGCTTCTTTAGCGGCTAAAGTGAAAAAATGCCTGAAACCTAAAGGGTATTTTATTTTTTGCTATGAAGCCTTGTCGCTTTGCTTGGTAATAGAGAGCTTAAAAAGCGTTAAACTCACGCTAGAAACTTTAAGGTTTGTCCAAAGTTTTAAAGACAAAAACGCCCATTTGATGCTTGGAGCGGCTAGGAATAATTCCAAAAGTGCTCTAAAAGTTCTGCCCCCTTTAATCACGCACAATTCCAAAAACCAAAGCGACAACACCAAAGAAGTTTTAAGCATCTATCAAATTTGTAACACTTATTCTATCAAAGCGCTTCTCAATTAGCGCCCTTAAATTAAGGATTAAAAATGAAATGTTCGCATTGCCAGTTGGAGTTTAAAGAAAGTGAGCTTTTTAAAGAGACCATTAATCATAAAGAATTATATTTTTGCTGCACGGGGTGCGCTAGGGTGTATGCGTTGTTGTTAGATTTGAATTTAGAGAGCTTTTATGACAAGTTAAACGATTCCACTTTA
Organism: Helicobacter pylori; assembly: GCF_900120335.1. Lineage (NCBI taxonomy): Bacteria > Pseudomonadati > Campylobacterota > Epsilonproteobacteria > Campylobacterales > Helicobacteraceae > Helicobacter > Helicobacter pylori. The sequence goes on from NZ_LT635477.1 coordinate 1,394,622, forward strand.
GCCCCCGTAACGCCCCAAGATTCAATGAGTGCTTTGGAATTAGAACAAGCCCTTGAAGAAAACAATAAGGGCGATTTTATCCTCAATCTTTTACTAGAAAAAACGCATTGTAACGCTTGCTTGTGGCTCAATCAAAAGGTTTTAGAGCGCTTGAAGGGGGTTAAAAAAGTGAGCGTGAATTTCACCACCCACCATTTACAAATCGTGTTTGAGAAGTCCTTAGACCCTAAAGAGATTATTCAAAAAATTGAGAGTTTGGGCTATGGGGCTAAAATTTATAATGTGCAAAATTACGCCTTAAAAGCCCAAAAAGAGCAACGCTCCTACTTGCTCACTTTGAGCGTGGGGTTTTTTGCCACCATGAATTTGATGTTTATTGCCATTGCCAAATACGCAAGCTACGGTAGCGCGAGTTATGGTAGTGGCATGGATAAGCTCATGCAAAGGAATTTGGATCTCGTATCGCTCTTTTTAAGCTTGTTGGTGCTAGTGGTGGTGGGGCGTTTTTTCATTAAAGGGGCGTTTTATGGGCTAAAAAATGGCGTTTTGGGCATGGATTTGAGCGTGTCTTTTGGGGCGTTGTCGGCGTTTGTTTATTCCCTTTATGCGATGTTGGTGTCTCAAGAGACTTATTTTGAAGCGAGCAGCACGATTTTAACGCTTGTTTTTGGCTCTAAGTTTTTGGAATTAAAAGCCAGGCTGTTTGCGAATGAAAAATGTTTGGCCCTAGAATCGCATGAAATCCATAGCGTGATTGTTGTAGAAAATGGCAAGCAGATAGAAAAACACCCTAAAGATGTGGCGATAGGCTCGGTTGTTTGGGTGCCAAGCGGGGCTAAAATCGCGCTAGATGGCGTGCTTTTAAATAGCGCGAGCGTGGATGCGTCTTTGATCAGCGGGGAGTTTAAGCCTTTGGAATTGGGGGTTAATGATCCAATTTTAGGGGGTTATGTGAATGTGGGCGTGCCTTTTAGCTATCAAGTGAGCGCGACTTTTCAAAACTCACGCCTTTCTAGTTTGTTAGAAACTTTAAAAAAGAGTTTTTTAGAAAAGCCCTTAATTGAGAGCAGCGCGAATCAAATTGCGGATATTTTTTCTAAAGCGGTGTTGTTTTTAGCCTTTGTGAGCTTTTTATTATGGCAATTTGGTTTGGGGGGTAATTTTGAAAAAGCTTTAATGGTGTGTATTAGCGTGTTAGTCATAAGCTGCCCTTGCGCGTTCGCTCTGGCTACGCCCATTGCGTTAGTGATAGGGGTGTTTAAAAACCCTTTGATCGTGTTTAAAGAAGCGTTATTTTTAGAAACTCTGGCTAAAGTGAAAAAAATCTTTATAGACAAAACCGGCACCCTCACGCAAAAAGAAGTCCTTTTAAAAGAAAAAATCATTCATAAAGAATTTGATGAAAGGCTTTTAAAGAGCCTTTTAAAAACCAGGGAGCATTTAGCCCATAGCGCGATTCTTAAAACTCTAGATAGCGATGAGGTTGATTTAGAAAAGATAGAGTTTTTCGCTCATGGCCTGAAAGCGAATTATCAAAACGAAACCCTGCTAGTGGGGAGTTTGAAATTTTTAAAATCCATGGGGGTTGGTATAAAGACTAAAGAGAGCGCTAATATCATGGTAGGCTTTGCGAAAAATAAGACTTTATACGCGTTATTCATTTTAGAAGAGCGTTTGAAAGCTAACGCTAAAGAAGTCATTCAGGCTTTACAAAATCAAGGCTTGGAATTAGAAATTTTAAGCGGGGATAATGAAAGCTCGGTTAAGGAGTGCACGAAAAAATTAGGGATCTCTAAGTATCATGCCCATTTGACCCCTGAAGATAAGGCGCAAATCATCAGCTCTTATAAGGGCGTGTGCGCGATGATAGGCGATGGCAATAATGACGCGCTAGCCTTGAAACAAGCGAGCGTTTCTTTGGGGTTTGAAAAAAGCGCTTTGAGTAAAAGCGCATGCGATATTTTACTTTTAGAAGAGGATTTGAGTTTGCTAGAAAAAGCGTTTGATAACGCTCAAAAAGTCTATCAAGTGGTGTTGCAAAACATTGTTTTGAGTTTGATTTATAACGCTGTTTTAATCCCGGTCGCTATGCTAGGATACATCAACCCTTTAATAGCGAGTTTGAGCATGAGTGGTAGCTCGCTCTTAGTGGTTTTAAATTCTTTGAGGTTGAAACGCTCTTAAACAAACCACATCGTCTTGGCTAAAATAGCGATTAAAAAGCCAAAAGTTAGAGCGATAGGGTGGATGTATTTGCCAATAGGGTTTTTCTTACCCAAAAACTTACATAATAAAGAAAAAAGCACCAAAAGAAAAATGCTTAACGCTAAGATCACTTTAAGCATGAGTATCTTTTGAAAAGGGGTTTCACACCAGCCTTTATCGCCCCCCATGTATTGACTAAGCATCATGCCCCCTGTTAAAACAAGCCCTAAAACGCATAAGGGCATGATTTTGATCGCTCTTTGAGTGATTCCTGTATTCGCTTTATTGGCAAACTCTTCGCCAAACATTTTCTTCACATTGGGGAAAATTACCATATCAAAAAACAAGTAGCCAATAAAAATAATGGCACACAATAAATGAACAACTAGCACATAAGGATAAATCGCATCCATTTAAAATCCTTTATTCATGGGAAAATTAAAGAGTTTTTAATCTACTATAAAAGGATTTTATTGTCAAGTAGCCCATTATTATGGGAATTTTAGGGGCGGTTTTCGTTTGACTTTTAAGATTGCAATTAGCTATAATAAAATAATTAAAAAAGTAACACTTAAGCGGAGACCCTAGAGAGTGATGCTCAATTTTATGACAAAGAAGAAAAATAGAATGCAAGATTGCAAAATGGTTTGTAAAAATTTTAATCGTAAGGAATCTGTTTTGATAGCTCAATCTTTAGATATTTCTAAAAAAGGCTCGGTAATTTTAGGCGCTCTTTTGAGTTCGTTATGGCTGACAAACCCCTTAAATGCTCATGAAAAGAATGGCGCGTTTGTGGGGATTAGCCTGGAAGTGGGTAGGGCTGATCAAAAGACCAACGCTTATAAAAACGGCGAGTTGTTTCAAGTGCCTTTTGGCGATGTTTCAGCCAATGATGATGGTAAAGTCCCTGATGGGCAGACCGGTGGCTGTCAGCCGGCTTCAGGGACTCCAGGAACGTCAGGCTATACTAAAGCTAATTGCGTGGTCAATTGGACTTCTCGCACCATGCTTAGCACCAATAAGGACATTCCTGGCCGTAACCAGCCGATGTATGGGCTAGGCGTGATGACAGGGTATAAGCATTTTGTGGGTAAAAAAAGGTGGTTTGGGTTGCGTTATTATGGCTTTTTTGATTACGGGCATACCAATTTCTCTAACTCTAGGGCCGCTAACGCCATATCGCCCTTTTATTTGAGCGATCAAAAAGCAGACATGTATACTTATGGTTTTGGCACAGACATGCTTTTTAACGTTATAGACAAGCCTAAAGCCACAGCCGGGTTTTTTGTGGGCGTGAATTTTGCGGGTAACACTTGGACTAATAATCGTGTGGGGTATTTTAAGGACGGGTATGTTTATGGCGTCAATACGGACGCTGACGCTTACATGACTAACGCTGATGGCACGATCACATGCGGGGACACGACGCCGGCGAGTTGTGATGTGGGGATTAACCCTAACAGCGTCTATACCACAGGAAAATTAAACGCTAAAGTGAATCACACGATTTTCCAATTTTTAGTGAATGTGGGCATTAGAACCAATATTTTTGAACACCATGGCATTGAGTTTGGTATCAAAATCCCCACGCTCCCTAACCACTTTTTCAAAGGCTCTACTACTATAAGAGCGAAAAAACAAGGCCCGCTAGAGAATGGCCAACCAACCACTATCACCGGAGCAGAAACCAATTTCAGCTTAACCCAAACCTTACGCCGTCAGTATTCTATGTATTTGCGTTATGTTTATACTTTTTAAGTTTGGTAGGGTTTTTGGGTAAGGCTTATAGCTTATACTTATATATGAAAGCTTGATTTGTCAAGCTTTTGGGTTGTCATTGAGTTGCAATAACTCTGCGCTGTTTTCTACTTTTTTGATAAAATCATTGATAGCATAGCAGCGTATATTAATATTATCTTTGAAATGGGCAAATTCCGCATATTCTTTGGCGTCATCATGGATATTTGGAGCCACAAAAACACTAAATTTCTCTCTAATATCAGCACTATTTTTAATCAATTCTTTTAAATGTCTGGCAATAGGTATCATTTCCAAGGCACTTTGACTTCTATCCCTAATCAAGCTCACTTCTATATAACTTTGGGCTTTTGTGTCCATAGCTACAATATCAGGTTTATTACCGCTTGCTGTGTATACGGGCAAGCCTTCATCATCGCTTTTATAATTGGGCATCACGCTTAAATTTTCAAAATGTTGTTTCAAGAAAATAGCGCTTAAAAATTCTAAGCGTAAAGGCTTATCAATGAGTCTTAAAAAACTATCTTTTGATTCTTGCTTGTTACAAGTAATGAGTAATTCTTGCTTGATAAAATCTTTAGTATAAGTGTTTGCTAGTTCATTCAATTTGCTTGATTTAACGCTCTCATTAGTGCTGATTGGAGTAACGCTAACAAGAAAGCTATCCACGATTGACATGTAGTTAAAAAAAGCGAGTTTGTTAGCTTGAGTGTCGTTTAAATAATCCCCTTTAAAAGCCTTATGGGTTTGTAAAATGTAATCTATTTTATTATTTTCATTAGTATTAATATCAATAAACCTACCATTACCACGCAATGAAATAAGTCCTGTAATACGCATTTTTCTAATGTATTCATCAACGGCTTCGTTAGTGATTTGGCTCATTTTAAATCGTGTTTTATTAACACTTTCTAAAAGATTTAGGCATTTTTCATAGATAAATTCATCTGAGTAGCTGAATTCTGTTTTATTGATAGTAACGACTTCTTGTCTTAAATGAATAATGTAGTCATAAAGCCCATTAGCGTTATCATCTTTCCAACAAAGTAAGATAGGGATTTCTTTGACAGAGAGAGGAGTCAGATTGGCATTTTTGAGCCGTTTTAAAAGCGAGAGCAATAATTTGAAAGGGTTGTTATGATTTAAGTTCTTTTTGTAAGGGTTTCCCACTTCATATTTAGACAGAGCGTTTAAAAATATAGCCCCAACTACGCTTTCATCAACGCTTTCTTTAAAAGCATCGTTTTCTTTATCATAATAAGCAAGAATAAGCATCTTAGCGCTATCGCTGATGAGTATCTTCTCATATTTTGCATAGTAGCAAAACCCAAACTCACACATAAGCTTATACCAAGTGTCAAACCGACTTTCCCATCCATGCTCAAAACCCATCTCTTTATGATTTTGTGGGGATATTTCTATAATGCGTTCTAACTCTTCATCGCTAAAGACATATTCATTGGAGTCAAATTTTTCTTTCAATTCTTTATTTTGATTGATAGAAGTAGGTCTATAAAGCCTATGAGCCAAAACGGATTTGATAATTTGCATAATCGTTGAAGATTTAAGGATTTGATTTTCAAACTTTTCTAAAACAGCTAAAAATTGTCCTATTCTTTTAGGGTTTCGCATAGTGGTTGAAAAGCTTAAAATTTTTCGTGCCGGTTTTTTAGTCATAATAATTGCCTATAATTAGTTACAAAGATTTCTTGACTATCTTCTTTGATGGTGTTGTCATTATAGCTGATATAATTACTTTTGATATTAAAAATATAATATTTTTTAGCCCATTCTTTTAAAATAGAATTGGTCTCTCCCTTGTGATAAATAAGATTAGTTATACCAAATAAAACTCCCTTTTTATCTAGGCTATCTAAAACACCATATAGGGCTATCTCATTATCGCTATCCCATAACTTGTTGTATTCACTATTGGAGATTAAATAAGGGGGGTCAAAATAAACATAATCATCTTTTAAATAGGTAGTATGGTTAAGAAAATCAATATAATCATTATTATGAAAAATAATGGTGTTTTGTTGCATGAAGTCTAGGTAGTTTTTTAGGGCATTATAAACATTTTCGTTAAAATCTACATTACCCACAGGTAAATTAAAAAGCCCTTTAGAATTAAATCTAATCATGTGATTAAACCCATAAATTAAAAGTAAATATAAATAGAGCATGTTGTTTTGATTGGAGTTAAAATCAGCCCTTAGTTTTTCATAAGCTATTTTATTGTATTTAGCATAGTAAGTTTTTATATATTGTTTTTTTAATTCATCAGGAGCTGTAATCCCCTTAAAAGAGAAAGACAAGCCATAATGAATGATGATTTTAGACAATTCATCAAAAAGCTCACAAGCGTTGAACTTGCTTAAAGTTTTATGTAAATTGATAATATTAGTATCTATATCATTAGCTAAGTATCTTTTAGCTTTGGTGTTTAAAAACACGCTACCTCCACCCACAAAAGGCTCAATAAATTGATTAATGTTATTTGGGAATAGCTTATTGAGCTGTGGCATGAGTTTATATTTATCCCCTACATAGAAAAAGGGAGAACGAATACTTTTTTTCAAGGCTTCACATCCACTATAAATAAAAATTCTTTATGCTCTTTAAAATCAGTTTTTCCTGAATTAAAAAAACTATGAGCCTTTTCTTTAACGCTTAATTTTCCTTTTTGACTCAAAATTCCCACTAAATCTTTAAAGTCTATTTTATTTTGCGAAGAGCTAGACTTAGAATTATAGGTATTATTATAAGTTAAAGCAATCCTTTTACAATCTAGTTTTTCAATTAAATCGCTCAATTCTTTCTTGGCATTAGAGCGACAATATTCGCTCATGTTCTCGCATGATGGCTTTAAAGCTGCTCCATAGAGTTTGGGTTTTTTCCACTGCACTAGGTTTTCATAGAGATGATAAAACCGGCTGTATTGCCTTGAATTGTATGGAGGGTCAATAAAAACTAAGTCTATTTTTAAGGTTTTAGCCAATTCGTTAGCGTCTTTTCTCTCTATCATGATATTTTTATCATGCTTTATAGGGCTAATAAGTTCAAAAATAAATCTATCTTGCAAAATCTCTTTTTTCCTATAAGCTTCATAATGCCCTACCGTGTTAGCTATCTTATCCATTGAATAAATCAAGCTTGTTAATAAAATATCTTTATTTAATTTATCTAAATTCAAGCTTTCTATATGCTCTCTAATGCTACCGATTTTGACACAATCTTTATAGCTGAAAAATTTGCCGCTAAAATGTTGGCTAAAATAATTTTCTTCTAGCTTTAAAGCTTGAGTATAATATTCTTTCAGTTCTTCAAGCACCTTAAAATCAGCGTCTTGCCCCCTAAAAAAAGCATGATAAATGACTTCATTAGAAAATAAAATATCATTTATAATAATATTTTTAACATTAGAAATAGTGGCAAATTGACCAGCCACTACCCCACTTCCGGCAAAAATATCGCACACGCTTTTGATATTATTTAATTTTAAATTCCTAAATACCCACTCTATGAGCTTGGTTTTTGAGCCGATATACCGGCGGTTTTTTAGATTAAATCTTTCCACTAGTTACCTTTGAATTAAGAGAATAAAACCACTTAGTAACATATAAGATTAAAAAAATCACAATCTCTTATTAAGTTTTTTAAAATACCAAAGACTGAGGGCTAAGAATACGAAAAAGGGCGATAGCACGCCTATTTCAGGAATGAGTATCCCTGAAATGCTGAACTTCCCCAAAGCAAAGAATAGCCCCCAAACAACGAGCGTGATGATGATAAACTTTAGCCCTAAAAGAGCCAGGTTTTCATAGCGGGCGAGACTGGGCGAAAAATAAGCGATCAAAACGCTTAAAAACGGCACAAAAAAGGGCAAAATCGCAAACACATACAAAAACGAGCGCACTTTTTTCGTGTCGGCGTTTTGGCGCACTAGAGCATGCAAGGAAAAAAGAGCGTCTGTGATAGAAACCGCAGGCTTGTTTTGGTAAATGGTGTCTAAAACTTTAGGGCGGAAATTTTTGAGCGTTTTAAAGGTTTCTAAACGCGTGGTGTTTAAAGCGTTCGCGCCCAGTTCAAAACTTAAGGGCATCTCATAGATAGTAGTGTCATGCAAGATCCAATACTTGTCTTCAAAAAAAGCTTCTTTAGCTTCAGCATAAGATTCCAAAGTCTTATCTTTTAGGCGAAAAACCTTGATATTTTGGGCTTTTTGCAATAAGGGATTAATCTTATCAAAATACACGTAATCATCGTTGTACTTCACTAACAAATGCTCTGAAACGCTCAAAGAATTGTCTTTATAGATCAAATTTTGCGTTTTTTCTTCCATATACACAAAAGGAGTGGCGTTCAACCCCACATAAACAGCCGTGAAAAACAAGCTAATCAAAAAAATAGGGCTTAAAATCTGGCGTTTGGAAAAGCCAATGGAGAGCAGGGCGGTGTATTGGTTGGATTTAATGAAGGTGATATAAAATAAAACCATCGCCAAAAGCAAGGAAATAGGCAAGGTGTAATTGAGCGCGAATAAAATATCATAGGTGAAAAATAAAATGATCATGTTCGCAGAATCAGGCATTTTATCGGCGTATTTTAGGCTGTCAATGCCTACAAAAAACAATTCCAAAGCCAAAAGCACGATTAAAAAGTATTTGAAATAATACCACCCTACAAATCTAAACAAACGCACTTTAAACTCCTAACTTTCTATTTGTAAAGGTTTTTTAAGCGTGAAACGATTTTGCATGGCGTTAAAATCATGGCTTTCTATAAAAAATTTTAGGGCGTTTTTGGCATGTTCAAACGCAGCGTTTTTTAAAGGCTCTTCGTTGTTGTAGAATTTTGAAAGCACATGCTCAGTGATATTGATCCCTTTAGAAATCCCCACCCTCAAGCGGTAATAAGAATTAGAACATAAGGCATCAATGGATTTTAGGCCGTTATGCCCCCCATTCCCCCCACCCTTTTTAAATTTCACAACGCCTAAAGGTAAATCCAAGTCATCATGGACAATTAAAAGCTCTTTGGGTTTGTAAAAATTTTTGACGCTTAAAACGCTCTCGCCGCTTAAATTCATGTAAGTTTGGGGCTTGAGTAAGATAAAATCCTTATAAACGCACAAATAAGCGTTGTGTTTGGAAGAAAAAGTGAAAGAAAGATCCAACTCGCTAACGAGCGAATCTAAAATATCAAAACCAGCGTTGTGTCTGGTGTGAGCGTAACGCAAAGTAGGGTTGCCTAAACCCACTAAAAGCGTCATAACTTCAAATCACTTCGCTTTAATCACACCGATCACAGCGATAGAATCATGATCTAAGATCTTCACATTGTCGTGTTTTTCTAAATCGCGCACCAAAATAGACTCATTCACGTCTAAAGGGGCTACATCCACTAAGTAGTGATCGGGCAGATGCTCTGGAGCGCATTCCACGCTGATACGCTTTTTAGAGAGCATCAAAATCCCTTTATTTTTCAAGCCCACTGGAGTGCCTTGGTGTTTGACGGGGACTTTAAACTTGGACTTCACGCCCTTAGTAACAGCGAGTAAATCCACATGGATAAGTTCGTTAGTAACGGGGTTTTTTTGGTATTCTTGAACCACGACTTCAAAAGTCTTATCCCCTAATTTCACCGGGAAAATCAAATGCTTTTTTTCCTTAAGGTATTTAATGAAAGGGTTTAATTTGAACGCGCAATTCACGTTTTCAATACCCTTTCCATAAACGTTTGCGATTAGATAGCCATCTTTTTTTAAAGCTTTAGCGTTAGCTTTAGTAATACTCTCTCTAATAACGCCTTCTAACATGTCAATCCTTTAAAATAAAATAAGGGCTTATTCTATCCAAAAAACCCTTAAAAATCAAAAACTGCTTAAAAGCTTTTCAAAGGATTGTTTGAACGCTATCAAGCCTTCTTTAAGGAGTTTTTGGGCGGTGTTTTCTAAATCAATGTTGTGCGTTTTTAATTCTTTTTTAAACGCTTCAATTTCTGTGATTTTTAAAGGGGTTTGACACTCGGTGTTTGGGTCAAGCAAATAAGCGTTTAGGGCGTCTAGGGGGGCTGTGTTGATAGAGTTTTTAAAACACAGCGCTTTAATATAGTAATCTTTAGCTAAAGCGTTGGATTTAACGCCGGTGGACGCAAAAAGGGTGCTTATTAGCTTATTGGCATGTTGGTTGATTTGGTAATAGCATTCGGTAGCGTTCATGATCCCGCTTTGAGCTTGCAAGTTTTTTGGCACTAGTGGGTCTATTTCTTTGTCAAATCGTGAGACAAACACGCTAATGACCGCTCTTTTTTGTGCTTCTTTGGCTAAGATTTGAGCGATTTCACTAGCAATTTTAGGCGAAAAAACTAAAGTTACATTAATGGGGATAGAGGCTTTAGTCAAAGCGCTAATCACTTCAAGACCGCTTTCACTCGCCGGGACTTTAATCATCACATTAGGGCGGTTTAATGCTTTGAACAACCGCTTGGCTTCATCAATGCTTTTAATGGCATCATCTTCTAAAAAAGGGTCAATTTCTAGGCTAATGTAGCCATTATTAGGGTCTTTTTCATATAAAGGCATTAACGCGCTAGAAGCTTGTACAATATCCTTTAGCGCCAGAGTTTCATAAATTTCTTTAGCTTTTTGGCCTTTGAGTTTAGCGATTTCATCTTGATAAAACGCGCTTTTTGTGATCGCTTCACAAAACAAACTAGGGTTACTCGTCGCCCCGCAAATAGCCCCCTTATTGATGAGCTTTAAAAAATCGTTTTCTAAAAAATCCCTTTCTATAAAATCGCACCACAAACTAAATTCTTGCATGTTTATCCTTGTTTTAAATTGAGATAATAATCTTTAACGACTTCCTGGTCGCTAAAAAAAATCGTTTTGTCTTTAAAGATTTGAGTGTTTTCATCGCCCTTGCCTAAAATCAACAACACCTCATCGTCTTTTAAATTTTCTAAAGCGTTTAAAATGGCTTTTTTTCGGTCTTTTTCTACAATGACTTTAGAAGAATCGCCGATGCCTTTTAAAATATCCTTAATGATGTCTTCTTCGTTTTCGCTTCTAGGGTTGTCTGAAGTTAAGATGATTTGATGCGCGTAACAACTCGCTATCGCTCCCATTTTAGGGCGCTTGGTTTTATCCCTATCGCCCCCTGCTCCAAAAAGAGCGGTGATTTTTTGATTTTTAAAGCTTTCAAAAACTTGTTGCATGCCGTCTGTTGTGTGGGCAAAATCCACGACCACTAAAGGTTTAGGATGCACAATTTCCAAACGCCCTTTCACCCCATAAAAGTTTTCTAATAACGGCGTGATCGTTTCTAAAGGCAATTGAGTGAGTAATTTAACCCCCAAAACGCCCGCTAAAATATTATAAAGGTTGTAACGCCCTAAAAGGGGGGAATGGATCAGGGCGGTTTCTTTAACATTAGGATCCCTTAAATCTTGTTGGTAGCATAAAGACGCGCTAATGGAGGGGTTGAGCGAAAAGGCTTGAACGTTCAAATGCGCTTTTTTATCCAGCGCGTAAGTGCGCGCGTTAATGGGGTTAAAAAGGGCGTTTGTTTCATCTCTGTTAATCACTTTCAAGCCTTCATCTTTAAAAAAGCTGTTTTTAGCGTCCCTGTAATTTTCTATATTTTGATGGAAATCTAAATGATCGCTTGTGATATTGGTGAGAATTTTAAGAGCGAAATCAAGCCCAGCGATGCGTTTTTGGACGATCGCATGGGAGCTCACCTCCATGATAAAGTATTCGCACCCTAAACGAATCGCTTCTTCTAAATCGCTATAAAGCTCTAAAAGAGTAGGCGTAGTCAAGCCCTTTTCTTTGATGCGTTCATCGTTGATAAAAAACCCTCTTGTGCCTAAAAGAGCGGTCTTTTTATTCAAATCTAAGAGCAAGGAATACATCAAGCTCGCTGTGGTCGTTTTACCATTAGTGCCTGTAATCCCTACAATCTTAATCTTAAAATCAAAGTAGTTTTTAAGCTCGTTAAAATCCAAAATAGCCAGGTTTTTTTCTGCAATTAAAGGAGAGTATTTTTCGTTTAAAGGCGTTTTGACAAAAAGGATTTCTTTGGGGTTTTCTAAAACTTCATGCGTGTTATCGCTTAAAAAAGAATAGGCGTGGTTTTGATAAGTTAGGGTTTTTTTGAGCTTCATTCTTTAAGCCTTATTGGATTTGAGGGCGTCTTCTAAAAGAGAACGCAAAAATTTATCGTAAATAAAAGAATCTTCATGCATGTTTTCAATGTAATTTACCGCTAATTCATAATAGCCATAATGGTTCAATTCTTTCAAAAATTCATAAAAATCCTCTTTATTGTCAAAAATCACCCTAGAGCTGAACATCAAATCTTCAAACGCTTCCTTAAAGCCACGCTCCAAGCTCAAGCGTTTGAAATCCGCATACAAAATGCCATTCAATTCCTCGCCTTTTTGAGAAATTTGCGCATCAATCTTTTCAGCCATTTGGTTTAGCCCCTCATCAAAAGAAGCGATCAAAGCGGTGATCTGCTCTTCAGCCTGGTTTTTTAAACTCCGTTTTTGCATAGCGATCAGGCTTTGATACAATTCATAAAAGCTATGGGCTTCTTTAGGGAAATCCTTAGCGATGTCGCTTAATAACGCCCCCACTTTGGCTTTTTGGTTGTCTTTATCCAAAAACAAAACTTCAGAAAAAAGGCGCAACGCTTCAGCGTAATGGGCTTGCTTGAACGCTAAAAAGCCATCTTTAATCAACGCTCGCTTTTTAAATTCATAATCAAACTTTTGCATGCCTAATCATCCTTAAAGCTTATCAAACTCCTTAGCGTTTTCTAAGCACACCACTTCTAAATTGGGGTGAATATCCATTTTAAGCTGCCTTTCAATGACATTTTTTAAAGTGATCTTACTACTAGAGCAAGTCTTGCACGCTCCCTCTAAAGCCACATAAATTTTCATGCTTTTCACCCCTAGCACTTCAATATTACCGCCATCTTTGAGCAAGTAAGGGCGGATCTTTTCTATCACAATACGCACCGGTTTTTGTAAATCTTCATCGCTAAATTCTATCATTTTTAAAAACCTTATTTTTAAAATTTTACTTTAAGATACCATATAATGAGCCATTTTTATCAAACGACTCTTTTTAAGAGTGGCTCAAGGGCTAATTGGATAGAATGGACTCACTATTAGGATAAGGTTTTTATGACGATATGGAAATTAAAAACATCAAAGAGTTTGAAAAAGCTTCCAAAAAACTCCAAAAAGACACTTTAAAGATCGCTCTCGCTCTTTTGTTCCTCATTGGTGCCGCTTTGCTCGCTCTCATTTTTGGGCAGGCTAATTCTAAGGGATTGTTGCTCATTTTTGCGGCTGTGATTGGGGGCTATATGGCGATGAATATTGGCGCGAACGATGTGTCTAATAATGTCGGCCCTGCCGTAGGCTCTAAAGCCATTAGCATGGGTGGGGCGATTTTGATCGCTGCGGTTTGTGAAATGCTTGGAGCGATCATTGCTGGGGGGGAAGTGGTTTCTACGATTAAGGGCCGTATCGTTTCGCCTGAATTTATTAACGATGCGCATGTTTTCATTAATGTCATGTTGGCTAGCTTGCTCAGTGGGGCGTTATGGTTGCATGTGGCGACTTTAATAGGCGCTCCCGTTTCCACTTCACACTCTGTAGTGGGGGGGATTATGGGGGCTGGAATGGCAGCAGCTGGAATGTCTGCTATCAATTGGCATTTTTTATCCGGCATTGTGGCTAGTTGGGTAATCTCGCCTTTAATGGGGCTTTGATAGCCATGTTTTTTTTAATGCTCATTAAAAAGACTATCGCTTATAAAGAAGATAAAAAGAGTGCGGCTTTAAAGGTTGTGCCTTATTTGGTGGCGTTGATGAGCTTAGCCTTTAGCTGGTATTTGATCGTGAAGGTTTTAAAACGCCTCTATGCGGTGGGTTTTGAAATCCAGCTGGCTTGCGGTTGTGTCCTTGCGCTTTTGATTTTTATCCTTTTTAAAAGATTTGTGTTAAAAAAAGCCCCGCAATTAGAAAATAGCCACGAAAGCGTCAATGAGCTTTTCAATGTCCCTTTGATTTTTGCTGCTGCGCTTTTAAGCTTTGCCCATGGGGCTAATGATGTGGCTAACGCTATTGGCCCTTTAGCCGCAATCAGTCAAACTTTAGAAGATGCGAGCAGCCCTATGGGGAGTACTTTAAACTCTGTGCCGTTGTGGATCATGGTAGTAGGGCAGCTGGGATCGCTTTAGGCTTGAGCTTGTATGGGCCAAAGCTTATTAAAACGGTGGGGTCTGAAATCACAGAATTAGACAAAATGCAAGCTTTTTGCATCGCGCTTTCAGCAGTCATCACCGTGCTTTTAGCCTCTCAATTAGGCTTACCGGTAAGCTCTACGCATATTGTGGTGGGCGCGGTGTTTGGGGTGGGCTTTTTAAGGGAGCGTTTGAGGGAGCAATCCAGAAGGCGTTTTGCTAGAATCAGAGACAACATTGTAGCGGCGCACTTTGGGGAAGATTTAGAAGAAATTGAAGGCTTTTTAGAGCGCTTTGATAAAGCCAATTTGAAAGAAAAATCGCTCATGCTAGAGAGCTTGAAAAAAAGCAAGAACACCGCCATCGCTTTGGAATTGAAAAAGAAAGAAAAAAGTCGCTTAAAAAAGTGTATAAAGAAGAAGTGATCAAACGCTCCATTTTGAAAAAGATTGTTACTGCTTGGTTGGTAACCGTGCCGGTTTCTGCGCTTTTAGGGGCGCTTCTTTTTGTGGCTCTTGGTTTTATAGAAAAGTATTTCTAGGGTTTTTAAAGGCTTGATTTTTAAAGTTAGGCTTAATCTTTTATGTTAAAATTCTAAGATTTTATATATTTTATATTTATCGTTAGGTTTTAGGTTTAAAGTCATGGGGAGGAATCAAGGAGCTTATTTGGATCCGTCTGAGTCGATTTTGATGTTGATGGTTGCTTTTTTACTGGTGTTGTTGAACGCTTTTTTTGTGCTTTCAGAGTTTGCCCTTGTGAAAGTGCGTAAAACCCGCTTAGAAGAGCTGGTTAAAATCGGTAATTCCAACGCTAAACTCGCTTTAGAGATGAGTCAAAGACTAGACACTTATTTGAGCGCGACGCAGTTAGGCATCACCCTTTCTTCATTAGCTTTAGGTTGGGTGGGTGAGCCTGCTATCGCAAGGCTGTTAGCCGCGCTATTAGAGTCTGTGGATTTAAAGGATAATTCTATTTTCATCCATTCAATGAGCGTGGTTATAGCGTTTTTGAGCATCACTTTTTTTCATGTCGTGTTGGGCGAGATTGTGCCAAAGTCTTTAGCGATCGCTAAATCTGAAAAAGCCACCCTTTTTGCCGCACGCCCTTTGCATGTGTTTTGGGTGGTGTTTTATCCGGTGGTGCGTTTGTTTGATGTGATCGCTCATTTTTTTTTAAGGAAGATGGGCGTCAATCCTAAAGAGC
This sequence comes from Helicobacter pylori, assembly GCF_900120335.1. NCBI lineage: Bacteria > Pseudomonadati > Campylobacterota > Epsilonproteobacteria > Campylobacterales > Helicobacteraceae > Helicobacter > Helicobacter pylori. The sequence continues at coordinate 1,410,058 of NZ_LT635477.1, forward strand.
ATGAGGGCATGCATTCTGAAGAAGAGTTAAAAATCATTGTGGGCGAGAGTTTGAGAGAGGGCATCATTGATTCGGTGGAGGGCGAAATCATTAAAAACGCGGTGGATTTTTCTGACACGAGCGCTAAAGAAATCATGACCCCACGAAAAGACATGGTGTGTTTGGACGAAGAAAATAGCTATGAAGAAAATATAGACATTGTTTTAAAAAGCCACTTCACGCGCTACCCTTATTGTAAGGGTTCTAAGGATAATATTATCGGCATGGTGCATATTAGGGACTTGCTTTCTCGCTCTATTTTTACTCCCAAAATGCATGATTTCAAGCAAATCGTTAGGAAAATGATCATCGTCCCTGAAAGCGCGTCTATTTCTCAAATCCTTATTAAAATGAAAAAAGAGCAAATCCATACCGCTTTGGTGATTGATGAATACGGCGGCACGGCCGGGTTGCTCACTATGGAAGATATTATTGAAGAAATCATGGGAGAGATTAGCGACGAATACGATTTAAAACAAGAGGGCGTGAACAAGCTTGAAGAGGGCGTGTTTGAATTAGAGGGCATGCTGGATTTAGAAAGCGTAGAAGAAGTGCTTCATATCCAATTTGACAAAGAATGCGAGCAGGTAACGCTTGGGGGGTATGTTTTTAGTTTGTTAGAACGCATGCCTATGGAGGGGGATACAATCGTTTCGCATGGGTATTCTTTTGAAGTCTTAAGCGTGGATGGGGCTAGGATAAAACGCTTGAAAGCGGTTAAACAAGATCAGGGAGAAAATGAAGCATGAAAAAAACAACCCTCTTTGTATTGGGCTTACTATTCAATAGCTCTTTAAGCGCTGTTGATGGGATTTCTCAAACCGAGCCTTCTTCTTTGAATTTGGCTGAAAATAGCCTGCCTTTGAACCACCCTAACGCTCAAAAACTCTCTTTAAAAAACGCATGGGCTAGGGTGTTATCCAATCATGAAGGCTTGCATGCGCAAGAATACGCCATTAAGCGAGCGAGTAAAATGAAATTAGCGGCTAAGCTTTCTTTTTTGCCTCAAATTGATTTGAGCGCGTTTTACGTGTATCTTTCTAACCCTATTAAAATGGATTTTGCCAGCCAAAAACAAGCGGGCGTGCAAAAAGCCACCAACCAGATCCATCAAGGCTTGCAAAACATCCAGCAAAATATCCCCCCTCAAGTATTAACCCCTCAAATCCAAGCGGGCATGCAAGGGGTGATGCAAGGTTTTGGGGCTTTGAGCAGCACTTTAGAAGCCCCCTTATTGTTTTCTAAGCAAAATGTGGTGCTTGGGGCTTTGAGCATTATTTATCCCCTTTATATGGGCGGGGCAAGATTCACGATGGTGCGCATTGCGGATTTGATGCAAAAAGACGCTAACGAAGTGTATCGCTTGAAAAAGCTTTCCACTTTTCAAGAGCTTGTGAGCGTGTATTATGGCATGGTGTTAAACGCTGAAGTGTCTGAAACTTTAGAAGAGGTGGAAAAAGGCCATTACAAGCATTTCCAAAACGCTTTGAAAATGCAAAAAGTAGGGCAGATCGCTAGGGTAGAAACCTTGAGCGCTCAAGTGGCTTATGATAAGGCTCATATCGCTAGCGTTAAGGCTAAAGACGTGTTAGAGGTTTCGCAACTCTCATTCAATTCTATTCTATCCAGCAAGGACGATCTAGCGCCTTCAAGCAAATTGGAGATCCACACTGAGAAAAATCTGCCCGATCTGAGCTTTTTTGTTTCTTCCACGCTCAATTCCTACCCGGCTTTAAAAACTTTAGAAAACCAGGTTCAAATTTCTAAAGAAAACACGAAATTACAGATCGCTAAATTCTTGCCCCAAGTGCATTTTTTTGGCTCTTATCTCATGAAACAAAACAATTCGGTGTTTGAAGACATGATCCCTAATTGGTTTGTGGGCGTGGCTGGGCGCATGCCCATACTCTCCCCCACAGGACGTATCCAAAAATACCAAGCGAGCAAATTAGCGGAATTACAGGTGAGTAGCGAACAAATCCAGGCTAAAAAAAACATGGAATTGTTAGTGAATAAGACTTATAAAGAGACGCTTTCTTATTTGAAAGAATACAAGAGTTTGATTTCTAGCGTGGAATTAGCCAAAGAAAATCTAAAACTCCAAGAGCAGGCTTTTTTACAAGGCTTAAGCACGAACGCTCAAGTCATTGATGCGAGGAACACGCTTTCTTCTATCATTGTGGAGCAAAAAAGCGTGGCTTATAAATACATCGTTTCATTAGCGAATTTAATGGCGTTAAGCGATCACATTGATTTATTTTATGAATTTGTTTATTAAAGGAAAAAATCATGTCAAACAGCATGTTGGATAAAAATAAAGCGATTCTTACAGGGGGTGGGGCTTTATTATTAGGGCTAATCGTGCTTTTTTATTTGGCTTATCGCCCTAAGGCTGAAGTGTTGCAAGGGTTTTTAGAGGCTAGGGAATACAGCGTGAGCTCTAAAGTCCCTGGTCGCATTGAAAAGGTGTTTGTTAAAAAAGGCGATCACATTAAAAAGGGCGATTTGGTTTTTAGCATTTCTAGCCCTGAATTAGAAGCCAAGCTCGCTCAAGCTGAAGCCGGGCATAAAGCCGCTAAAGCACTTAGCGATGAAGTGAAAAGAGGCTCAAGAGATGAAACGATCAATTCTGCGAGGGACATTTGGCAAGCGGCAAAATCCCAAGCGAATTTGGCTAAAGAGACTTATAAGCGCGTTCAAGATTTGTATGACAATGGCGTGGCGAGTTTGCAAAAGCGCGATGAAGCCTATGCGGCTTATGAAAGCACCAAATACAACGAGAGTGCGGCTTACCAAAAGTATAAAATGGCTTTAGGGGGAGCGAGCTCTGAAAGTAAGATTGCCGCTAAGGCTAAAGAGAGCGCGGCTTTAGGGCAAGTGAATGAAGTGGAGTCCTATTTAAAAGATGTTAAAGCCCTAGCCCCTATTGATGGGGAAGTGAGTAACGTGCTTTTAAGCGGTGGCGAGCTTAGCCCTAAGGGCTTTCCTGTGGTGCTCATGATAGATTTAAAGGATAGTTGGTTAAAAATCAGCGTGCCTGAAAAGTATTTGAACGAGTTTAAAGTGGGTAAGGAATTTGAAGGGTATATCCCAGCGTTGAAAAGAAGCGCGAAATTCAGGGTCAAATATTTGAGCGTGATGGGGGATTTTGCGACCTGGAAAGCGACGAATAATTCCAACACTTACGACATGAAAAGCTATGAAGTGGAGGCCATACCCTTAGAAGAGTTGGAAAACTTTAGGGTGGGGATGAGCGTGTTGGTTACCATTAAACCTTAAAAGGGATTGTTTTGTTCAGATTGATAAGCGCATGGGTTTTACAAGACAAGTTCTTGTTTGTCGTGTGTTTTATATTGCCTTTTTGTTTAGGGGTTTTAGGCACGCAAATCTTTAAACAAGAGACCCCAAGACAGCTCCCTATCGTGGTGGTGGATTTGGATAAGACCACTACAAGCCATCAAGTGGCGTTTGAATTAGGCGCAACGAGCGCGCTTCAAATCAAATACCAGGTTACTAGCCTTTCAGAAGCCAAACGCTTTTTAAACTCCGCTGAAGTGTATGGGGCGTTAATTTTGCCTAGAGATTTAGAGAAAAAAATCAAAATGGGGCGAAAAGTGGATTTGCCCTTTTATTATAACGCTGAATACGTTTTAGTGGGCAAAACGCTCAAAAACGCCTTTTTGCAAACCGCTTTGACCTTAGACGCTAAAACCTTAGCCACCAAAGCTTTAGTGCGAGATTCCAATTTGATTTCTGCTAAAGCCCAAGCGATACCTATTGTTTTGCAATTGCATGCCCTATACAATGAAGAAAACAATTACACGCAATACCTTTTAAGCGTGATGCTGCCTTGCATGTGGCTCATTTTTATTGCGATTGGCATGCTCAATTTCATTCAAAAAACCTCTAACATGCGAGAGCTTTTAATCAGTATTGTAGCGAATGCGTGTGTGTTTAGCTTTTGGGGAATGGGCATGGCGTTTTATTTTAATCTCATTGGCATGGAGGGGAATTATACGCATTTGTCATTAGTCTTTTTAGCGGTAGTCTTGATGACGCTCATTATGAGCGGGTTTGTGGTGTTGGTTTATGGCGTTTCAAAAAGCGCTATTGAAACCGCTGGCGCGATTGGGGTCTATACCGCTCCAAGCTTTGCGTTTGCTGGGGTGACTTACCCGCAAAACAACATGGAAATTTTTGGGGATTTTTGGAGCCATTGCTTGCCCATTAGCCATTTTATGAGATTCTTTTTACAAGAGGCCTATTATAAGACGGATTTTACAGAATCTTTAAATTCGTTAATGCCGCTTGTGTTCTTTTTAATCTTTTTAGCCTTAGGGCTTTTGGTTTTTTATTTTTCTTTTAAAAAAGACAAGGCTAGCGCATGAATTTTTTTAAAATCCTTTTAATGGAGTTAAGAGCCATTGTTTCTCATAAGGGCGTTTTATTGATCCTTATAGGCGCTCCTTTAATCTATGGCTTGCTTTATCCCTTGCCTTATTTGAAAGACATTGTAACGCAGCAAAAAATCGCCCTTGTAGATGAAGACAATTCCTTCCTTTCTAGGCAATTAGCCTTCATGGCGCAAAGCTCCAACGAGTTAGAAATCGCTTTCTTTAGCCCCTCTATGCTGGAAGCCAAAAAGCTTTTAAAAGAAGAAAAAATTTATGGGATCTTACACATTCCCTCTCATTTTGAAGCCAATATTTATAAACAAGTGCCTGTAACGATAGATTTTTATGCGAACGCCAATTACTTTTTGATTTATGGCGCGTTAGCGAATGCGGTGGTGGAGAGCATCAACGCTTTAAATGATGAAATAAGGTTCAAACGCAACGCCCAAATAGAAGAAGCTGAATTAGGGACAGACGGGATTAAAATCAGACCTATCGCTTTGTATAACCCTAGTGAGGGGTATTTGAATTACGCGCTCTCTAGCGTGTTTATTTTCATTTTGCACCAGGTGATGCTCATTACAAGCAGCATGTTTACTAGCTCCAGGCGTTTGGAATTGGCCTTTTTAGACAAAAAAGAAATCGCTTTAAGGCTGTGCGCAAGACTCTTGGTGTTCATGGGGGCGTTTAGCGTTTTTATTTTATGGTATTTTGGGGCGCTGTTTTCTTTTTATGGGATCGAACGGCATGGGAGCGCTTTAATGGTGTTTTTGAATAGCTTGATTTTCATGCTTGCGGCCTTGAGTTTGGGGTCGTTTTTAGGGGCATGGATCAAAAATGAAGCCCACACCACTCAAATCGTTTTGATTTCTTCTTTGCCCTTGATTTTTATGATGGGTTTTGTGTGGCCTTTTGAATCCTTGCCCTCTTATTTACAGATCTTCGTTCAAATAGTGCCTGCTTATCATGGGATCAGTTTGCTCGGGCGATTGAATCAAATGCATGCGGAATTTATAGATGTTTCTATCCATTTTTATGCGCTTATTGCGATTTTTATCGTGAGTTTTATAGGGTGCGTGTTCAAACTCAGCTCTTTAAAGAAAGCTTGTGAAAACGCTTAAACACCTCATCACCTCCAAGCACCAGATTAAAGCGTCTCGTTTTTTAGGGTATCTTATGCCTTTTGATGATTTTGAAAAAACCCTTTTGCAATTGAAAAAAGAGCATTTTAAAGCCGCGCATTTTGTAACGGCGTTTCGCTATTCTTTAGAGGGTAAAATCACGGAGGGTTTTAGCGATGATGGCGAGCCTAAAGGGAGTTCAGGCATGCCTGTGCTTAGCGTTTTAAGGCGAGAAGATTTGATTAATATAGGATTAGTGAGCGTGCGTTATTTTGGAGGCACGCTTTTAGGGGTGGGGGGCTTGATGAAAGCTTATGCTAAGAGCGCATTATTGTGCGTAGAAAACGCTCAAAGAGAAAACGCTTTGAAGGATTTTGTGGAGTTGGAAACTTTAAGCGCTCATTATTCTTACAAAGAATTAGACGCTCTTCAGCGTGAAATTAAGAAATTTAGCTTACAATTAAGCAAAAAGAATTTTTCAAACCAAAGCGTGGAAGTGGAAATCAGCGGCGAAAGAGAAAATTTGCAAGCGTTTTTACAACAAAATAAGATAAATTAGGGAGAATGAATGGAATTTTTGAGCGGGTATTTTTTATGGGTTAAGGCTTTCCATGTGATAGCGGTCATTTCGTGGATGGCGGCGTTATTTTATTTGCCGCGCCTTTTTGTCTATCATGCAGAAAACGCCCATAAAAAAGAGTTTGTAGGCGTGGTTAAAATCCAAGAAAAAAAGCTCTATTCCTTTATCGCTTCGCCGGCTATGGGTTTCACGCTTATTACAGGGATTTTGATGTTATTGATAGAGCCAACGCTTTTTAAAAGTGGGGGGTGGTTGCATGCTAAATTGGCTTTAGTGATCTTACTTTTAGCCTATCATTTTTATTGCAAGAAATGCATGCGCGAGCTAGAAAAAGACCCTACAAGAAGAAACGCAAGGTTTTATCGTGTGTTTAATGAAATACCCACGATTTTAATGATCCTCATTGTGATCTTAGTGGTTGTCAAGCCTTTTTAAAGACCAATCATGAAAAAAGAAAATCGCCTCAAGCAAGAAAAAATCATCAACATGTTTGATGATATAGCCAGCTCTTACGATCAAGCCAACCGCTTGATGAGTTTTGGTTTAGACGTTAAATGGCGAGAAAGGGCTTGCGAGCATGCGTTTTTGTTTTTGGAAAACAAGAAAGCGTTAAGGCTTGTGGATGTGGCATGCGGGACGGGGGATATGCTTGTGGCTTGGCAAAAAAGCGCCCTCAATTGCGGTATAGAGTTTAAAGAATGTTTGGGGATTGACCCCTCTAATAACATGCTTGAATTAGCCATTAAAAAATGTGAAGAGCTTGAAAACAAAATTTCTTTCATCCAAGCTCAAGCCAAAGATTTAAAAGGCGTTGAAAATAACAGCGTGGATATCCTCTCCATTGCGTATGGCTTGCGTAATATCGTGGAAAGACAAGAAGCTTTAAAGGAGTTTTTTAGGGTGTTAAAACCCAGGGGCGTTTTAGTGATTTTAGAATTTTTAAAAAAAGACAACCCCACATGGTTGGATAAAATCTCAGGGTTTTACACGAATAAGGTTTTGCCTTTAGTGGGAGGGGCTATCAGTAAGAATTATGGCGCTTATTCTTATTTACCGCAGTCCATTGAGGGGTTTTTGAGTTTGGAGGGTTTGAAATTTGAATTAAAAAACGCAGGGTTTGAGGTTTTAAGGAATGAAGATTCTATCGCTCAAATTTCAACGACCATGCTTGTTAAAAAAAGCTAAAGGAATGTTATGCAAGATGAATTATTTGAAACCGAAAAAGCCCCTCAAAAAAACGCTAAAAACGCTAAAAACGCCCCTAAAAAAAACTTTGAAGAGCATGTTCATTCTCTAGAGCGAGCCATAGATCGCTTGAATGATCCTAATTTATCCTTAAAAGACGGGATGGATTTGTATAAAACGGCCATGCAAGAATTATTTTTGGCTCAAAAGCTTTTAGAAAACGCTTATTCAGAGTATGAAAAACTCCAAACGCCAGACAAAAAGGCTTAAAGCATGCGAGTGTTTGCCTTACAGCTAGAGTCTTTTGAAGAAACTCTCATGCAATCCCTATTCAACTCCATACCCAAGAAAAGCGTGGTGGTGTTGCCTGAATATGTGATCAACCGCTTTTTCCACCATAACATGGGATTGGATTTGAATGAGATTAACGCGCAGTCTGCGCGAGCGATGGAGTTTTTGTCGCAAAAATGCGAAGAATTAGATTTGATCGTTTCAGCCCCGGTGCTTTTAGAAGAAGATTCTAAAATCTATAAAAAAATCGCCCTCATTTCTAAAGAAAATATCCAGTATTACACCCAACAACGCCTAATCCCCTATCCTCACTGGGATGAAGAAAGCTTTTTTGACAATGAGAAAAGCGCTTTTAAAGAATTGCTCGTCTTTGAAAGAGACGGCTTAAGAATCGCCCCTTTGTTTGGCTTTGAAGCACATTTTGATGAAATATGGGTTCAGGCTAAAAATCAGGGCGTGGATGTGGTGCTTTTAAGCAGCGTGGCCACTTTTGAATCCAATGAAAGGTGGCGGCTTTTGTGCCAGATGCGCGCTTTTTGCGCTTCTTGCGTGGTGGTTAGGGCCAATAGGATTGGGGCGTATCGCCAGATCCTTGTAGAAGGAGATCAAAAAAACGAATTCTTGTGGAAATTTTATGGGGATAGTTTTGTGGCTTTGCCTAATGGCGCTATTGAAGATTCTTTAGAGGGTAAAATGGGGGCTTTGAGCGCTCAAATAGATAAAAACGATATAGACGAATGGGCTAAATTGTGGCATTTTAGAACGATTAAAGAGGGTTGAATGATTGATAGAAAACTTTTATTGCAAGATTTTGACAAGGTGGCTCTTTCTTTAAAAAAGCGTAACCATGCGATGGGTGATGAGTTGGAGCGTTTGCGCGAAGTCATCACGCATTATAAAAAGCAACTCATTGAATTAGAAGGCTTGCAGGCCTTTCAAAACAAGGTTTCTAAAGAGTTTGGTATCAAAATGGCTCAAAAAATGGATACAAGCGATCTTAAAAAAGAGCTAGAAAACAATAAAATCAAACTGAATGAGCTTTCCAAAAGCGTGGGCGAAGCAGAACAAGAAATGGATTTAAAGCTTTCCATAATCCCTAATTTAGTGGATGAAAAAACCCCTTTAGGCGCGAATGAAGAAGACAATATAGAAATTAAAAAAATCTTAACCCCAAGAAATTTTACTTTCAAACCCAAAGAGCATTTTGAACTCGCTCAACAAAACGGCTGGATTGATTTTGAAAGCGGCGTGAAACTCGCCAAAAGCCGTTTTTCGGTCATTAGGGGTTTTGGGGCGAAAATTTATCGCGCGCTCATTCATTTAATGCTGGATTTTAATGAAAAAAACGGCTTTGAAATCGTCTATACGCCGGCGTTAGTGAATGAAAAAATGCTTTTTGGGACCGGGCAATTACCCAAATTCAAAGAAGATGTTTTCAAAATAGAAAATGAAAATTTGTATCTGATCCCTACCGCTGAGGTAACGCTCACCAATTTATACAACGACACCATTATCAGCGTTGAAAACCTCCCCATTAAAATGACCGCGCACACGCCTTGTTTTAGGAGCGAAGCAGGGAGCGCTGGAAAGGATACAAGGGGGATGATAAGACAACACCAGTTTGATAAAGTAGAGCTTGTGGTTATCACGCACCCTAAAGAAAGCGATGCGATGCAAGAGTGCATGCTAGAGAGCGCGAGCGAGATTTTAAAAGCTTTGGAATTACCGCACCGGTTCGTGCAATTGTGCAGTGGGGATTTAGGCTTTAGCGCGAGTAACACGATAGATATTGAAGTGTGGCTGCCTGGGCAAAATTGTTACAGAGAAATCAGCTCCGTGTCTAACACGAGGGATTTTCAGGCTAGGCGTGCCAAAATCCGCTTCAAAGAAAATCAAAAAAACCAGTTAGCGCACACCTTAAACGGCTCTTCTTTAGCGGTAGGCAGGACGATGGTCGCTTTAATGGAAAACCACCAGCAAGCGGATGGGAGCATCCATATTCCTAAGGCATTAGAAAAATACCTTTAAGGCTAGTTCGTGCTGAATGAAGAGCAAAATTCATTAGAAGAAAAAGGGGGCGAAAACAAAAACGAAAAAGAAACCCCCTTAAAGGGCATTCATTCTAAAATCCCCTCTTTGAAGCAGGCTTTGGAGCAGACGATTAATAAAATCAAAAGCTCTAAAGAGTTTTTCAAACAGCTTTCACGCAATAAAAAAAAGCTTTATATCGCGCTTGGGATATTGCTTTCACTCATCGCGCTCATTGTGGCTTTGAGTTTGTTACTAGGGCATAAAAAAGAAAACCAACAAACTTCTTTACAAACTAATACCGCCACCACCAATAACGAAACGCCTAACAACACCAATAACGCCAACAATACAGAAGCCGAAGGGCAAATAGAAAATTTAGACTTGCCTGATTTAATCGGCAAAGACTCTTTGAAAAGAAACGATGAAAGCCAAGTGGATGCGATGATGCAAAAAGCGAGCCTTTTGTATGAGCAAGGGCAAAAAGATGAAGCCTTGCATTTGTTTGATAAGATCGCTTCTTTTTCGCAAGGGATTGCGAGCCATAATCTAGGGGTGATTAAATTCAAAGAAAAGGACTTTAACGGGGCGTTGGATTTGTTTGATTCCAGTATCGCTTCTAAAGAAAACGCGAGCGTGAGCGCGATTGATGCGTTAGTGAGTGCTTATCATTTGCAAGATGAGGATTTGTATTATCATTATCTAAAAATTGTGAGAGACACTCTGTATAAAGATTACAAAAAGTCTTTTTATTCCTACGCTTACGCGCTCAAATCCTACTACGCTGGAGAGTATTTTGAAGCCCTTTCGCCTTTAATGCACCCTAATTCCAACGCCTTTTTAAAGCCTAACGCGCGCTTAGCGTCTAAATTGTTTTTGATGTTTAAAGATGAAGCTAACGCCTATAAGCAATTGCAAAAAAGCGCGAACGCCCAAGATGAGATCGCTTTAGGGCTTTTGCAGGCCCGTTTGGGCCATTACAAGCAGGCTTTGGAGCATTTGCAGCATTATTTGCACAACTACCCTAAAGATTTAAACGCTTTAATGGCTTTGGAATTGGTGAGCTTGAAAAGAGGCGATACCCTTAAAGCGAGCGAAGCCTTAAAATTAGCCAGCCACACACAAGAAGACACGCTATTAGCCAACTCTTTTTACCCCATCAAGCCCACTATAAACCCTATGTTTTTAGACAAAGAAAGAGCCAAAGAGCGTTTTTGGAACACGCGATATTTTGAAGGCAAAAGGGATTTTATCTACCGCTTGCTGTTTTATTACGCCCCTTTTAAGGTTTTAGACTCTAAAGAAACCTTAGGCGTGATTGAAGAGGGGCTGTTTCTTTTAGACTCTGATACGCAAAAGGATTTAGAGGGGGCAAGCCTTGCTTTTAAAAGGGGGCGTTTGATGGCGATAGCGGATAAAAACGCGCTCAAAGGGCTGAAAGCGTTAGAAAATAAGCAGTTAAAAAAAGCCCTTTCTTTTTTTGATTTGTCTTTAAAAAATAGCCCCAATAACGCGCTTCTGCATTATAATGTGGGCTTGATTTATGCGCAATTGGAAAATTACCACAAAGCTTATTTCCATTTTTTAAGGGCTTTCCATTTGAATTCTGCGGATTATTTGAGCGCGATTTTTGCGATTTTAGCCTCACATTTCACCCACGAAGACACCACGGAGTTTTTAAGAGAAATCACAGAGGGTTTTTATAGTCATGATTTTTCTAGCCCCACGCAAAAAGCCTTACTCTCTTCGCTCATCGCTTATTTGAATTACCGCACGAATTGGGATATGGACTGGCTCAAAAACGCCCCTAAAAAGCTCCCTTTTTATTACGCGCTAGAAGCGGTGTTCGCTAAAGAGAGCAAGGATAAAAAATTGATGGTGCAATCCTTTGGGAATTTAAAAAAAATGCTCCCTAAAGATCTCATCTCTAATATTTTTTATGAAATCGTCTCGTATTACGATGCGAGTATCCGCCACACTTTAAGCATTTACACCCTTTTAGATTCGCATAAAATCAGCTGGGATCAAACCATGCAAGGGCCCATTTTAGGGCGTCATTTCTACACCTACATGGGATTTATGGTCAATGATTTAGATCATCAAGAAAGATTATTAGAGCAAAAAATCGCCAGTTTAGAAGAGGGCGAAGCCCCTAACGATTGGTTGGAAAATTTAGCGCTAGTGAGTTTGTTTCAAGGCCAGTATGAAAAAGCGGGCGCGTTGTATCAAAACTTAATTGATGGGCTTAAGGATAATGAGGTGCGTTTAAAAATCCTAGCGGGTTTGACTTATATCGCGCAGAATAATTACAATAACGCCGCTTTATGGCTAGAGCTTGGGAAATTAGACGATCCGAATAATGAAAATATCCGTTACGCTTTAGGGTTGTTGTATCAAAGAAAGGGGGACTTGAAATCAGCGCTAAACCATTTTTTAGCCATTAAAACCTCTGATTTTTCGTCGCCTTATTTTGATTTTGAAATTGACACTAACCTTTTAAAAGAGCGTTTGAACCAAGAAGAAAAGGGCGAGTTTTTAGAATAATGGGTTTTGAAAAAAGCATTTTAGACAATTTGAACGGAGCGCAAAAAATCGCCGCAAGCCACATTCAAGGGCCTTTATTGATTTTAGCGGGAGCTGGGAGCGGTAAGACTAAGACTTTAACGAGCCGTTTAGCGTATTTGATTGGCGCTTGTGGCGTGCCTAGCGAGAACACTTTAACGCTCACTTTCACCAATAAAGCGAGTAAGGAAATGCAAGAAAGGGCTTTGAAATTGTTGGAAAACCAAGCCCTTATCCCCCCCTTGCTTTGCACTTTCCATCGTTTTGGTTTGCTGTTTTTAAGGCAACACATGAGCCTTTTAAAAAGGGCGTGCGATTTTTCGGTGTTAGATAGCGATGAAGTCAAAACGCTGTGCAAGCAGCTCAAAATTTCAAACTTCAGGGCGAGCATTTCTCAAATCAAAAACGGCATGATGGATTTGAGCGTGCAAGATAGCGAATGTTATAAAGCGTATGAACTTTATCAAAACGCGCTCAAAAAAGACAATTTAGTGGATTTTGACGATCTGCTTTATTTGAGCCTTAAGATTTTACAAGATAATGAAAAACTCGCCAAAGAGACTAGCGAACGCTACCATTACATTATGGTAGATGAATACCAAGACACGAACGCCCTGCAACTAGAATTTTTAAAACAATTGAGTTGCGCGCACCATAATTTGTGCGTGGTGGGCGATGACGATCAGAGCATTTATGGTTTTAGGGGGGCGGATATTTCTAACATTTTAAATTTTTCCAAGCATTTTAAAGGGGCTAAAATAGTGAAATTAGAGACCAACTACCGCTCCAGCGCTGAAATTTTAGCGTGCGCTAATTCCCTTATCAGCCATAACCAACACCGCCACATTAAAACGCTTCAAAGTTTCAAAGGCTCGCATAAAAGCGTGGTTTGTAAGGAATATTTAACGCAAAAAGAAGAGAGCCTGGATGTGGCTTATCAAATCAAAGCCCTTTTAAAGAAGGGCGAAAATTTAGAAAATATCGCTATTTTGTATCGTTTAAACGGGCTTAGCCGCAGCATTGAAGAGAGCTTGAACGCTTTGAATATCCCTTATAGGCTCATTGGAGCGGTGAGTTTCTATGAAAGAGCTGAGGTTAAAGACGCTTTGGCACTCATGCATGTGGTGGCGAAAAAAGACGATCGCTTTTTTATTAAGCGCGTTTTAAACAAGCCCCCAAGAGGCCTTGGCAAGATCACTCAAGAATGGATTTTTTCTCTTTTAGATGAAGAGAGTTTGGATTTAGAAGAAGCGCTAAAAATTGGGGCGTTTAAAGACAAACTAAACCCTAAAAACGAATACGCTTTGAATAAATTCACCGCTATGATAGGGCGTTTGAGGGAGGCTTTTGAAATTTCAGTAGAGAAGTTTTGCGAGCGGTTTTTAGAAGAAACTAACCTTTTAAAAAGCTATGAAAAAGAAGACAATTACGAAGAAAGAGAGGGCTTTATTAAAGAGCTTTTAAGTTTAGTGAAAGAGCATTTTAAAACTAACCCCACGCATTCTTTGCTGGATTTTTTGAATGAAAGCGTGCTAGATGTCCATAATACAGAAAACGCGCAAAAAGTGAGCTGCATGAGCGTGCATATGAGTAAGGGGTTAGAGTTTAAGCATGTGTTTGTGATTGGGTTAGAAGAGGGGTTTTTCCCGCATAGGGGGTTCAATCAAGAAAGCGATTTGGAAGAAGAAAGGCGCTTGGCTTACGTGGCGATCACTAGGGCTAAAGAAGGATTGCAGCTCTCTTATGTCAAAGAGCGTTCGTATTTTGGGAGGAAAATTTCTTGCTCGCCCTCTGTGTTTTTAGAAGAAGCCCAGTTGCTCAAAAGCGATCAAACCCCTAAACAGGATCACCCAAAAGATACGCCCATTAAAGTGGGGGATTTGATCAAACATAAGATTTTTGGCACCGGTAGGGTTTTAGGCGTGGAAAAGGGCTTGAGCGGTTTGTGTTTGAAAATCAATTGCGGAGGGAATGTCTATGATAAAATCTCAGAAAAATTTGTAGAAAAAGTGGATAACGAGTTTTGAAAATTTTAACCCTTTTTTTGATAGGTTTAAACGCGCTCTTCGCCCTAGATTTAAACACGCTTAAAACAGGGATCAAAGAAACTTACCTCAAAGAATACCAAGACTTAAAATTGGAAATTGAAACAATTAATTTAGAAATCCCGGAGCGTTTTTCTCACGCTTCCATTTTAAGCTATGAATTGAGCGCTTCTAACAAGCTTAAAAAAGATGGGGTTGTGTTTTTAAAATTGGAAAATGAGCCTAATTTACGCCTACCGGTGCGTTATAGCGTGATAGGCAGCATGCAGGCTTTTAAAAGCGTTAGCGCGATTAAAAAAGACGAGAACATCACCGCTAACAACACCAAAAAAGAGCGCGTTTCGTTTGGCGCGCTTTCTAACCCCTTGTTAGAGGGCGCGATTGATAAAGTGAGCGCGAAACATTTTATCCCCCCTGACACGCTTTTAAGCACAGATAAAACCCAAGCTTTAATCATCGTGCGTAAAAACGACATCATCACCGGGGTGTATGAAGAGGGGCAAATCAGCATAGAAATAAGCCTAAAAGCCCTAGAAAATGGTGCACTTAATCAAATCATTCAAGCGAAAAATTTAGAAAGCAATAAAATCTTAAAAGCGAAAGTGTTGAGCAGCTCTAAGGCGCAAATCTTATAAAGGATATTCATGAAATTAGTTTTAGGCATCAGCGGGGCGAGCGGGATACCCCTAGCCTTGCGGTTTTTAGAGAAATTACCCAAAGAAATTGAAGTTTTTGTCGTGGCGTCTAAAAACGCGCATGTCGTGGCGTTAGAAGAATCGAATATCAATCTTAAAAACGCCATGAAAGACTTACGGCCTAGCGCGACTTTTTTTAACGAGCAAGACATCCATGCGAGCATCGCTTCAGGGAGCTATGGTATCCATAAAATGGCGATCATCCCGGCGAGCATGGACATGGTGGCTAAAATCGCGCATGGCTTTGGGGGGGATTTGATTTCTAGGAGTGCCTCTGTGATGCTTAAAGAAAAGCGCCCCTTACTCATTGCCCCTAGAGAAATGCCTTTAAGCGCTATCATGTTAGAAAATTTGCTCAAACTCGCCCATTCTAATGCGATCATCGCACCGCCGATGATGACTTACTACACCCAGAGCAAGACTTTAGAAGCGATGCAAGATTTTTTAGTGGGGAAGTGGTTTGACAGCTTGGGAATAGAAAATGACTTATACCCACGATGGGGAATGAACTGATGCAAAAAATCGGCATTTACCCGGGCACTTTTGATCCGGTCACTAACGGGCATATAGACATCATCCACCGCTCCAGCGAATTGTTTGAAAAGCTCATTGTGGCTGTGGCGCACTCAAGTGCTAAAAACCCCATGTTTAGTTTAGATGAGCGCTTAAAAATGATGCAACTGGCCACTACAAGTTTTACAAATGTAGAATGCGTTGCGTTTGAAGGGCTATTAGCCAACCTGGCTAAAGAATACCATTGTAAGGTGTTAGTTAGGGGCTTAAGGGTGGTGAGCGATTTTGAATACGAATTGCAAATGGGCTATGCGAACAAATCCTTAAACCACGAATTAGAAACCTTGTATTTCATGCCCACTTTGCAAAACGCTTTCATCAGCTCTTCTATCGTGCGATCCATTATCGCGCATAAGGGCGATGCGAGCCATTTAGTGCCTAAAGAAATTTATCCTTTGATTTCAAAGGTTTAAAATGTATGTGGCGTTAGAAGGCGTTGATGGCGCGGGCAAAAGCACTCAAGTAGAATTATTAAAAAACAGGTTTAAAAACGCCCTTTTTACCAAAGAGCCAGGGGGGACGAGAATGGGCGAAAGTTTAAGATATATCGCTTTAAATGAAAATATCAGCGAATTAGCCCGAGCGTTTTTATTTTTAAGCGATAGGGCTGAGCATACAGAAAGCGTGATCAAACCGGCTTTAAAAGAAAAAAAGCTCATCATTAGCGACAGGAGTTTGATTTCTGGCATGGCTTATAGCGAGTTTTCAAGCTTGGAATTAAACCTGCTTGCCACTCAAAGCATCTTGCCTGCAAAAATCGTTCTTTTACTCATAGATAAAGAGGGCTTAAAACAGCGCTTAAGCCTTAAAAGTTTAGACAAAATAGAAAACCAAGGCACAGAGAAATTACTCACCATCCAGCAAAAGCTCAAAGCTCATGCTTATGCGTTAAAAGAAAAATTCGGGTGCGAAGTTTTGGAATTAAACGCTAAAGAAAGCGTTAAAAACTTACACGAACAAATCACCGCCTTTATAGAATGCGCTGTTTAACCTGTTTGAAGCTTTCTTTTAAGCCTCTTTGCCCCAATTGCCTAAACGATCTGCCCTTAAGCTTAAAAGTGAGGGTTTTAGAGGGCGTGAGCGTGTATAGTTTTTACGCTTATAGCGAAATAGAAGAGCTCATTAAAAGCAAATACGCGCTGATTGGTTCTCGCATTTTGCCCTTGCTTTCTCAAAAAGCCGGCGCGGAATTTGTAAGGATTTTACAAGAAAAAGGCTTGAATATCCCCCTTTATGGCATCGCCATTGATGATAAAATCAAATCCTTTTACTCGCATTCCGCCGCGCTTTTAAAAGGCTTTTGTCAAGGCAATTTAAAACCCACTTATGGGACTTTAAGAGCCACAAATACTATTTCATATGCCGGGAAAAGCCTGGAATTTCGCGCTAACCACCCACGGGATTTCACCTTCAAAGGCGATAAAAATTTAGATTATTTTTTGTTAGATGACATTATCACCACCGGCACCACCCTAAAAGAAGCCCTAAAATACCTTAAAGCTTTAAACATTAAAGCGCACTTTGCGATCGCGCTTTGCAGCGCGGATGAATGAGTTATAATTTTGTTTTTTAAAAAAGGATAAACCCATGAATAAAGTTCCATCCATTGAGCCTCAAATCGCTGATAAGTTCAACAACGAGTTAAGAAATTATGGACTAGACTATAAACTAGAGCAAGAAAGCCTGAATACAGAAATTGATGAAGCTTTAAAAAATTACGCTTCTAAAAGTGGGGGTTTAGGGGGTAACCGCCCTGATGTGAAACTTTTATTAAACACACAAGACCCTAACAGAAGAATCCCTATTTTAATAGAATACAAAGGATTAAAAGATAAGCTCATTAAATTAGACAAAAACAAACTGGTAGAAAACTTTAAAAACCATGAGCCTCATTATAAAAACATTAGAGAATACGCCCTAAATGGGGCTTTGCATTACGCTAATGCGATTTTACACCACACGGACTACACTGAATGCATCGCCATAGGCATCACAGGCTATAAAGACAATAAAGGCGGCATATGCTCTCAAATCGCTGTTTATTATGTGAATAAAAGCAATTTGGGCATGGGGATAGATGTCTCAAAAGGCGAGCAAGCTTATAGTGATCTATCCTTTTTAAGCCGTAAGCATTTTAACGACTTTATTAAACGAGTAGACACCCTTTCTTTAAGCGATGAAGATTTAGAGCGCATTAGAGAAAAGAAAAACCAAGAAATAGAAGACTGCTTGACTTGTCTCAATAATGATATTTATAAAAAAGACAAGCTTTCTTTAAGCGAAGAAGATCGTTTGTATTTAGTGGTTGCGAGCATTATCGCTAATTTAGGCATCTCTAATTTGGTAGCCCCCCTAAAAAAAGAAGATTTAAAATCTAGCGATGAGGTCCATCAAAGAGATGGCGACATCATGCTCAGAAAAATCCAATCCTTTTTAGAGTATAAGCATTTGCCCCAAGAAAAAAAGCAAAGCATCATTTCTTTATTAGAGCCTTTATTAAAAAACGAAAACGACAACAAAGCCATTAATGGCGAAAGCCGTTTGAAGCGCTGTTTTAGTGAAATCGTGGATAATTTGGGCATTTATTATAAAATCGGTCTTAGCACGGATTTTACCGGTAAATTGTTCAATGAAATGTATCGCTGGCTGGGTTTCACGCAAGACCAATTAAACGATGTGGTGCTCACGCCTCCTTATGTCGCCACGCTTTTAGCCAGACTCTCCAAAGTCAATAAGGATAGTTTCGTGTGGGATTTTGCTACCGGAAGCGCTGGGTTATTAGTCGCAAGCATGAATTTGATGATAGAAGACGCTAAAAAGCGTATCACTAGCCCAAAGGAATTAGAGCAAAAAATCGCCCACATTAAAGCCAAGCAACTTTTAGGCATAGAAAAATTACAAAAAATCTATATTCTAGCGGTGTTAAACATGATTTTAATGGGCGATGGGAGCAGTCAAATCTTAAACCAAGACAGCTTGAGCGGTTTTGATGGCAAAGTCAATAATAAAGAATTTAAAGCTAACGCTTTTGTTTTAAACCCGCCTTATTCCGCTAGCGGTAATGGCATGGTGTTTGTGGAGCAGGCTTTAGAAAAAATGCAAAGCGGTTATGCGAGCGTGATCATCCAATCAAGCGCCGGCAGTGGCAAAGCCAAAGAATACAATGTAAGGATTTTGGAAAAACACACGCTTTTAGCGAGCATTAAAATGCCTTTAGATTTATTCATCGGCAAAAGCAGCGTTCAAACCCATATCTATGTTTTTAGGGTCAATGAAAAGCATGACGCTAAGCAAAAGGTGAAATTTATTAATTTCAGTAACGACGGCTACGCTAGAGCGAATCGCAAAAAAGCCAAAGCCAGCCACAATTTAAAAGACACGCATAACGCCAAAGAGCGCTACAACGAAGTCGTGGATTTAGTCCATATTGGCCAATCATGTTTGAAATTTTTAAGCGAAGATGACTACTATGAAAACACCATAGACCCCAAAAACGGGAGCGATTGGAACCAAAATAAACCCACCGACACCAAACCCGAATTAGAGGATTTTAAAAGAACGATAGCTGATTACCTTTCTTATGAAGTGGGCTTGATTTTAAAAAATCAAACGCCCCCAAAGTGATTGGCCCCCTTAGTAGCCAACTCAACGCTATTAAGTGGGGCGAGTTCAGATTAGGGGATTTGTTTGAAGCGAGTAACGGCGATTTTGACATCCAAAAACGCCATATCAATCATAAGGGCGAATTTGTCATCACCGCAGGGCTTAGCAATAATGGCGTTTTAGGGCAAAGCGATATAAAAGCAAAAGTTTTTGAAAGCCATACTATCACTATTGACATGTTTGGTTGCGCGTTTTATCGCAGTTTTCCTTATAAAATGGTAACACACGCTAGGGTATTTTCTCTCAAACCCAAATTTGAAATCAACCATAAAATCGGTTTGTTTTTATCCACGCTATTTTTTGGTTACCCTAAAAAATTCGGCTATGAAAACATGTGCTCATGGGTAAAAATTAAAAACGATAAGGTCATTCTACCCCTAAAACCCACCGCTAACACTCAAACCTTTGAGGATATTGATTTTCATTTCATGGAAAAATTCATAGCCGAACTTGAGGCTTATTTAAAAGTTACAGGGCTAGAAAACACCACCCTTTCTAGCGATGAAGAAAACGCCCTTAACGTTTTCAATGGCAACAATTCTGGGGGGGGTAATACCCCATGCGGCTTAACATGGCAACACTTCAAACTAGGGGATTTGTTTGAAATACGCCCCACAAAAGCCTATAACCTCACAAACCCTCATTTATTTGATAGTAACGCAAAAAATCCAGTCGTTACCAATTCTAGTTTGAACAATGGGATAAGCGGTTATTCTCCTTTAGAACCCACCGAAAAGGGCAATCAGATCACTTATAGCGATACCACGACTTCAGAGGGTATTTTTTATCAAAAAAGACCTTTTATAGGGTATTCGCATGTGCAAGGGCTATACCCTTTAAAATACCATGAGTTTTGGAATGAAAAAACCTTACTCTATATCGTTGTGGCTTTTAAAAAAGTAGCTTGTGGGCGTTTTGATTATGGTAATAAATTCAATCGTAAAATTGCTAGTGAAATGTCAATCATTCTCCCCACCAACCCACATGGCGGTATTGATTTCCATTTCATGCGCACCATCATCAACGCCCTAATGAAACAAACCATTCAAGGCGTGGTTCAATACTGCAGCGCTCAAATCCAGGCTACAAAAGAAATCATCAGCCAAGAAGCGCCCGTTCAAAAAGACTCGTTATTTTAAAAGGGGTTTTAAGCGCGCTCGCTTGTGTTACAATAAACTTAAAATTCGCTTGATTGAAGAGGGTTGAATAATGGAGCAGCCAGTCATTAAAGAAGGGACTTTAGCTTTAATTGATACTTTTGCGTATTTGTTTAGAAGCTATTACATGAGCGCTAAAACAAAACCTTTAACCAACGATAAGGGCTTTCCTACAGGGCTTTTAACGGGGCTTGTGGGCATGGTTAAAAAATTTTATAAGGATAAAAAAAACATGCCTTTTATCGTGTTCGCCCTAGAAAGCCAGACTAAAACTAAAAGAGCTGAAAAACTGGGCGAATACAAACAAAATCGTAAAGACGCCCCTAAAGAGATGCTTTTACAAATCCCTATCGCTTTAGAATGGTTGCAAAAAATGGGTTTTACTTGCGTGGAAATGAGCGGGTTTGAAGCCGATGACGTGATCGCTACTCTAGCCACGCTAAGCCCTTATAAAACGCGCATTTATTCTAAAGATAAGGATTTTAACCAGCTTTTGAGCGATAAAATCGCGCTTTTTGATGGCAAAACGGAGTTTTTGGCGAAGGATTGCGTGGAAAAATACGGGATTTTGCCGAGTCAATTCACGGATTATCAGGGCATTGTAGGGGATAGCAGCGATAATTACAAGGGGATTAAGGGCATTGGGAGCAAGAACGCTAAGGAATTGTTACAACAATTAGGGAGCTTGGAAAAAATCTATGAAAATTTAGACTTGGCGAAAAATTTACTCAGCCCTAAAATGTATCAAGCCCTTATACAAGACAAAGAGAGCGCGTTTTTAAGCAAAGAATTAGCCACTTTAGAAAGAGGGTGCATTAAAGAATTTGATTTTTTAAGTTGCGCTTTTCCTAGCGAAAACCCCCTATTGAAAATCAAAGACGAACTGAAAGAATATGGTTTTATTTCCACTTTAAGGGATTTAGAAAAATCCCCTTTAATTGTAGAAAACGCCCCCATATTAGACAGCGCCCCCGCCTTAGAAAACGCCCCTAAAAAATCGTGCATGATCGTTTTAGAAAGCGCTGAGCCTTTGAGCATGTTTTTAGAAAAATTAAAAAACCCTAACGCTAGGGTTTTTATGCGTTTGGTGCTAGATAAAGAAAAAAAAGTTCTAGCCCTAGCGTTTTTATTACAAGATCAAGGCTATTTTTTACCTTTAGAAGAGGCGTTATTTTCGCCCTTTTCTTTGGAGTTTTTGCAAAACGCTTTTTCTCAAATGTTACAGCATGCGCAAATCATTGGGCATGATTTAAAGCCTTTATTGAGCTTTTTAAAAGCCAAATATCAGGTGTCTTTAGAAAACATCCGCATCCAGGACACTCAAATTTTAGCGTTTTTAAAGAATCCGGAAAAAGTGGGGTTTGATGAGGTTTTAAAGGAATATTTAAAAGAAGATTTAATCCCGCATGAAAAAATCAAAGATTTTAAAACAACAAGCAAGGCGGAAAAATTAGAGCAATTGAGTTTGGAATTAAACGCTTTAAAGCGTTTGTGCGAATACTTTGAAAAAGGGGGGCTAGAAGAGGGTTTGCTTATTTTGGCTAGAGACATTGAAACGCCGTTCATGAAAGTTTTAATGGGCATGGAATTTCAAGGCTTTAAGATTGATGCGCCTTATTTCAAGCGATTAGAGCAGGAGTTTAAAGATGAATTAAACGTTTTAGAGCGCCAAATTTTGGATTTAATCGGCGTGGATTTTAACCTCAATTCGCCCAAGCAACTTAGCGAAGTCTTGTATGAAAAATTAGGGCTTCCTAAAAATAAAAGCCATTCTACCGATGAAAAAAATTTGTTAAAAATCCTAGACAAGCACCCAAGCATCCCTTTGATTTTAGAATACAGGGAATTGAATAAGCTTTTTAACACTTACACCACTCCCTTATTGCGCTTAAAAGACAAAGACGATAAAATCCATACCACTTTCATCCAAACCGGCACAGCTACCGGGCGTTTAAGCTCGCATTCGCCTAATTTGCAAAATATCCCGGTGCGATCGCCTAAAGGCTTACTCATTCGTAAGGGCTTTATCGCTAGCTCTAAAGAATATTGTTTGCTAGGGGTGGATTATTCGCAGATTGAATTGCGCTTATTAGCCCATTTCAGCCAGGATAAGGATTTAATGGAGGCGTTTTTAAAGGGGCGAGACATCCATTTAGAAACTTCTAAAGCGTTGTTTGGAGAAGATCTGGCCAAAGAAAAACGATCCATCGCTAAAAGCATTAATTTTGGGCTGGTGTATGGCATGGGGAGTAAGAAATTGAGCGAAACTTTAAACATCCCTTTAAGTGAGGCTAAAAGTTACATAGAAGCGTATTTCAAGCGATTCCCTAGCATTAAAGATTATTTAAATGGCATGCGAGAAGAGATTTTAAAAACTTCTAAGGCCTTTACTTTGCTGGGGCGTTACCGGGTGTTTGATTTTAATGGCGTGAATGATTATGTCAAGGGCAATTATTTGCGAGAGGGCGTGAATGCGATTTTTCAAGGGAGCGCGAGCGATTTATTGAAATTAGGCATGCTCAAAGTGAGCGAGCGTTTCAAAAATAACCCTTCGGTGAGGCTGCTTTTGCAAGTGCATGACGAATTGATTTTTGAAATTGAAGAAAAAAACGCCCCAGAGTTGCAGCAAGAAATCCAACGCATTCTTAATGATGAAGTGTATCCTTTGAGGGTGCCGTTAGAAACGAGCGCGTTTATCGCTAAGCGTTGGAATGAACTAAAAGGTTAGTTTTTAATTGAGTTTAAGAAAAAATATATTATTATTTCTTTATAAGTAATACTTAGCCATTTTAAGCTAATATAATATAAAGTCATTATCAAAGAATAAAGGGAAGAGACTGAATGTTGAAAAGAATTATATTGTTAGGGGCTTTGGGTGTTGTGGCGAGCGCTGAAGAGAGCGCGGCTTTTGTGGGAGTCAATTACCAGGTGAGCATGATACAAAATCAGACTAAAATGGTGAATGACAACGGCTTGCAAAAACCTTTGATAAAGTTCCCGCCTTATGCAGGAGCGGGTTTTGAAGTGGGCTATAAGCAATTTTTTGGTAAGAAAAAATGGTTTGGCATGCGTTATTATGGGTTTTTTGACTACGCGCACAACCGCTTTGGCGTGATGAAAAAGGGTATCCCGGTGGGCGAGAGCGGGTTTATTTACAATAGCTTTAGTTTTGGTGGGACGACTTTAACGGAAAGGGATTCCTATCAAGGGCAATACTATATTAATTTATTCACTTATGGTGCAGGGCTAGATACGCTGTGGAATTTTGTGAATAAAGAAAACATGGTTTTTGGTTTTGTCGTGGGGATCCAATTAGCGGGGGATAGTTGGGCAACGAGTATCAGTAAAGAGATCGCTAGTTATGTAAAACACCACAGCGATTCCAGCTATAGCCCGGCGAATTTCCAGTTTTTATGGAAGTTTGGGATCCGCACCCATATCGCTAAACACAATAGCCTGGAATTAGGGATTAAAGTGCCTACGATCACGCACCGGCTTTTCTCCATCACCAACGAAAAGGGATACACCTTACAGGCTGATGTGCGTAGAGTCTATGCGTTTCAAATCAGTTATTTGAGGGATTTTTAACCCCTTTTTAGATACAATCGCACCTGAAAAAACTATCCATTTAAAGGTGTGAAATGCCAAATTTAGAAAATTTAGACTGGAAAAATCTGGGCTTTAGCTACATTAAAACGGATTTTCGCTTCATCGCCGCTTATAAAAACGGCTCGTGGTCGCAAGGCGAATTGGTTAGCGAAAATGCGTTACAGCTCAGCGAAGGCTCACCGGTCTTGCATTATGGGCAGGCTTGTTTTGAAGGCTTGAAGGCTTACCGCTCTCAAAAGGGGAAAGCTCTTCTTTTTCGCCCTTTAGAAAACGCCAAACGCTTGCAAACTTCATGCGAAAGACTGCTCATGCCCAAAGTGAGCGAAGAGCTGTTTTTAAAAGCATGCGCTGAAGTGATTAAAGCGAATCAAAAATGGCTCGCTCCTTACAAAAGTGGGGCGAGTTTGTATTTGCGCCCTTTTGTCATAGGCGTGGGGGATAATTTGGGGGTAAAGCCGGCCAGTGAATACCTTTTTATCGTGTTTTGCGCGCCGGTGGGGGCGTATTTTAAGGGGGGCATAGAAAAAGGGGGGGCTAGGTTTATCACTACGGCGTTTGATAGAGCCGCGCCTAAAGGCACCGGTGGGGTGAAAGTGGGGGGGAATTATGCCGCAAGCCTGTTAGCCCATAAAATAGCCACAGAGCAAGGCTATGATGATTGCATTTATTTAGACCCCACCACGCACACTAAGATTGAAGAAGTGGGGGCGGCGAATTTTTTTGGCATCACGCATGATAGTGCCTTTATCACCCCGCATTCGCCAAGCATTCTGCCAAGCATTACCAGAAAAAGTTTGATGGTTTTGGCTAAAGAATGTTTGAAACTCAAAGTAGAAGAGAGGGAGATTTTAATTGATGAGTTGGGCGCGTTTAAAGAAGCTGGAGCGTGCGGGACAGCTGCGATCATTACGCCCATTAAAGAAATCGCGCATAACGACAAGTCTTATTCTTTTGAAGCGCCGGGCAATATTACCAAACAACTCTATGATTTGCTTTTATCCATCCAGCAAGGCGAACAAGAAGCCCCCAAAGATTGGATTTTTGAAGTTGGCTAAAAGGTTAAAATTTATAGCTGTATGCCGCATAAAATAGGGGCGAAGTTTCAAAGCGACTAGAGCTAGAAAGCAATCTGGCGGTGGGCAAGATCTTAAACCCTAATTCAATGCGGTGCCTTAAAAAAAGCGTGAGCATGACCCCTCCACTAATCGCTAATCCCCCTGAAACCACAGAATGTTTAAAAAACTTGAAATTTTGCTTGTCTGTATAAACGACTAAAGCCCCCCTAGCTCCCCCAAACGCCCCTAAATAATGCTTATAACTCCCTAGAGGAAATTCCATGATCACATCCAAACCCACCGCAAGCATGGTAAAAAAAGAGTTGGTAGGATCTTTATAGCTTTGATAATTCACTTTTCCTGACCCAAGATCCCATGCAAAAACCCCCCTGATCCCGATGTATTTTTTAAAAAAACTTTGCACGCCGGTTTTTAAATTGAGCGTGGCGATCCAATCTTTCATTTCCTTGCCTTGATAGTCCTTAATGGCTTCTACAGCGCCAACCCCCCCTAAAAAATACCACCCGCTTTTTTTACGTGTGAGCTTTTGGCGGTTAATGATGCTCCTGTAAAGCTTTTCATGGGCTTCTTGGTAATTTTTTTTGGGGGTTTTATTGCGCAAAATAGGCATGGCTTCAAGGGGTGGAATGACAAATCCCCCTATCAAAAAAACGCACAAAAAAATGATTTTTTTAAACATTTTAAAAATAATTAATCCTTTATTGAATAGAGTATTGTTTAACTTTTTGGTTTATCATTGTGTTAAAATAGTCGTTTTAACAAACAAAATTTTGTTAATAGATTTTACCTAATCTAAGAGAGAATGTATTTTAATGAAGACAGAGAAACAAAAATTTTTAGAGATGCGTAAAGATGGGGCTAACTCTGTGCTGATTTTAAGAGGGGATTGGGATTTTAGAACGAGCGTGTTTCGTTTAGATGAGTTGAAAAAAAATTTATTAGATCATCAAGGGCCTTTAAAAATGGATTTTTCAGGGTGCCAAAAAATAGATTTTGTTTTTGGCATGTTTTTATTTGATCTCATCAAGGAGCGTTCTTTAAACATTGAATTGTGTAACGTGAGCGAGAATAACGCTTGCGCTTTGAAAGTGGTTAAAGACTGGCTTGAAAAAGAAGACGATTTGGAATCTAAAAAAGCGGGCAAAAAATACGAACTCATGATCACTAAATTGGGTAAGAGTCTTGTAGAGACTTATAACACCTTTTTAAACGCATTCAATTTTTGCGGCATGATTTTATTTTACTTCATTAAAAGCGTTTTCAACCCCAAACGCTTTTGCATCACTCCTTTGCTCTATCATATCAATGAATCCGGGTTTAAGGTTTTGCCGGTGAGTATTTTAACGGTGTTTATCGTGGGGTTTGCCGTTGCTTTGCAAGGGGCTTTACAACTACAAGACTTGGGCGCGCCTTTGATGTCGGTGGAAATGACGGCCAAACTCGCTTTAAGAGAGATCGGTCCTTTCATTTTAACCCTTGTGGTGGCCGGGAGGAGCGCGAGCAGTTTTACCGCCCAAATTGGGGTGATGAAGATCACTGAAGAATTGGATGCGATGAAAACCATGGGCTTTAACCCTTTTGAATTTTTAGTGTTG
This sequence comes from Helicobacter pylori, assembly GCF_900120335.1. Lineage (NCBI taxonomy): Bacteria > Pseudomonadati > Campylobacterota > Epsilonproteobacteria > Campylobacterales > Helicobacteraceae > Helicobacter > Helicobacter pylori. The sequence continues at coordinate 1,436,671 of NZ_LT635477.1, forward strand.
CCTAGGGTGTTAGCCTTAGTGATTGTTTTGCCTTTATTGGTGTTTATCGCTGATGCGTTCGCCATTCTTGGGGGCATGTTTGCGATTAAATACCAATTGGATCTAGGCTTTCCAAGCTATATAGACAGATTTCATGACACAGTGGGTTGGAATCATTTTTTGGTAGGGATTGTCAAAGCCCCTTTTTGGGGGTTTGCGATTGCGATGGTGGGGTGCATGCGCGGGTTTGAAGTCAAGGGGGATACCGAGAGCATTGGGCGCTTGACCACCATTAGTGTCGTGAACGCTTTGTTTTGGATCATTTTCTTAGACGCTATTTTTTCTATTCTCTTTTCTAAGTTGAACATATAATGAACGCTACTAACAACCAAGTCTTAATTGAAGTGAAGGATCTCCATAGCGCTTTTGGAAGCACCATTATCCATAGGGGCGTGAGTTTTAGCGTGCATAAGGGCGAAGTGATGGCGATTTTAGGAGGGTCAGGGAGCGGTAAAAGCACGCTTTTAAGGTGCATGATCTTGCTCAATCGCCCTACAAAGGGGGAAGTGTTGCTTTTTGGGGAAGATATATGGAAACTCAAAGAAGCAGAGCAGCAAAAGATTTTTAACCGTTGTGGCATTTGCTTCCAGTTTGGGGCGCTTTATAGCTCTTTAACGGTTTTAGAAAATGTGGGCGTGATGCTAGAGCAATACGGCGCTTATTCTAAAAAAATTGTTGAAGAAATTTCTAAAATGTGGATTGAAAGAGTGGGTTTGCCCCCTAGGGCTTACCACCTTTACCCCTATGAATTGAGCGGGGGGATGAAAAAGCGCGTGGGTATAGCTAGGGCTATGGCAACTAACCCTGAGATCTTGTTTTTAGATGAGCCAACAAGCGGGCTGGATCCTTATAGCGCGGGCAAATTTGACGAACTCATCATGACACTCAAAGAGAGCTTACAGCTTACGGTGGTGATGATCACGCATGATTTGGACTCCGTGCATGATTGCGTGGATCGATTCATCATGCTCAAAGACGGGCTATTAGAATTTAACGGGGATTTAAAAGATTTTATTAAAAAGGCTCAAACTCAAGGGCTAGATGAAGGCAATTTATTCAATTCAACACGAGGAGAGAAATTTTGGAAAGGCATGTGAATTACACTTTAATCGGCGGGCTCTTCTTTTTATGCTTAGTGTGCATGGTGGGTTTTATTTTATGGCTAGGCCATTTGGGATTAGATGACGGGAAGTATTATGAATATGTGGTCTATACGGACAAAGACTTGGGAGGCATTGCGACCAACTCGCCCATAAATTACAAGGGGATTCAAGTGGGTAATGTCATTAAGGTGGGTTTTGCAAAGGATAAAGTGGGGGTGGTCCGTTTGGATTTGATGATCAAATCCAGCGTTAAGATCCGTAAAGACTCCAAAGTGGCGGTTTCTTCTAGAGGGTTTATGGGGTTAAAATTTTTAGCCTTAGAGCAAAGCCACAATGAAGAATTTTATGGTAGCGGCGATAAAGGGGAGCGGATTTTAATCTTTAAAGAAGGGCTTATGGATCGCTTGAGCGGTGATGCTAATCAAGTGGTGCAAGAAGTGATGAAAGCGATTAGGAATGTGAATAGGATTTTAGACGATGAAAACGTGGAAAAATTCAAGCACATTCTCACTTCAGTGGATGATCTCATCGCTAACTTGGATTCAAGAAAGACTCAATTTGATTCTTTGATTAACAACGCTAACAACCTTGTTTCTAATGTCAATAATGTGGCTTTAGATGTGGATAAACGCGTCAAACAGGGGCAATACGACTTTAAGGCGATGTTCACTCCCTTAATCATGCAAGCACAGTTGAGCTTAAGAAACATTGATAACTTTGTGGAAAAAGGCTCTGCTTTGATAGATAAATTTGACGCTAACCCCTATAAAACGATTTTTGGAGAAAGGAAATAACCATGAGAGCTACGGCGATAAAAATCTTTTCATTCTCATCAGCACTCGCCCTATTGCTTCAGGGTTGCTTGAGCATTAATTTAAAACAAATGCTGCCAGAAATCAGAACTTATGATTTGAATGCGAGTTCTTTTGAAATGACGCAATGCCCTAAACCTTTGACTGAAGTAAGGCTCATTAGCATTTTGAGTGCGGATTTATTCAACACTAAAGAGATCGTGTTTAAAGCGCAAGACGGGCAGATCACGCATGGGAAGCACCAAAAATGGATAGACTTGCCTCGCAACATGCTAAAAACCATGTTCATGCAAGAAGCGCAAAAAGCATGCTTAGGCGTGGCTTTGCCCCCTTATGGCGCGGGTGCGCCCACTTATGCGGTTCGTTTTACGATTTTGTCGTTTTCTCTTTTAGAAAAAGAAAATTCTACTTACAGGGCGGAATTCGCGCTAGGCTATGATATTAGCGTGAAAGGCGATTCGTATTCTGGAGTGATCATTAAGCATGAAAATATTTCTAGCTTGGAAAATAAAACGACCAAAACGAGTAAAAATGGCAGTCAAGATTTCCAAGAAAGCGCGATACAATCCCTCCAACATGTCAGCACGCAAGCGATGCAAGAAGCGATTTCTTTGATTAAAAAAGCCATTGAAGCGCAAAGTGTAAGCCCGTTAAAAAAATAAAATAAGGAGAAACTATTTGAATTTACGATTAGCTGGAGCAAGCGTTTTAACGGCTTGTGTCTTTTCGGGGTGTTTTTTTTTAAAAATGTTTGATAAAAAACTTTCTAGCAACGATTGGCATATCCAAAAAGTAGAAATAAACCATCAAGTCTATGACATTGAAACCATGCTCGCTGATAGCGCTTTTAGAGAGCATGAAGAAGAGCAAGATTCCTCTTTAAATACCGCTTTACCTGAAGATAAAGCAGCAATTGAAGCTAAAGAGCAAGAGCAAAAAGAAAAAAGGAAACACTGGTATGAGCTTTTTAAAAAGAAGCCAAAGCCCAAAAGCTCTATGGGAGAGTTTGTGTTTGATCAAAAAGAAAATCGTATTTATGGGAAAGGCTATTGCAACCGGTATTTTGCCAGCTACACATGGCAGGGCGATAGGCACATCGCAATTGAAGATAGCGGGATTTCAAGAAAAGTGTGTAAAGATGAGCATTTAATGGCGTTTGAATTGGAATTTATGGAGAATTTTAAGGGTAATTTTATGGTAACTAAGGGCAAGGACACGCTTATTTTAGACAACCAAAAAATGAAAATTTATTTGAAAACGCCATGAGTTTATGTTTTGTGTTTTAATACGATCTAAAATCAAAAAAACATTCTAAATGATAAAGGGATTAAAAAAATTTTAAGAATGGGGGATAGGGGGTGTTTTGAAACAATCCTCCCCCTACAACCCTCCAACTAAATCCCTCTAAACCCCATAAAGATCGCTTTTTAAGAAATTATCGCTTGACTAAAGTCAAGCTCTCTATTATTTATTGGTTGCAAAAGCGCTAAAAGTATTTTTTAAGTTTTCATAATCAAATCCCCCTTAAAGGGATTTTTTGAAATCAAAAAGAGGGTTTAGGGGTTTTGTCCGTCATTACAGGGAGTTCTGGGTAGATTATTTTAGGTTTTTTACCCTTTAAGGCTTCAAAGAAGGTTTCAATCTTTTTCGCTTCTGCATCGCTGATTTCAATGCCTAATTGGATAGAGCCCATTTCTTTAATCGCATCCTTGACATCCCAGAATTGCCCGTTATGGAAATAAGGCATCGTTTCGGTGATATTCCTTAAAGTAGGCACTTTCACAAGCCCGTTTTTATCGCCTTTGAAATCGCCCACATTAGCGAATTTATAAGGTTTGACCACCCCAAAAGGCTGCATTGTCCCCCCAAGATTGATGCCATTATGACACGCCACACAGCCTTTAGAAATGAATAAATCCAGCCCCTCTTTTTCGGCTTTACTGAGCGCTTTAGGATTGCCTCTTAAAAAATCATCGTAACGGCTTGGAGTAATGAGCGTGGCTTCAAACATAGCGATACTATCAGCGATCAATTTAAAATCAATTTTGACTTTAGAGCCATAAGCTTTTCTAAAGAGCTTGACATAGCCTGGTATGGAATTGATTTTTTCTACCACGACTTTAGGATCAGCCCCCATTTCAAAAGAAGATTGGATCGGGCCTTGCGCTTGTTCGTTTAAATGCGTAACCCTACCATCCCAAAACTGCACATCGTTAAACACGGAGTTATACACCGTTGGGGAGCTTAAAAGGTGGGGGTTTTTCTTCCATTGAGAGCCTATGGCGCTTGGGATTAGATCCACCCCGCCTAAGCCCAGATTATGACATGTGTTGCAAGACACAAGATAGGAAGTGGAAATCCTAGGGTCAAAATAGAGCATTTTGCCTAATTCCACTTGAGCGGAGGTCATGATTTCGCTGTTTTTAGCGCCAATGCCCACATCTCTGGTTTTTTTGATCTGGTATTCTTTGAGCGCTTTGCCCATAGGCATGGGTTCTAATTGGCTTTCCTTCGCTTTTTTAATCAAATCCATATCGCTTAAAGCATAAACGCAAGAAAAAGCCAAGCAAACGCCCAATAAAATGGATTTTTTCATGATGAACTCCTAAAATAGTATTAAAAATAAGACAAAACTTTCTTATTATAACCACCATTTTAAAATAATTCACCACTAAACGATCCGATAAAGAGTTTTTTAAAGAGCGATAGGTATAATGGCGTTAAATCCAAATAAGGGTTATAAGATGAAAGAGAATAAAGCTTTTACGCATTTGCACTTGCACACAGAATATTCGCTTTTAGACGGGGCGAACAAGATTAAAATCTTAGCCAAACGCATTAAAGAATTGGGCATGAAAAGCGTGAGCGTAACCGACCATGGGAACATGTTTGGAGCGATTGATTTTTACACGAGCATGAAAAAAGAAGGCATCAAGCCTATTATCGGCATGGAAGCGTATATCCATAACGATGACAACCTCTCTAGCAAAGAAACCAAGCAACGCTTCCATTTGTGCCTGTTCGCTAAAAACCAAGAGGGCTATGAAAACTTGATGTTTTTAAGCTCTATGGCGTATTTAGAAGGGTTTTATTATTTCCCGCGCATCAATAAAAAGCTTCTAAGGGAGCATTCTAAGGGCATTATCGCTTCTAGCGCGTGCTTGCAAGGGGAAGTCAATTACCATTTGAATACTAACAATGAGAGAAACCGCAAGTATGGGGCTAAAGGCTATGATGAAGCCAAAAAAATCGCTTGCGAATACCAGGAAATTTTTGAAGACGATTTTTATTTAGAAATCATGCGCCATGGCATTTTAGATCAGCGATTCATTGATGAGCAAGTCATTAAAATGTCCTTAGAGACAGGGTTAAAAATCATTGCCACCAACGACACCCACTACACCATGCCCAATGACGCTAAGGCTCAAGAAGTGGCGATGTGCGTAGCGATGGGTAAAACCCTAAACGATAAGGGGCGCTTGAAACACTCCGTGCATGAGTTTTACATTAAATCCCTTGAAGAAATGGCGAAGCTGTTTGCGGATATTCCAGAAGCTTTAGAAAACACCCAAGAAATCGCTGATAAATGCGTTTTAGAGATTGATTTAAAAGACGATAAAAAGAACCCCCCAACCCCCCCAAGCTTCAAATTCACTAAAGCTTACGCTAAAGAAGAGGGGCTGAATTTTGAAGATGACGCTTCTTATTTCGCTTATAAGGCCAGAGAAGGCTTGAAAGAGCGCTTGATCTTAGTGCCAAAAGAAAAGCATGATCAATACAAAGAACGCCTAGAAAAAGAAATTGAAGTCATCACGAACATGAAATTCCCAGGGTATATGCTGATCGTGTGGGATTTTATCCGTTACGCTAAAGAAATGGGTATTCCTGTGGGACCTGGTAGGGGGAGCGCGGCCGGGAGTTTGGTGGCTTTTGCGCTAAAAATCACCGATATTGACCCTTTGAAATACGATCTGCTCTTTGAAAGGTTTTTGAACCCTGAACGAGTCAGCATGCCTGATATTGATACGGATTTTTGCCAGCGCCGGCGTAAGGAAATCATAGAATACATGATTGAAAAATACGGCAAATACAATGTGGCGCAAGTCATCACCTTTAATAAAATGTTGGCTAAAGGCGTGATCAGAGATGTCGCAAGGGTTTTGGACATGCCTTATAAGGAGGCTGATGATTTTGCCAAGCTCATACCCAACCGATTAGGCATCACGCTTAAGGGCTATGAAAAAAATGGCGAGTTCATAGAGGGGGCGTGGGAACTAGAGCCTAAAATCAAGGAATTGGTAGAAAGCAATGAAGTAGCCAAACAAGTGTGGGAGTATTCGCTCAATTTAGAGAATTTGAATCGCAACGCAGGCGTGCATGCCGCAGCCTTAGTGGTGGATAGCCAAAAAGAATTGTGGCACAAAACCCCTTTATTTGCCTCTGAAAAAACCGGCGGTATCGTTACGCAATATTCCATGAAGTATTTAGAGCCGGTGGATTTGATCAAGTTTGACTTCTTGGGGCTTAAAACCTTGACCGTGATTGATGATGCGCTTAAAATCATTAAAACGCAACATAACATTGATGTGGATTTTTTATCGTTGGATATGGACGATCCGAAAGTGTATAAAACGATCCAAAGCGGGGATACGGTGGGGATCTTCCAGATTGAATCCGGGATGTTTCAAGGGCTTAACAAGCGCTTAAGGCCTTCAAGCTTTGAAGACATTATCGCCATTATCGCGCTAGGCAGACCAGGACCCATGGAATCAGGCATGGTAGATGATTTTGTGAACAGAAAGCATGGCGTTGAGCCTATCGCTTATGCGTTTAAAGAATTAGAGCCGATTTTAAAGCCCACTTACGGCACGATCGTCTATCAGGAGCAAGTGATGCAAATCGTGCAAACTATCGGTGGTTTTAGCTTGGGTGAAGCGGATCTCATCCGTCGCGCTATGGGGAAAAAAGACGCTCAGATCATGGCGGACAATAAGGCCAAGTTTGTAGAAGGCGCTAAAAATTTAGGGCATGATGGCCAAAAGGCGGCTAATTTGTGGGATTTGATCGTTAAATTTGCCGGCTATGGTTTCAACAAATCGCATTCAGCGGCTTATGCGATGATCACTTTCCAAACGGCGTATTTAAAGACTTATTACAAGCATGAGTTCATGGCAGCGATGCTCACTAGCGAATCCAATAAGATTGAATCCGTGGCACGCTATATTGATGAGGTTAGGGCTTTAGAAATTGAAGTGATGCCTCCGCACATCAATTCTTCTATGCAAGATTTCAGCGTGGCGGAGTTTAAAAATCAAAAAGGCGAGTTAGAAAAGAAAATCGTGTTTGGTTTGGGAGCGGTTAAGGGGGTTGGGGGTGAGCCGATTAAAAACATCATTGAAGAAAGGGCTAAAGGGGATTATAAGAGTTTGGAAGATTTTATTTCACGGGTGGATTTTTCTAAACTCACTAAAAAATCTTTAGAGCCATTGGTGAAATCAGGGAGCTTGGACAATTTAGGCTACACTAGAAAAACCATGCTCGCTAACTTGGATTTGATCTGCGATGCCGGGCGCGCTAAAGACAAGGCTAATGAAATGATGCAAGGGGGTAACTCTCTTTTTGGAGCCATGGAAGGCGGAATTAAAGAGCAGGTTATTTTAGATATGGTTGATTTGGGCGAACATGACGCTAAAACGCTTTTAGAATGCGAATATGAAACTTTAGGAATCCATGTTTCAGGCAACCCTTTAGACGAGTTTAAAGAAGAAATTAAGGGCTTTAAAAATTTAGTCAAAAGCATTGATATTGAAGAGTTGGAGATTGGCTCGCAGGCTTATTTGCTGGGTAAAATCATGGAGGTTAAAAAGAAAATTGGCAAACGAAGCGGTAAGCCTTATGGCACAGCGGACATTTTGGATCGATACGGCAAGTTTGAACTCATGCTTTTTGAAAAGCAACTAAACGCTTTAGAAGAGTTGGATATTAATAAGCCCTTAGTGTTTAAATGCAAGATTGAAGAGCAAGAAGAAGTGGCGCGATTAAGGCTTTTTGAAATCTTGGATTTAGAGAGCGCTAGGGAGGTTAAAATCCCTAAAGCCCGTTATAAAGACCCTGAAAAGCAAAAAGAAGACGTGCGCGAAATCCCCCCCATGGAAATGCTCGCCTCCAGTTCTTGCTCTTTGGCGATCGTGTTAGAAAACGATGTGAAAAAAGAGTTTTTAAGACAGATCAAAGAGAGCGCTCTAAAACACCAGGGTAAACGCCCCTTGTATTTGATCATCAAAGATAAGGATAAGCAATTCAAAATCCAAAGCGATTTAATGGTAAATGAAAAGATTAAGGACGATTTTAAAGGGTTAGAGTGGAGGGATTTAGCTTGAGGATCAACCAATTTTTAGCCCATTACACCAAGCATTCCAGAAGAGAAGCTGAAAAATTGGTTTTAGAAGGGCGGGTGAAAATCAACCATGAGCATGCCAAACTCGCTAGCGTGGTTAAAGAAAACGACAAGGTGTTTTTAGACAAACGACTCATCAAGCCTTTAAAAAACAAAAAATTCAGCGTGCTAGTCTATCATAAGTCAAAGGGCGAATTAGTGAGCAAAGCCGATCCCTTAAAACGGCGCGTGATTTATGAAAGCTTGGAGAAAAAATACGCCCATTTTGCGCCGGTGGGGCGTTTGGATTTTGCGAGCGAGGGGGTGCTACTCTTAAGCGATAGTAAGGCGGTGGTGAGCGCTTTAATGCATGCGAATTTAGAAAAAGAGTATCTTGTTAAAATTCAAGGCTTTGTTACACGAGAGATGGAAAACGCCATGCAAGAGGGCTTGAAATTAAAAAACGCTACTAAGGGAGCGCACCAAAAAACCCCCATTAAAAGCATGGAATTTGCCCCCTTTGTTGGTTATGAAATCATCAAAAACCATGCCAAACACTCTAAACTGAGAGTCATTATTAATGAGGGGAAAAATAGAGAACTGAGGCGTTTTTTTGCGTTTTTTAACGCTGGGGTGTTGGATTTAAGGCGCGTTCGTTATGGTTTTGTGAATTTGAATGCCTTGCCGGTAGGGAAAATGCGTTTTTTAAACCGCCAAGAATACAACCAATTGCATGCGTTTATGGCTAATAGGGCTAATACTAAAGGGGATTAGCGCTTGAGTTATGCTATACTTCAGCGGTTGGGGGAAATAAAAAATAAGGATTATCATGTTAGAAGTGATTAACGGAAAGAATTACGCAGAAAAAACCGCTCATCAAGCGGTAGTGGTTAATGTGGGGGCGAGTTGGTGCCCGGATTGCAGGAAGATTGAGCCGATCATGGAAAATTTAGCCAAAACCTACAAAGGCAAGGTGGAATTTTTTAAGGTTTCTTTTGATGAAAGCCAGGATCTCAAAGAGAGCTTAGGCATCCGCAAGATCCCTACTTTGATTTTTTACAAAAACGCCAAAGAAGTGGGTGAAAGGCTTGTAGAACCTAGCTCTCAAAAACCGATTGAAGACGCCTTAAAAGCATTATTATAAAGGGCGTTAAAGAGTCTTATTGTTAAAATAAGAGCTTGTAAAAATCTTTTTTAGCCCCTTTTTTGATAGGGGGCTAACTGCAAATAGCTTTTATATTACTTCTTTATCTCAAAAAATCGTTTTTATCGTTTTTAAATAAGGTGTTTGTTAAAAAAGTTTCTTTAATTAAGCTAAAAATGAGCGGATTTGTGGTATTAATGCTTACAGTGTGAAATTTGTAGGGCTAAAACTTGTAAAATGTGAAAAAAAAGACACATAAAATGCTAAAATCCGCAAAAACACTGTGTGTTTAGATTAGAAGTTTAAAATTAGGAACGGAAGTATCTGTTTTAAATTTTGAATAGGGAGTTTCTATCATTATGGTATTGAAAACAAAATTAAAAATTATAAGCTCGGTGATTTTGAGTACTTTATTGTGGGTGGGTTGCTCAAGCGAAATGGCAACTTATCAAAATGTGAATGATGCCACTAAAAATACGACTGCAAGTATCAATAGCACGGATTTATTGCTAACCGCTAACGCCATGTTAGATTCCATGTTTAGCGACCCTAATTTTGAGCAACTCAAGGGCAAGCATTTGATTGAAGTTTCAGATGTGATTAACGACACCACTCAGCCCAATTTGGACATGAATCTTTTGACGACCGAAATCGCGCGGCAGTTGCGGTTGCGATCTAATGGGAGGTTCAATATCACAAGGGCGAGTGGAGGGAGTGGTATTGAAGCAGACAGCAGAATGGTGAAACAGCGCGAAAAAGAACGAGAGAGCGAAGAGTATAATCAAGACACCACTGTAGAAAAAGGCACTTTAAAAGCCGCTGATTTATCTTTAAGTGGTAAAGTATCCAGTATCGCAGCCTCTATTAGTAGTTCTAGGCAACGCTTAGACTACGACTTCACCCTAAGCCTTACCAATAGGAAAACGGGTGAAGAGGTATGGAGCGATGTTAAGCCTATTGTGAAAAATGCTAGCAATAAGCGTATGTTTTAAATTTATATTTGAAAGGATGAGCGATGAAAAATCAAGTTAAAAAAATTTTAGGGATGAGTGTGATAGCAGCGATGGTGATCGTAGGTTGTAGCCATGCCCCAAAATCAGGTATCAGTAAAAGCAATAAGGCATACAAAGAAGCGACTAAAGGTGCTCCTGATTGGGTTGTAGGGGATTTGGAAAAAGTGGCGAAGTATGAAAAATATTCAGGGGTCTTTTTAGGAAGGGCTGAAGATTTGATCACCAATAACGATGTGGATTATTCTACGAATCAGGCTACAGCGAAAGCCAGGGCTAATTTAGCGGCGAATCTAAAATCCACTTTACAAAAAGATTTGGAAAATGAAAAAACCAGAACGGTAGACGCTTCTGGTAAAAGGTCCATCAGCGGCACTGATACTGAAAAAATTTCTCAATTAGTGGATAAGGAATTGATCGCTTCTAAAATGCTCGCCCGCTATGTCGGTAAAGATAGGGTTTTTGTTTTAGTGGGCTTGGATAAGCAAATTGTGGATAAAGTGCGCGAAGAGTTAGGCATGGTTAAAAAGTAGGGTTTTAATGAAACGCCTTGCTGTCGCGCTTATTTTGGTGTTGGGGGTTGTGTGGGGGAAATCCTTGCCTAAGTGGGCAAAAGATTGCTCAAAAGAGATGCGGATTGAAAAGACCCAAACCAAAGACGAAAAAATTTTAGTGTGTGGGATGAGCGATGTATTGCTTTCAGATATGGATTATAGCTTGTCCTCAGCCAGACAAAACGCCTTAGAGAAAGTGATGGAAGCTTTCAAGGGGGATAAAATAGAGATTAAGGCTAGTGAGCTAAAGGCCACTTTTATTGATACGGATAAAGTTTATGTGCTTTTAAGGATTACTAAGAAGCATGTCGCTTTAATGAATGAGTGAGGATTGATAATGAAAAAGATTATTCTTGCATGCCTTGTGGCTTTTGTGGGTGCCAATTTAAGCGCAGAGCCTAAGTGGTATAGCAAGGCCTATAACAAAACAAACACCCAAAAAGGCTATCTTTATGGGAGTGGTTCAGCCACTTCTAAAGAGGCTTCTAAACAAAAAGCGTTAGCGGATTTAGTGGCGTCTATTAGCGTGGTGGTCAATTCACAAATCCATATTCAAAAAAGTCGTGTGGATAATAAGTTAAAATCCAGCGATTCACAAACGATCAACTTAAAAACCGATGACTTGGAATTGAATAATGTAGAAATTGTCAATCAAGAAGCACAAAAAGGGATCTACTACACCAGAGTAAGGATTAACCAAAACTTGTTTTTGCAAGGTTTAAGGGATAAGTATAACGCTCTTTATGGGCAGTTTTCCACCTTAATGCCTAAGGTTTGTAAAGGGGTTTTTTTACAGCAATCTAAGAGCATGGGGGATTTATTGGCTAAAGCGGCGCCTATGGAAAGGATTTTAAAAGCGTATTCTGTCCCGGTGAGTTCTCTAGAAAATTATGAAAAAATCTACTATCAAAACGCTTTCAAACCTAAAGTGCGAATCGCTTTTGATGATAACAGCGACGCAGAGATTAAAAACGCTCTCATGAGCGCTTACGCCAGAGTGCTAACCCCTAGCGATGAAGAAAAGCTCTATCAAATCAAAAATGAAGTTTTCACAGACAGTGCTAATGGCATCACACGCATTAGAGTGGTTGTTAGCGCGAGCGATTGTCAAGGCACGCCCGTATTGAATAGAAGCCTTGAAGTGGATGAAAAGAATAAGAATTTTGCTATCACGCGCTTGCAATCTTTGCTTTATAAAGAATTGAAAGATTACGCTAATAAAGAAGGGCAGGGCAATACGGGGCTATAAGCAAGGTATTAATCTTGCTTTATGCTTATTCATTCAGTTTTGTAGCATTATTATTTTGTTTAGCGTGGCGTTTTTGCACCTATTAAAATAATCCCCTAAAAGTTCATGGCTTTTGTTCTCGCCAAATAAACTAAAACGTTATTCAATGCTCTTTATCCCACAAACTCATCTAAACCACACCCACTAAAAACTAAAATCTTTTTTAAGAGCCAACGCAAGCGAGCTTATTTGAAAAAACCAAATGACTTTGGGCGTTCAAATCCTCAAACCCCCTAGCTCACTTATTTGTCCCAAATCTAACGAACATTTTTAAAAGCTAACGCATTTTTAAACCAAACGACCGCCTAAAAAAGGGCGTTTCAATACGAAAGGAAAAAGAAAACAGGGAACAAACAAACGAGATGCAAAAAAGCTTCAACGAGCTTAAAGAAATCACGCAAGCGATACAAGAACAAAAAGAGCGAACACTAACGCTCGCTCGCAAAACAGCGTTAAACCGCCTGCAAAAGAGCCTAAAAAGAGCGTTTTGGAGCCAATAGGGAGTTGAAGCCAATTTTTAACCCCTAAAAAATCCACCCGTAATTAAAAAACACTTTAAAATGACTGCCCCCTTCATTGAGGGTGATAGAATTGGTATAAGCGCCATCGCTAGAAACGATCCTAGATTTCAATTGGACTAAAGGAACGCTAATGCCTATAGAATATTTAGAATGCTTGTAGCGGTAATTCAACCCACCGGTCACATTTAAATTACCGCTCCCTTTGTATTGGTTCAGCAAATAATAGCTATTGTATAAGCCCCTTAACCCCCCAAACACCCCAAGAGAGGAAGTGAAAACCCTCTTGGTTAGATTGTTTTTAGGGTTCTTTTCGTTAGTGTAATTGGTGATGAAATCAAACAGCACATCCATTCCCACACCATAGCTTAATTGCTGGATTTTTTCGTTATTGGCTTGAGCGTAGTTGTATTTGATGATGCCATAAGAAGACAACCCTAGATAATCATTAAAATATTTTTGATAGCCCATTTTAAGATTAACGCCCAATAAGGGGGCTCCAAAGGGCCGTGAGGTTTTTGAAGTGCGATAGGTGGTAGCGCTAGATTTAGAAGATGAAAGGCTTTGACTGATCGCGCTAAGCATGGTGGTCGCAAAGTCTTGCGTGTTCAAGCTGGCGTTTAAATAGTTGGTTTGGCTGCTCAAATTAGTAAAATCCACCGGTAGGGCGTTTTGATCAATGAGTTGTTGCCAAACAGCGCTGGTAACGCCTATAAGCCCGGCGGGGACTTGAGAGCAATCGGTATAGATGGAATTAGGATAGCTGCCCGCTGTATAGGGCTTATCTTTAAAACGAGAACACACATCATAGGTAGAACCATCGGTGTCTCGCACTTCATGCCCGTTCTCAAACACTTGCACTTCTTTCCCATCCACTTGCTCTATCCTCCCGCCCTGACAGCGCTCTTCTGGCCTATTGTTTTCTTCGCACATGCGCACTCTTTGATAAGTCATGTTCCCGTTATGCGTATAGCCTAAAGTATGCCCGTATTCATGGATGATGTCTCTTAATTGCATGATGGCGACTTTATTCAAATCTTTGCCAAACAGTATTTCAGGATCCAAGAAAGGGGACAATATCCCTAAAGCGCCAAAATTGGTGCCATCATCGCCTGGGCCATTCGGGCCACCATATTGAGACCCTAACCCTAAATCCCCTCCTCTTGTGGGCAAGAGATTCACATAAATATTATTAGCGACTCTATAGCTATAGATAACATCTTGCGGCGTCAATATCACTGAGCCTGTTTGCCCGTTTTCTATATTGTATTCATCTCCTTTATTTTTAGCGATCAATTTAGGATCAACAAGCCCATCGTTGTAAGGATTCACGCATGTAAGGTAATCAGAATAACATGGCGCTGAAAGGTTGTTGTCGCTAAATTGGAAAGGAGCGTTTAAGACGGCGTCTTCCCAAGATTTAGAATCAAACACCGCCATCATGTTCAGCATTAAATTGGTCAAATTTTTAGCGTCTTGAGAGGTGAAAGGCGGCACTTTAGCCACGCAATTTTCTTGATTTTCGTATGGAGGGCATGGGGGTTTAGAGCCACTGCCGTTACCGCTAGAAAATTGGTTGTAATTGATATAAGTCATTTGAAGATTGGTTGTAACCCTACTGAGCTTATCAAACAGATTCTGCGTGCTGGCATCAGAAAATCGTGTGGTGTTGGTTTGGAGTTGCTGGAAGCCATCAGCGTTAAGTTGCGGATCGTTAAACAAGCTTGCAGGCAGAATGATTTGAGATTGTTTAGGGATAGTCTCTATCACGCCCAAACTGACTACATTGCCTTGATCGTCCGTGTAACTCAGCTCAATGTTGTTCAAGTTATAAGGCAGGAAGTTTTGTATCATAATCAAGCTGTTATTACCATAGCCTGCTTCCTCAGCGCTTTCTTGGTTATAAGCGGTTACATACACAGGGGTTGAAGAGTAAAAGGTTAAGTTGGTGATATTATCCTCTGCAAACAACTCAGTCGCATTCTTTAAAATGGTGCTTTGGGAGATGTAGTATTTCCCATAGGTGCTTTGAGGGGTAATGGGTTTTGGTTTGGGTTTAGGTTTGGGTTTTTCTTGAGTGGTGGCGATGGTTTGTTCTTGAGTTTGTGTGCCTTGTAATAGCCCGGTTTCAAACCCGGCTTCTATGAAAAAGCCGTCTTTTTGGTGTTTTTGAAAGGCTTCCATAGCGGTGAATGAGCTGATTAGGGACAAACAAATCGTTTTACTGGCGAGTTTTAACATGAAATCTCCTTAATGGTCTTTTTTAACATTTTTACTCAAAAGCAGTTGATAGTATGTATATATTTTAAACTAGCTTATTTTACCCCTTTTTGAAAAATGGCAGTATTGTTTTTGCAAATACGGATACTAAACGGCGCTAATGGGTAAAAAAGTCTTAAAAAGTAGCGCTAAAGGGGTTTTAATCCATGCTTTAAGCGATTTCATTTGCCTAAGCAAAATTCGCTGAACATGCTATCAAGCATCTGGCTGGTTTCATAAGGGCGGGTGAGCAAGTTCAAGTTTTCTATCGCGCTTAAAATATGATAAGAAAAAAGCTCTAAAGTGTCTAAATGGCTTTTAGCGTTTTGCAATTCAGTAATGGCGTTTTCTAGGGCGGTTGTTTGGGCTAGGGAAGTGAGCAAGAGCTTGTTTTGGGTGTCTAGTTTGGGGAAAAACCCACTGATTTTTTGGCTCAAATCTTTCAAGCAAGCCTTGGAATTTAGGGTGTTGGTCTCTAGGATAGAATAAGGGATTTTAAGATAAGATTTTAAAATTTCAAGCTCTAGTTTGGGGGCTAAATCGTTTTTATTCAAAACGACAATACAAGGCTTTTTGGCGCGATTAAGGGTGTCCATAAGGTTAAAATCTTCTTTTTCTAGGGGTTTAGAAAGATCAAACACGCCTAAAATAATGTCGCAATTTTCTAAACTTTTAAGGCTTTTTTCAATCCCTAAACGCTCTATTTCATCCGCGCTCTCTCTAATACCAGCCGTATCAATCAAGCGCACCTTATGCCCTTTTAGTTCAATGACTTCTTCTATAGTGTCTCTTGTCGTGCCTTTAATATCGCTCACCAAAGCCCTTTCTTCTAAAAGCATGGCGTTTAACAGGGAGCTTTTACCGGCATTGGGTTTGCCAACAATGCTTAAGGCATGCCCCTTATTCCTTTGTTTTTGCGCGTTAGAAAAATCCAATAAATCCTTAAAAGAGGCGATTTGTCTTTCTAAATTAAAAGACACTTCCTTTAAAAAATCGCTAGGGATGTCTTCTTCGCTATAATCAATCAAAACTTCTGAGCTCGCCAAAAGCTTTAAAAGATTATTCCTGGCCTCTTCAATAAAAATTTTCAACTCCCCTTTAAGCTGCCTGGCTAGAGCGTTTAAAACGCTTTCATCTTCACAAAGGATGAGCTGAACGCTCGCTTCAATCTCGCTCAAATCCATTTTATGGTTTAAAAAGGCTTTTTTGCTAAATTCCCCCGCTTTAGCGAGCCTAGATCCTAAATTCAAGCAAGCTTGTAAGATATTTTGCGCTAAAAGGGGGCTTCCATGGCATTGGATTTCGCACACATCTTCACCGGTGAAACTATAGGGGGCTTTGAAATAAATCACTAACGCTTTGTCTAATAAAACGCCATTAGAAAAAATATCGCACACGTAAGCGTATCTGGGGGTGAAGTCTTGTTTTTGGGTGAGTTGTTTGAGAATGTTTAGGGCGTTATGGCCGCTGATTTTAATGATGCTAATCGCTCCCTTGCCTAAAGGGGTAGCGATAGCGGCGATGGTGTCATTCATTGTTAAAGTCGTTGATAACGATGTATTTTTCATCGTTTAAGTTGGTTTTGATAGAAACATACTTATTAGGGAACGCTTTTCGTAATTTCTTTAAAGCGATATAGGTTAAAACGCCATCAGGGGCTTTCATCTGCCCCTTACCCACTTCATGCACGGTCATGATCACGCTTTGGAGTTGCGCTTCCATAACCTTTTCTTGGTTTTGTAAAAAAGTGGAGATTTCTAAGCAGATGCTATAGCCATAAGCAGGGTGGATCCAGTTAAAGAGCAAGTAAGAAAGGGCTTTGTAACGATAGCCTTTCTCGCCAATCAAAAGGGCGGAATCTTCGCCATCAATATCGATCAATAAAACCCCCGGTTCGTAAAGACTCACCTCCACTTTATTGATTTTATAAGGCAAATGGGAGAATAAGTCTTTCAATTCTTGCTTAATTTCATGGAGTTTGTCTCCATTATGAGATTCTTCTTTAAGGTTTTTTTTAGGGGGTTTAGGGGTAATTCTTTCTTCTTGCGGTGTTTCTGTTTCTAAGTTTTGTTTTTTTTCTTCTGCACTTTGATGGATTCCTTTCGTGTCAATTTCTTTAACGCTCTCTTCTTTAACCTCCTTAACGCTTTCTTTAACGCTCGCTAAAATAATGGCTTCTTTTTTACCTATATTTAAAAAACCTTTAGAGGGCGTTTGAATGACTTCATATTGCAAATTAATAATGGGGCAATTCAAGGCGATAGAAGCTTGAATGAGGGCTTCTTCTAAGGTTTTGGCTTTGATTTCAATAGGATTTTGCATCAATTTTCCTTTATTATTCCTTTATGTTTTGAGCATGCGCGCGTTTTTTGTTTTCTAAGACTTTATTAATGATGAGTTGCTGTAACACCGAAAGGATGTTGTTTGTGGTCCAATACAAGACTAACCCTGCAGGGAAAGTGATTAGAAAGATCGTGAATAATAGGGGCAAGAGTTTAAAAATCTTTGCTTGCATGGGATCGGTCATGGTGTTTGGCGTAACGCTCTGGTGCCAATACATAGACGCTCCCATAAGAAGCGGTAAAATAAAATACGGATCCATGATGGATAAATCATGGATCCATAAGATCCACTCTGAGCTTTTCAATTCCACAGCGTTATAAAGCACTCTATAAATCGCAAAAAATACCGGGATTTGTAAGATTAAGGGCAGACAGCCCCCTAGCGGGTTAGCCCCATGTTTTTTGTAAAGCTGCATCATGTGGGCTTGCAACTTTTGGGGCTCGCCCTTGTATTTTTCTTGGAGTTCTTTCATTTTAGGGGCTAATTCCTTGAGCTTTTGCATGCTCACCATGCCCTTATAGCTTAAGGGGTAAAGGATTAGGCGCACGATAATCGTTAAAAGAATGATTGCCCAACCCCAATTGCCCACAAATTGATACAAATAATCCAGTAAAACAAACACGCCTTTGGCAAAGAAGGTGATTAAGCCATACTCTATCACATCAGTGAGCATGGGTGAAATCGCTTTCAAAGAGCGGTAATCTTTAGGGCCAATATAGCCATGCAAATTCGCTTCATTTTTAAGGGAAATGAACCCTAAGGGGTTTTTAGTGCCGATTTCTGAATCGATTAAGGCTTCAAAACCTTGAGAATCTTTAGTGAAAAGCAAGGTGGTGAAATACCTATCCACGCTGGATAAAAAGAGGGTGTTAGAAAAGCGTTTGATTTCTTTAGCGTCTTTATCTTCAATTTTTTCAATTTTTTTGTCGTTGTTTTCTAAAAGCACTCCTGAAAAGGTGTAACTGTCTAAATCAGCCACCGGCCTGTAACCATTGGTGATCACATAGCTAGGGATAATATTATTGGGCGATTTGAATGCGATTTTTAAATCATAATGCAAATCATCATAGAAAGTCAGGGTTTTAATGATGCTAAGAGCGCCTAAATCTTGGGTTAAAACAAGCTGTTCGTTAGGCCCAAGGGTGGTTTTTGAAGTGCTATAAGGGGTGTTGAACGCTTTATTATTGAGCGTGGGGTCTAAAAAACGCACTTCTAAAGGCTTGAGTTTATCGGCTGCTAAAAGGGGGAGCTCTTTTAGGGGGGGTTGCGCGTTTTCTTTGGAGCTAAAAAGATGGCCCACATGCTCTAAAAAGCCCTTTTGTTTGGAGGTTAGGTATTTTTTATCCTTGAGATAAACCTGTTTGATACGCCCTAAAGAATCAATTTCAATTCTGGCATGCTCAAAAGAAATCGTGCTTAACAAATTCTCTTGGGGGATGGTTTGAGTGGCGTTAAAAGCGTTGGGCGCGTTAGGACTTGTTGTTGTGTGGTTGTTGGTTGTTTCTTGCTTTGTGGTTTCGGTTGTTGTTTTGTTTGGTTTTTGGAAAAAATAGCTATAAAGAGCGATAAACAAGAAAGAAAGAGCGATCGCTAAAATCAAGCGGAGATTATTATTGTTGTTTTTATCCATTGTGATTAAACCTTAATGATGTAGTAAGTTGTGTGGCTTTTTGTGGGAACGAGCCAAAAAGTGATGGTTTTAAAATTGCGATTGAAATCTTTATGAGATTGGAGTAGGCTAGGGCGTTTCAAGCGAGTGGTAGGGTAAGCAATGCCCCCAGAGCAAAAAGGGTTGCATGAGAGTATCCTTATAGCGATTTTACCCATAGCGATTAGGGGGTTTTCAAAACAGAGCAACCATAGGGCGTAGTTGGAGCAAGTGGGGTAAAACCGGCAACTTGAAAAAGTGAAAGCCGAAAAAAAGCGTTGGTAACCCCTAATTGATGCCGTAAGAATTGCGCTCAAAAAAGGCGTTTTATTGTTTCGCATGGGTATGAGTCATTCCTTTTTTCAAGTCTTTTAAGGCTTTGTTCATATAGTCTTTAATGGAAGTTAGCATTTCTAAAAAATGTTTTTCTAAAGCCCAAAAATCCAAATGATAACAATCGCTTTTAGGCACAAACACCAAAGCAAGCCCTTGACAAAGAGCGGCATGCCTTGTAACCAGTGATCGCAAACGGCGTTTGATGAGGTTTCGTTTCACGGCGTTGCCGACTTTTTTGGACACGCTCAAACCTAACAAACAAAGCGTATTTCGGTCTTTAAACCTGCAAGAGAGCGGATCTTTAAAGCCCTCTTTTTCTTTTGGTGGCTCTTTTGACAAATCCAAAACAAAGAGCGAAAAAAAAGGGTTATGTTTTTTAAAACCTTTTCTATAAACCCTATCAAACTCGCTCTTGTTTTTTAAAGAGTCATAGGGTTTAGACGGAAAGCTTTTTTCTGCCCTTAGCTCGTCTGGCATTAATCACCTTGCGCCCGTTTTTGGTTTTCATTCTCACAAGAAAGCCATGGGTTCGCTTTCTTGGTGTGTTATGTGGTTGGTAAGTGCGTTTCATTTAAAACTCCCTTGATAAAAATTAAACATAAGCGTAGATTTTAGCTAAAGAATGCTAAAAATTGACTAAAACTAATTTTTTTGATTCTTTTTATCTTCAACAAGAATGTAAAGTTGCTTCAGATTGTTCGTTTGCAATAAATCCACCACTTTGATAAAGTTATCCAAATTGCTTTTCTTATCGCCTTGCAAGACAATAGGGGTGTCTTTAGCCAAAGTGGAAACCTTGTGTTTTAAATTTTCAAAGCTGATTTCTTTATCGTCAAAATAAAAAGAACCCTTATTAGAAATGGCGATCGTAACTTGTTTCTTGTCCAACACGTCTTTAGAATCAGTGCTATCCTTATCCACTTGAGGAATGCTAATAGGAAGCTTTGAAGTTTGCACAAAAGACGCCGTTGTAAGCACGATCACTAACAACACAAGCATGATGTCAATGAAAGGCACCACATTCATGGATTCTACTTTTTTCACCGCTCAATCCTTAGGCTTTGCTATAAACCTCATGGGATTGCGTATCAACCGGATGGTGGAAAATATCCCATTTGGTAACTAAAATCTCGCTTTTTCTCACTAACAAGTTATAAATCACAATCGCAGGGATCGCTACCAATAACCCCATGCCGGTCGCTTTTAAAGCAAGGGCTAAATTAGTCATGATCGCCTTAGTGTCAATGCCAGAAGCTGAGCCTAAATCCATAAAGGTGAGCATGATCCCCATAACCGTTCCTAAAAGACCGATATAAGGGGCGTTTGAGCCAATCGTGGCCACTAAAGTCAGTCGTTTGTGCAAGGCTAGTTCTAATTTGCGCCTGTCTGTGTAGTCATCTACACGAAGAGTGGCAAAAAACCACAACCTTTCTATTGCGATCGCTATAACGATGACGGATAAGAAGATCAAAAACCCTATGATCCCATAATCTACCATTTCTTTCATTATTATCCTTTAAAGTGGTGTTTTAAATCAGCAAGAATTTCTTTATTAAGCGCTTTTTCTTTGAGACTTTGTCTTTTGTCGTGCAATCTTTTTCCTTTCACTAAAGCAATTTGGATTTTAGCTCTATTTTTTTGGTTAAAATACAATTTCAATCCTACGATACTCAAGCGTTCTTTAGACGCTTCCATTTGCCATTTCAATAACTGCTTTTTGTGTAAAAGCAACTTACGCTCTCGCCTTTCATTGGGCTTGTAATACGCATGGATTGTATCTAAATATGATATATGAACACCAAATAAAAAAGCTTCTCCTTTGATTATTTTAACAAAATTATCTTTTAAATTCACCCTAGTTTGCCTCAAAGCCTTCACTTCAGAGCCTAAAAGCGCTAATCCCGCTTCTAAAGTTTCCAAAATTTCATAATCAAAATAGGCTTTTTTATTGCTGGCAATGAGTTTCATTCGCTCCCTTTTGAGTATTTTTTAGCCTAAAAAACGCGCTCCCGCTCCCGCTAAAAAACCACTCCTTACTGAGTTGGCTTTCTATATCTTTGAGGGCAGGGTTAGCGCGTAAAGCCGGCTTTAAAAGATCGTTTAGTTCGCCTCTGTCATAAGTCTTTAGGCATTCCAAACTCGTTTTTTTAAGCCACTCTTTAGCTTGAGAAAAGCAAGTTTCAGGCTTATAAGCTTGATAAACGGCTTTGGTGCTGCAAGAAACATGATTTGGCGAATAGATTTCTAAGCGATCTTCTAAAGGCTCTTCTTCAAAATTTTCAATGACTTCGCCATAAGAAGTGGCGTTAGCGCTTTTGTATTGCGAGATGAAAAAATTGGTGTCCGCGCCCACTAAAGACCCCATAGTATAAAGTTCTTTTAAACTCAAACGACAATCAAACATTTGATTCAAATGATACAACAGCCCCCCAGCATCAGCGCTCCCACCGCCTAACCCGGCTTGAGTGGGGATATTTTTTTCCACTTCAATCGCTAGGGTGTCTAGGGATTTGATGACAGAATGAGAAAAATTTTTTGATTTTAAAAAATTTTTTAAAACTTGGAGGGCTTTAAAGAGCGAGTTTTCTTCTAAAGGGCAGTCAAAATCCCCTTTTAATGAGAAACATAAGGCGTTTTTAACGCTGATAATGTCTTTTAGCTTATTTTTGACTAAACACATGCGAGAAATAATCTTATGATAAGCCCCTTCTTTGTGAAGGATTTTTAAAAAAACATTGACTTTAGGATAAACCTCAAAAACATGCGTCAAGGCTTAATGACCTTTTTGATGTTTTCCAACAGGCTTTCATCTACGGACGCAGAAGCTTTTTGGTTTTCGCTCACAATGGTCTCTTTGAGTTCAGCGCGCAAAATAAGGGTGCTTTCAGGCGCTTCAAACCCCAAACGCACGCTCCCTCTATCTATGGAAATGACTTTAATGTGGATGTTATTATCAATAACAATCCCTTCATTAACTTTGCGGCTGAGTATGAGCATGTCTGAGTCTCTTGTTCCTTATAGAGAAGGGCTAAACACAACGCTCTCTATAATATCGCCCTGCTTGATCTTATCCAAAACGCTAAGACTTTCTACGCTAGTGATTTTGCCAAATACGGTGTGTTCGCCATCTAAATGGGGCAAATCCACAAAACACAAGAAAAACTGACTCCCTCCTGTGTCTCTTCCGGCATGCGCCATAGAGATAGAGCCTCTTTGGTGCTTGTTGGGGTTATGAGCCACTTCGCATTTGATGCGGTGCTCTGGCCCGCCTGTGCCTGTGCCATAAGGGCAACCTCCTTGAGCCACAAAGCCGGCGATCACACGATGGAAGTTAAGCCCGTTATAAAAGCCCTCTTTAGCCAAAGTTACAAAATTACTCACCGCTTGGGGCGCGTCTTTGTAAAAAAGCTCTAGAGTGATATTGCCTTTATTGGTTTTGATCGTAGCGTAAGCGGTTTTTGCAAGCTCTTCTTCTTTAATATCATAAGTTTTAATTGGTTTCATCATAAACCTTTGCGATAAGCTTTTGTCATTCAAATGTTCTATTATAGCAACAAATTAAAACAATTGGTATTTTAGCCGATAGTGTCGTAGGATGCTTTTGAAATTTAAGCGGTAAGTTGGATAATGGTGCGTTGGCATGAAAGATTAGCGGTTGGTTGTTGTATCGTTTTATTGTCATGCGTAATGAACGCTAACAATGTTAGTATCGTTAGAGACGATCCGCCCCTTGATCCAACACTCCCTGCATGGGTTTATTCTGTTGCGTTATTGAAAGTGTATTTTAGCGATGGGACTTATAAAGAAGGTTATGCGACTTTGCTCAAAAACGGGCGTTATATCGCTTCTTCTGAAACGCTCTATTCTAATGGCTTGTATCCTAAAATGATTTTAGCCAAAATGCAAGACAGCAGCGCTAAAGAGCTGATTTGCATAGCCAGCTTGCGCCTTGAGGCGATGGATAGGGATCAAGGGCTTTCGCTCTTAAAAACCGCCGATTTTAGAGATGATTATTGCCATAAAAGAGAAGAGAGCTATTATCATGCGAGGATTTATGCCAAATACGCTCAAACTTTTCATTCAAATCCTTATACCAATCAAAAAACGCCCAATTCCGATCTCTACTACCCGGCGTTGAATGAGGGGAATTCTTTTTCTATACAGACAACGGACATTTCTGTGGCTGAACTTTTAAAGTCTAAAAAATTCCTTTCGCTTGATAGTTCTTTTAAAAAGGGGAGCGTGTTGTGGGGAGGGAGGCCCTATTTTAGCGAGGTAGGGGAGTTTATGGGAATGGCTAGCAGCACTTTAGAAAACCAAGAAAGTTTGGTGATTATCCCTAAAGAAACGATCGCACGATTTTTAAGCGCTCTAAAAAATCAAAATATTTTCCCAAACATTCCATAAATTTAAGCAAACCTTAAGCTTTATATGACTATACTTTCATTTCCTTGTTTCAGCAAGGGCTTTTAAAAAGCCGCTTGATATCTTACAAGGATAGCTGTTTAAAGCAAACGATCTTTGAAAACTAAGCAAATTGATAGAAGTTCTTTTTAAAGGGATATTCTAAAGCAATAAGTAATGACTTGTCAAATAGAGTGAGGGTTTTTATAACTCCCATTCTTTGATAAGGAATGCTTATCCAACCTGCCAATTGATTTCATTGATTATGATGATTATATGATTATGATTGATGATTGAATGGCATGAGAGTATTTTAAGGTTAGCGTTTGGCTAAACCTTTTTAAAAAGTTTCTTTCTGTTTTGTTGTTGTAATACTTAAGAACACAACCCGTTTTATTCAATAAAGTATAAAACGAGTTCTTGTGATACGCTAAAGCTGTTGTTAGGAATAGCAACAGCCTATCAAAAAACAAAAAGAGCTTTAGGACAAACACTTTTATGGAGAGTTTGATCCTGGCTCAGAGTGAACGCTGGCGGCGTGCCTAATACATGCAAGTCGAACGATGAAGCTTCTAGCTTGCTAGAAGTGGATTAGTGGCGCACGGGTGAGTAACGCATAGGTCATGTGCCTCTTAGTTTGGGATAGCCATTGGAAACGATGATTAATACCAGATACTCCCTACGGGGGAAAGATTTATCGCTAAGAGATCAGCCTATGTCCTATCAGCTTGTTGGTAAGGTAATGGCTTACCAAGGCTATGACGGGTATCCGGCCTGAGAGGGTGAACGGACACACTGGAACTGAGACACGGTCCAGACTCCTACGGGAGGCAGCAGTAGGGAATATTGCTCAATGGGGGAAACCCTGAAGCAGCAACGCCGCGTGGAGGATGAAGGTTTTAGGATTGTAAACTCCTTTTGTTAGAGAAGATAATGACGGTATCTAACGAATAAGCACCGGCTAACTCCGTGCCAGCAGCCGCGGTAATACGGAGGGTGCAAGCGTTACTCGGAATCACTGGGCGTAAAGAGCGCGTAGGCGGGATAGTCAGTCAGGTGTGAAATCCTATGGCTTAACCATAGAACTGCATTTGAAACTACTATTCTAGAGTGTGGGAGAGGTAGGTGGAATTCTTGGTGTAGGGGTAAAATCCGTAGAGATCAAGAGGAATACTCATTGCGAAGGCGACCTGCTGGAACATTACTGACGCTGATTGCGCGAAAGCGTGGGGAGCAAACAGGATTAGATACCCTGGTAGTCCACGCCCTAAACGATGGATGCTAGTTGTTGGAGGGCTTAGTCTCTCCAGTAATGCAGCTAACGCATTAAGCATCCCGCCTGGGGAGTACGGTCGCAAGATTAAAACTCAAAGGAATAGACGGGGACCCGCACAAGCGGTGGAGCATGTGGTTTAATTCGAAGATACACGAAGAACCTTACCTAGGCTTGACATTGAGAGAATCCGCTAGAAATAGTGGAGTGTCTAGCTTGCTAGACCTTGAAAACAGGTGCTGCACGGCTGTCGTCAGCTCGTGTCGTGAGATGTTGGGTTAAGTCCCGCAACGAGCGCAACCCCCTTTCTTAGTTGCTAACAGGTCATGCTGAGAACTCTAAGGATACTGCCTCCGTAAGGAGGAGGAAGGTGGGGACGACGTCAAGTCATCATGGCCCTTACGCCTAGGGCTACACACGTGCTACAATGGGGTGCACAAAGAGAAGCAATACTGCGAAGTGGAGCCAATCTTCAAAACGCCTCTCAGTTCGGATTGTAGGCTGCAACTCGCCTGCATGAAGCTGGAATCGCTAGTAATCGCAAATCAGCCATGTTGCGGTGAATACGTTCCCGGGTCTTGTACTCACCGCCCGTCACACCATGGGAGTTGTGTTTGCCTTAAGTCAGGATGCTAAACTAGCTACTGCCCACGGCACACACAGCGACTGGGGTGAAGTCGTAACAAGGTAACCGTAGGTGAACCTGCGGTTGGATCACCTCCTTTCTAGAGAAAAGCTTTTAACATTCGCTTGTTAAAAGCCAAAGAGTATTACCTGACAAAAGGACTTCTTGTTGCTTAGTTTTGAAAGATTGAGCTTATTCTTTCTTTTTTAAATCTTGTTTTTTATTTGATTTTTGCTTAAACTTTTTAATTCTTGTTTGTTTTTAATATTTCTTGCTTATTTGTATTGGATTTCTTAAATCTTACTTCTTGTTTTTTTCCATTCTTATTTTTTACTTGTTGTGTTTTAATTCTTATGTTTTAATGTTTGGTTTCATGTTTTTAGTTTTTCTTGCTTCTTAACGTTTAGTGGGTTCGTTATTTTTAAGAGGGTTTAGTGGGGTTTGGTCGTTGGGTTTTATTTTCTTAAGCCTTATCTTTATCTTATCCTTCATTTCTTGCTTGTTTTGTTTCTTGCGTGTTAAGTTTTATTTTTTGTGAAATGCATATAAGGGAGTAGGGGTTATTCTTGATTTTTTAACGCCCTGTATTTCTAGGGTTTTAGGCGTTCAAGGATTTGGGTTGTAATTCCTTTCGAATCTAATTGAACAAGTTGTTGGCGTTCAAAATTGCGCACTTGAAAATCAATGCAATGCAATAACTCAAAAATAGTAAAATCGTTTTCATAGGGGACAACTAGGCACATGCCCGAATAATGGAATTGAGCGTAATAAATGCGCTGTAGGGTTTTAATAGGGGATTTTCATTATGTGGGTTGAGTTTGATAATACCTCCAAAAGCAATTGTTTTTATATTTTGTAAAATAACTTGTTCTAAAAAATAATTGAGGAGTGGCACTCTATGCGCCGATGCGGGTCTAGGGATAGATACCTTTTGTAATGCTAATGCAAGACTTCTTCCTATCGTATTGTTCTTTAAAACTTGCGCTTTTGGGACAACTTGCAACTGATCGATCATGATCTCCATTTCTTCATTTATAATGTAGTTTTTATGCGAAAGGCATTTTTTACCTTGTTTATTTTTTGTTGTTTGCGGGAACGCTAAGAAAAAGTCCTTGCTTTCATATTAAAGCCCTATTTTACTGAACTTATTGGATAAAACCTGCTTAAGTTGAATTGATCCCATTCTGTTATAAAATATAAAAAATCAAATCTTAAAGGAAAATCATGCAAGAAAATCAAATCACATGCCCCAAGTGTCAAACGCTCATTGATGTGAGGGAAGCGCTATACAAACAGATTGAATCAGAAAATCAAAGTCGGTTTTTAGCCCAGCAAAAAGAGTTTGAAAAAGAAGTGAATGAAAAAAGAGCGCAGTATCAAAGCTATTTCAAAAATTTGGAGCAAAAAGAAGAGGCCCTAAAAGAGCGAGAGAGGGAACAACAGACTCAATTTGATGAGGCGGTCAAACAAGCGAGCGCACTAGCCTTGCAAGATGAAAGGGCTAAAATCATTGAAGAAGCCAGGAAAAACGCTTTTTTAGAGCAGCAAAAGGGCTTGGAATTGTTGCAAAAAGAATTAGACGAGAAGTCCAAACAAGTCCAGGAATTGCACCAAAAAGAAGCGGAAATTGAAAGGCTCAAAAGAGAAAATAACGAAGCAGAGAGCCGATTGAAAGCGGAAAATGAAAAAAAATTGAATGAAAAATTGGATCTGGAAAGGGAAAAAATAGAAAAAGCCTTGCATGAAAAAAATGAATTGAAATTCAAGCAGCAAGAAGAGCAGTTAGAAATGTTAAGAAACGAGTTGAAAAACGCTCAAAGAAAGGCGGAGTTAAGCTCGCAGCAATTCCAAGGCGAGGTGCAAGAATTAGCGATTGAAGAGTTTTTAAGGCAAAAATTCCCCCTAGATAGTGTTGAAGAGATTAAAAAAGGGCAAAGAGGGGGCGATTGCATTCAAGTGGTGCATACTAGGGAATTTCAAAATTGCGGGAAAATTTATTATGAGAGCAAACGCACTAAAGAATTTCAAAAAGCTTGGGTGGAAAAACTTAAAAACGACATGCGAGAGATTGGGGCTGATGTGGGGGTCATTGTGAGTGAAGTGCTGCCTAAAGAGATGGAGAGGATGGGGTTATTTGATGGGGTGTGGGTGTGTTCGTTTGAAGAGTTTAAGGGGTTGAGTGCGGTGTTAAGAGAGGGGGTTATTCAAGTGAGTTTGGCTAAAAAAAGTCAGGAAAATAAGGGCGATAAAGTGAATCTGCTCTATCATTATTTGACAAGCTCTGAATTTTCTATGCAAGTGAATGCGATTATAGAGGGGTTTGAGCAATTGAGAGCGGATTTAGAAAGCGAAAAACGCGCGATGGCTAGGATTTGGAAAAGCAGGGAAAAACAAATTGACAAAGTGTTTGAGGGCACGATTAACATGTATGGCTCTATCAAGGGCATTGCGGGTAGTGCTATTGGGCAAGTGAAAGCGCTAGAGCTTGGGTATGATGAGGGGGATTTAGAGGATTAGTTTTAGTGGTGCGCTTTGAGGTAATATTATATTAGGAGAAAATATGGGCAATAAAGATCATAATAAAGGTTCAAGTTGGCATAAATGGGATTTGCATGTGCATACGCCATATACAAATTTAAATAAGGCGTATCAATGTTGTGAAGAGGAGTTTATACAAAAACTATGCGATAGCCAAATTGATTGTATTGGATTAACGAACTATTTTAAGTTTAATGAGAAAGAATTTGAATTAAAAGAAAAAATAGAAAAGAGAGGTATTAAGGTTTTTTATAATTTAGAAGTTAGGCTGGATTATCAAAATAAGGAAGATCAGTGTTTGGATTTCCATATTATTTTTTCAGATAAGGTTACACAACAAGAAATAGACAATTTTTTAAGGAATGCAGATGCCAGTGTTGGTGGAACTGAGAAAAAACTTGCAGATTTAGAAAAAGATGATTTTGATAAAGCGGTAGTTAATTTTGATCAATTGTTGGAATGTTTAGAAAAAGAGTCTTTAAAATTGAGAGGAAAGTATTTATTAGGGTTTTTATCAAGGGGGCATGGCAATTCTCGCAGTAGCAGTAATGATAAAAAAATAACTAATAAGTCGCATTTTTTAATCCACTCATCAGATGGTCAGCAAAATCTTAAAAAGGATAGAGAATTTTGGCTTGAATATAACAAACCTCTCTTACAGAGTAGCGATGCCCACAAAGAGGAGCAAATAGGGAAAAAATGCACTTGGATAAAAGCAGAAAAAACCTTTGAGGGGTTAAAACAAATTGTTTATGAGCCAAAAACAAGAGTGAGTATTGATGAAAATAAACCTCAAGATCCTTTGTATAAGATAGATTATGTGAGATTGCACTTTGATGGAGAGGTAAAAATCACCAATGAAAAAGGAGAGATTCCTTTTTGCTATGCAGGATTTAATGAAACGCTATTTTTTAGTCCGTATTTTACTTGCGTGATAGGAGGTAGAGGGAGCGGTAAAAGCACTTTGTTACAATTGATAGCATCAGCAATTAAAAATAAAAGTTTTGTTAAAGGCTTAGAGTTTGAAACTAAAAAATATATAGAGATACAGCCAGACATAGACATAGTGGATAGCGTAGAGTATTTAGCTCAAAATGAAGTGGAAGAATTTGCAACTAATGTTTCAAAATTCACAGAGGCTATTTTTAACAGAATGGACAGCAAGTCAAGTGGAAAACTTAAGGAGTTAGAAAAGCAAATTACAAAAGGCATTGAAAAGTTTGATGAGCAAATTGCATGTTGGCAAGAAAAGACCAAACTAGAAAAACAATTAAAAGAGAGCGAAAAAATAAGAAAGAAATACCAAAATATTATAAACACTTTTACAGATAAAGACTATTTGGACAAAAAAAGACAAATTGCAAAAACACGCGAAGTGCTAATTGATTTAAAACAATCCAAAGAGGGATTTTTGACTTTTATTAAAGAATTAAAACGGGTTGTGAATTTTGAATCAAAAGAAAACTTATGGAAGAAAAAATAGCTATGATAAGGCCTATAACCAACTCAAACAAGATATTTGTAAGGAACTTGAACAGATAGATATAAATATAAAAAACGGGTGTTTTAAAAGCGAAGATGAGAATATAATGACGCTAGAAACAGAACACGAAGCGTTGAGCCAAGAGATTGGGGAGTTTCTTAAAGAAAAAGGCGTGAGCGATGAAAATATAGGAGATATTAGAAACGCTAATTACCATTTGGCAAACGAAAAAATGAACATCGTTGATTTAGAGCGTGAAATAGAAGAGATCGCTAACAAAATAGAGGGTTTTTCTTATGGAGATATTGATGAAAATATTGAAGAGTTTAAAAATCAAATCAATGAGGAATTAAACAAAATCAATTCAGTTTTTGAAGAAATTTCAAAAAATCACAAGGAAGTGAAACCAATTACCATAGAATATCGTTTGAATGAAGATGTTTTTGAAGGGGTTTTTGAGGATTTTGATAAGTTGGTGGATAAGGGTTTTAATATCCAAAGACACCAATCAAAAATCAAGGAATATTTAAAAGGAATTGAATTAAAAGACATTATAGATGTGCAATGCGCAGAATTTATAGAAAAGCTTGATAGTCTAATTGAAAATAAAAAAGCGGCATTTTATGAAACCATGATGGATGTATTTAATAGAGAAATTCATTTTCAAATCTATCGGCTTCTCATTCTCAAACATTTAAGGAATGTTGAAAAATATAAAATTTTTGAAGTCCGTTATGACAAAAGAGCTTTAAATGAAACTTCCTTTGGGCAAAGATGCACTGCTGTATTGGTTGTCCTTTTATCTTTAGGGAATAACCCTATCATCATTGATGAGCCAGAAGCGCACTTGGATAGCGCTTTAATCGCTAAATACTTGGTTACTCTAATCAAAGAGCGGAAACAAGAAAGACAAATTATTTTTGCCACCCATAACGCTAATTTTGTTTTGAACGCTGATGCAGAGCTAATTATTCAGTTGAAAAATGAGAATAATAAGATAATCGCACAATCTTTTACGATTGAGAGCGATGGATATAGAGATGATTTATTGAAATTAGAGGGGGGCGAAGAAGCTTTTAAAAATAGAGAAAGAAAGTATAGTATTACAAAAGATAAAAATTAAGGGTTGGTAACATGCGCATTGTATTTATGGGAACGCCTGGTTTTGCTGAAGTGATCTTAAGGGCGTTGGTTGAAAATGAAGATAAAAAGATAGAAGTGGTGGGGCTATTCACTCAAAGGGACAAACCTTTTGGGCGCAAAAAAGAATTGAAAGCCCCAGAGACTAAAACATACATTTTAGAAAATCATTTAAATATCCCCATTTTCCAGCCACAAAGTTTGAAAGAGCCTGAAGTTCAAATTTTAAAGGATTTAAAGCCTGATTTTATCGTGGTGGTGGCTTATGGTAAGATTTTGCCTAAAGAGGTTTTAACCATCGCTCCTTGCATTAATGTGCATGCGTCGTTATTGCCCAAATACAGGGGGGCTTCGCCCATTCATGAGATGATACTCAATGACGATAGGATTTATGGCATAAGCACCATGCTTATGGATTTGGAATTGGATAGCGGGGATATTTTAGAAAGCGCTTCTTTTTTGAGAGAAGATTATTTGGATTTAGACGCTTTAAGTTTGAAATTAGCGCGCATGGGGGCGGATTTACTTCTTTCAACGCTCAAAAATTTCCCTTCCATCACAAGAAAGCCTCAAGATCACATGCAGGCTAGTTTTTGTAAAAAAATCACCAAAACTGATGGTTTAGTAGGTTTTAAAGACGCTAAAAGCTTGTTTTTAAAATCGCTTGCGTTTAAATCTTGGCCAGAAATCTTTTTAGAAAATAACCTCAAGCTTTTAGAAGTGGAGTTGGTGGAGAATGAAAAGAGCCACAAGGAAGGCGAGATTTTAGCAATTGATGAAAGAGGCGTTCTTGTAGGTTGTTTGAAAGGCAGCGTGCGTATAGCAAGGTTGCAAGCGGTGGGTAAGAAGCCTTTGAAAGCGAAGGATTATTTGAATGGCAAGCGTTTGAAAGTGGGCGGTATTTTGGCATGAGAAAATGTGAAAAAAGGGTTTTTGAGAGCCTGCCTTCCACGCAAATTTATCTTTTAGAAAAACTTAAAAGTAATGAACTCAAAGCCCCTGTTTTGATTGTGGCTAAAAACCAAAGCGCTGGGATAGGCAGTAGGGGGAATATTTGGGAGGGCGTGGAAAGCGCTTTGACTTTTTCACTCGCTTTAAACGCAAGCGATTTGCCTAAAGATTTGCCCATGCAAGCGAACGCTTTGTATTTGGGGTTTTTATTTAAAGAAGTTTTAAAAGAATTAGGCTCTCAAACCTGGCTTAAATGGCCTAACGATCTGTATTTAGGGGATCAAAAAATAGGGGGCGTGCTGGTTAATGTTTATAAGGGCATGCGGGTGTGTGGGATTGGTGTGAATAGGGTTTCAACAAAATGGGCATGTTTGGATATTGGTGCGAGCGATGATTGGATTATAGAGGGCTTTTTAAAAAAAATAGAAGAAAATTTTTTTTGGGGGGAAGTTTTAAGTAAGTATGCGTTAGAATTTCATAGAAGCAACTCTTTTAACTTCCATAATGATTGGGGCGAAGCGGTGAGTTTGAAAGATGCAAAGTTGTTAGAAGACGGCCGTATTTGTATTAAAGGTAAGATTTATGATAGGATGTGAGTATGATGAATGAAATCATTGCAGTGGCTAATCAAAAAGGGGGTGTGGGCAAAACGACAACAGCGGTTAATTTGGCGGCTTCTTTAGCAGCGCATGAAAAAAAAATCTTGTTGATTGATTTTGACCCGCAAGCCAACGCCACTTCAAGCTTGGGTTTTAGGCGCGATAAAATTGATTATGATATTTATCATGTGTTGATTGGCCGTAAGCAAATTTCTCAAGTGATCTTAAAAACCCAAATGCCTTTTTTGGATTTAGTGCCTTCTAATTTGGGTTTAGCCGGGTTTGAAAAAACCTTTTATGACAGCCAAGATGAGAATAAACGAGGCGAGCTCATGCTCAAAAACGCTTTAGGGAGCGTGGTAAAGCTTTATGATCATATTATTATTGACTCCCCGCCGGCTCTTGGGCCTCTTACGATCAATTCGCTTTCAGCAGCCCATTCGGTGATCATTCCTATCCAATGCGAATTTTTTGCCCTTGAAGGCACTAAATTGTTGCTTAACACCATTAGAATGCTGCAAAAAAGCACGAACCCTAAGCTCAAAATCAGAGGTTTTTTACCCACAATGCATGTCCCTCAACTCAATTTGACAAAAGGGGTTTTAGCGGAATTGTTTAAGTATTTTGACTCAGAGTTTTTTAGAGATTCAGCTACAGGAGAGTATATTATGATCCCTAAAAGCGTGAAACTAGCAGAATCGCCTAGCTTTGGTAAGCCCATTTTGCTCTATGATATTAAATCTAATGGCAGTATCGCTTATCAAAAATTAGCTCAAAGCATTCTTCAAGGGTAGCATATGGCAAAAAATAAAGTGTTGGGTAGGGGTTTAGCGGATATTTTCCCTGAAATTAATGAAGTGTATGAGCAAGGGCTGTATGAAAGAGCGAATCGGGTTGTGGAGCTTGATATTGATGAGGTGATGCCCAATCCTTACCAGCCCAGAAAAATCTTTAGCGAAGAGTCCTTAGAAGAATTAGCACAATCCATTAAAGAACATGGTTTGTTGCAACCGGTTTTAGTGGTGAGTGAGAACGGGCGTTATCATTTGATCGCAGGCGAAAGGCGCCTAAGAGCGAGCAAATTGGCTAAAATGCCTACGATTAAAGCGATTGTTGTGGATATTGAGCAAGAAAAAATGCGTGAAGTGGCGTTGATTGAAAATATCCAACGAGAAGATTTAAATCCCCTAGAGTTGGCTAGATCGTATAAAGAATTGCTTGAAAGCTATCAAATGACTCAAGAAGAGCTGTCTAAAATCGTTAAAAAATCCCGAGCCCATGTGGCTAATATCATGCGTTTATTGACGCTTTCTTCTAAAGTTCAAAACGCTCTTTTAGAAGAAAAAATCACTTCAGGGCATGCGAAAGTCTTGGTGGGCTTGGAGGAAGAAAAACAAGAATTGATCTTAAGTTCCATTATAGGGCAGAAACTCAGCGTGCGCCAGACAGAAGATTTAGCGCGTGATTTTAAAATAAACGCAAATTTTGACAATAAAAAACATGGTTTCAAGCAAACCCAAACGCTCATCGCTGAAGATGAATTAGAGCGTTTTAATCAAAGTTTGTGGGATCGTTACAAGCTTAAAGCGGCTTTGAAAGGGAATAAAATAGTTTTACGATGTTATAAAAATTCTCTTTTAGAGGCTTTTATGAAAAAAATGATGTCTTAATGCTTAGATATTCTCAATTTTTAAGCGATTTTTTGTTAAGATAGAGTTAATGTTTTTATAACAAGTGCGAGTTTTAAATATTTTTAGGATGAAAGAAATAGGTCATGAATATATCGGTTAACCCCTATTTAATGGCGGTCGTTTTTGTAGTGTTTGTGTTGTTGTTGTGGGCGATGAACGTTTGGGTGTATAGGCCTTTGTTGGCTTTTATGGATAACAGACAGGCAGAGATAAAGGACAGCTTGGCTAAAATCAAAACGGATAACACCCAAAGCGTGGAGATTGGCCATCAAATTGAGACTCTTCTTAAAGAAGCCGCTGAAAAGCGCAGGGAAATGCTAGCAGAAGCGATTCAAAAAGCTACAGAGTCTTATGATGCGGTGATCAAGCAAAAAGAGAACGAACTCAATCAAGAGTTTGAAGCGTTCGCAAAGCAATTACAAAATGAAAAACAAATCTTAAAAGAGCAATTGCAAGCGCAAATGCCGGTATTTGAAGACGAGTTAAACAAGCGTGTGGCTATGGGTTTAGGGAGTTGATGGATGTTTTTAGTTAAAATGGTGTTAGGGTTTTTGATCCTTTTAAGCCCTTTGTGCGCTACTGGATTGGATATTTCACAAACAGACATTATAGAGCGATCTTTAAATTTTCTCTTGTTTGTGGGGATTTTGTGGTATTTTTTGGCTAAAAGATTGCGTTCATTTTTGCATTCCAAAAGCCTTGAAATCTCCAAACGCTTAGAAGAGATTCAAGCCCAACTCAAAGTGAGTAAAGAACATAAGAAAAAACTCTTAAAAGAATTAGAGCAAGCCAAAGAAAAAGCTGAATTGATTATTTCTGATGCGAATAAAGAAGCCTACACGATCACGCAAAAATACGAATTGCAAACCAAAATAGATGTGGAAAATTTGATCAAAAATTCTAAGGCGTTGATGGATTTAGAAGTTAAAAAGATCAAAAGAGAGTTGGTTGAAAGCGTTTTTAAAGATCTAAGAGAGAGCAAAAAAGTCTCTTTCAATGCACAAGATTGCGTGAATATTTTGAAACAAAGGCTTTAAATGCAAGATTTAAAAGTGATCTCTAAGCATTACGCTAAGGCGTTGAAAAACCACACTAAAGGCGATCTAGCGTTATTGGAAGAAATCGTTGTAGGGCTTAAAAATGTAGCAGAAGCCATAAAATTACACAAACTCAACCAGGTGTTAGCCCATGTTTCTTTAAAAGTTAAAAAAGAGGTTGTATTTGAAATCTTAGAAAAAATAACTCCCACAAAAGCATGTTCAGTTTTAAAGCCTGTAATGGAAATAGTGTTAAAAAATAACCGGCTTGATATGTTGGAATTAGTCGCTGAAGAGCTGTCTTTTGATTCTAAAAGGACTTTAGAAGCCACGCTTTTAGTCCCGCAAAAGCTTGAAAATAAGGAACTAGAAGAAGTGCGACAAAAGTTGCAAGCATGTTTTAACGCCCCTGTAGAAATCGCTCAAGACACTTGGTCTAAAAAAGGGGTTTCTTTGAGCGTTTCAAGCCTGGATTTAGAAATAGGCTTTTCTAAAGAAGATATTTTAAAAAAAATAGAAAAACAAGTTATTCAATCTATTTAATCAATTTAAGGAGATAAAGATAATGTCCCAACTAAAATTGGAAGAAATCAGCTCGGTCATTGAAGAAAAAATCAAGAATTTTGAACTTGATTGCGATATGGCTGAAGTAGGAAAAGTCGTTTCGTATGCGGATGGTGTGGCTAAGGTTTATGGCTTAAATGGTGTGATGTCGTATGAAGTGCTGGAGTTTGAAACAGGGGATAAGGGCGTTGCGGCTAACTTAGAAGAAGATAGCGTTGGCGTGATTGTGTTTGGCTTTGGCAACAATATTAAAGAGGGGACTAGCGTTAAACGCACGAAGAGTTTGATGAAGGTTCCTGTTGGCGATGCGGTTGTAGGGCGCGTGTTGAACGCTTTGGGTGAGCCTATTGATGGCAAGGGTGAGATAGAAACGAATGAGTTCAGTCTCATCGAGCAAAAAGCCCCGGGCATTATGGACAGAAAATCTGTGCATGAACCTTTGCAAACAGGCATTAAGGCCATTGATGCGTTAGTGCCTATTGGGCGCGGGCAAAGGGAATTGATCATTGGGGATAAACAAACCGGTAAAACCACTGTAGCGATCGATGCGATCATCAACCAAAAAGGGCAAAATGTGATCTGTATCTATGTGGCTATTGGCCAAAAAGAATCCACCGTTGCACAAGTGGTCCGCAAATTAGAAGAATACGGAGCGATGGAATACAGCGTCGTGATCAACGCTTCGGCTTCAGATTCAGCTGCGATGCAATATTTAGCCCCTTATGCGGGTGTGGCTATGGGGGAATACTTTAGAGATCATGTCCGCCATGCCCTAATCGTTTATGATGATTTGAGTAAGCATGCTGTCGCTTACAGAGAGATTTCTTTGATTTTGAGAAGACCCCCAGGCAGGGAGGCTTTTCCTGGAGATGTGTTTTATATCCACTCACGGCTTTTAGAAAGAGCGGCTAAACTTTGCGATGAAAAGGGTGCGGGATCTTTGACCGCGCTCCCTATTGTGGAAACTCAAGCGGGCGATGTTTCAGCTTATATCCCTACAAATATCATTTCTATTACAGACGGGCAAATTTTCTTAGAAACGGATTTGTTTTATTCAGGGATCCGCCCGGCTATTAATGTGGGCTTGTCGGTTTCAAGGGTTGGAGGGGCCGCTCAAATCAAAGCGACCAAGCAGGTTTCAGGGACTTTACGCCTGGATTTAGCGCAATACAGAGAGTTGCAAGCCTTCACGCAGTTCGCTTCTGATTTAGATGAAGCGAGTAAAAAGCAATTAGAAAGGGGGCAACGCATGGTGGAAGTGCTCAAACAAGCCCCTTATTCGCCCTTACCGATTGAAAAGCAAGTGGTCATTATTTATGCTGGGGCTAAGGGCTTTTTAGACAGCGTGAGCGTGAAAAAAGTCGTGGATTTTGAAGAACAACTGCACCCTTTCTTGGAAGCAAAATACCCCCAAGTTTTAGAAGAAATCCACACTAAAAAAGCGTTAGATAAGGATTTAGAAGCCATGCTAAAAAAAGTTTTAGAGGAATTTAAGCTCACTTATAGCGAGTAGGAGACGGCTAGAATATGGCGAATTTAAGAGACATTAGAAAGAAAATTGGAAGCGTTAAAAACACGCAAAAGATCACGCATGCGATGAAACTCGTTTCCACTTCCAAGCTAAGAAAAGCCGAAGAAGTTGCAAGAAATTCCAGAGCGTATGCGCTAAAACTAGACGCCGTGTTTGATGATGTGTTATCCAAGATGAGAAATCAAGGGATTGAAGACATTCAAAGCAAGTATTTTAGGGAATTAGAAAGACTTGAAATCAAAAAAGTGGATATTATTTTCATCACAGCCGATAAGGGGCTTTGCGGGGGTTTTAACACCAATACCATTAAAAAGGTTTTAGCATGCACGAATGAATACAAAGCTAAAGACATTAAGGTGCGTTTGCGCGGTATTGGTAAAAAGGGTAATGAGTATTTTAGCTTTAATGAGATAGAGGTTTTAGACAAGATCAATAATTTAAGCTCTATGCCTAATTATGAACGCGCGCAAGAGTTCATGAAAAAAGTGGTAGAGGATTATTTGAGCGGGAAAACCGATAAGGTGATTATCATTCATAATGGCTTTAAAAACATGATCAGCCAAGAAATAAGAGTGAAAACGATTTTACCTATTGGATATAAAATCATCCACCAAAACCCCCAGCCTAGTGAGACGCAAGAGACCATTACCAGTGAGCCAAGCGGGAGCGAAGATGAAATTTTAGACTCTTTGGCAGAAAAATATGTGGAGTATAGTTTATACTACGCTTTGATTGATTCTTTAGCCGCAGAGCATAGCGCTAGAATGCAGGCTATGGATACAGCGACGAATAACGCTAAGGATTTGGTTAAAACTTTAACCATTTCTTATAATAAAGCCAGACAAGAGGCGATTACGACCGAGCTAGTGGAAATCAATGCTGGCGTAGAAGCCCTAAAATAAAAATTACATTAATAAGGAGCGATGAAAGCGATGGAAGGCAAAATCATTCAGGTTTTAGGCCCTGTGGTAGATGTGGAATTTGAATCCTATCTACCGGCGATTTTTGAAGCGTTAGACATTAATTTTGAAGTCAATGGCGTTCAAAAATCTTTAGTTTTAGAGGTGGCGGCCCATTTGGGCGGTAATCGGGTGCGAGCGATTGCTATGGATATGACAGAAGGCTTGGTGCGTAACCAGATCGTCAAAGCTCGTGGCAAAATGATTGAAGTGCCTGTGGGTGAAGAAGTGTTGGGGCGTATTTTTAATGTTGTAGGCGAGAGCATTGACAATTTAGAGCCGCTTAAGCCGTCCTTGACTTGGCCCATTCACAGGAAAGCCCCTAGTTTTGAGCAACAAAGCACTAAGACAGAAATGTTTGAAACCGGTATCAAAGTCATTGATTTGCTCGCGCCTTATTCTAAGGGCGGTAAAGTAGGCTTGTTTGGCGGGGCTGGCGTGGGGAAAACGGTGATCATTATGGAGCTTATCCACAATGTGGCTTATAAGCATAACGGGTATTCGGTGTTTGCAGGTGTGGGGGAGCGTACCAGAGAAGGGAATGATCTGTATTTTGAAATGAAAGAAGGGGGCGTTTTAGACAAAGTCGCGCTGTGCTATGGGCAAATGAATGAGCCACCAGGCGCTAGGAATCGCATCGCATTCACCGGCTTGACGATGGCGGAGTATTTCCGTGATGAAAAGGGATTAGACGTGTTGATGTTCATTGACAACATCTTTAGATACGCTCAAAGCGGTGCGGAAATGAGCGCGCTATTAGGCCGTATCCCTTCAGCCGTGGGGTATCAGCCCACGCTAGCCGGGGAAATGGGGAAACTTCAAGAGCGTATTGCTTCCACTAAAAATGGCTCTATCACTTCCGTTCAAGCGGTGTATGTGCCGGCCGATGACTTAACTGACCCAGCTCCTGCTTCGGTGTTCGCGCATTTGGATGCGACTACGGTATTGAACAGAAAGATCGCTGAAAAAGGGATTTATCCTGCAGTTGATCCTTTGGATTCCACTTCAAGGATTTTAAGCCCTCAAATGATTGGCGAGAAGCACTATGAAATCGCCACCGGTATCCAGCAAGTTTTGCAAAAATACAAGGATTTGCAAGACATTATTGCGATTTTGGGATTGGACGAATTGAGCGAAGAGGATAAAAAAACGGTTGAAAGGGCCAGAAAAATTGAGAAGTTTTTATCCCAGCCGTTTTTTGTGGCTGAAGTGTTTACGGGAAGTCCCGGTAAGTATGTGACTCTCCAAGAGACTTTAGAGGGCTTTGGAGGGATTTTAGAGGGTAAATACGATCATATTCCTGAAAACGCGTTTTACATGGTGGGCAGCATTCAAGAGGTTTTAGAAAAAGCTAAAAACATGAAAAATTCCTAAGGGTTTTGCCATGGCTTTGTTGAAAATTAGTGTGGTAGTTCCTGAGGGGGAAGTTTATACAGGAGAGGTTAAAAGCGTTGTGTTGCCAGGAGTTGAAGGGGAATTTGGGGTGCTTTATGGGCATAGCAACATGATCACCTTGCTTCAGGCGGGAGTGGTTGAGATTGAAACCGAAAACCAAAAAGAGCACATTGCGATCAATTGGGGCTATGCAGAAGTTACTAATGAACGGGTGGATATTTTAGCCGATGGGGCGGTCTTTATTAAAAAAGAATCAGACGACAGAGATGATGCTATCTCTAGGGCTAAAAAGCTTTTAGAGGACGCAAGCTCTGACAGGTTAGCGGTCTCTAGCGTGTTGGCTAAGATTGAGTCTCTTTAAGGGGATAATCATGTTCGATTCAATCGTTTATTTTTTCAATAAGAGTGGGTTTGTTACCACGCTTGTTTTAGTTTGGATTTCGCTTTATTTGGTGATGACTTTATGGGTCTTTTTGTATAAAAGCATTGTGTTAAAGATTGAACTCAGGCGCGAGATGCAATCTTTGTCTAACATTCTTAATGGGGCGCAAGACGCTCCAGAGCATTTTATGTTTAATAAAAAAAGAAATGATGAAACCAAAAGGTATTCTAATGAATTGTTGCAGGCTTGGAAACATCAAGTTCTTAAGCAAAGCACGACAGGTTTAGTGGTATTAAGCATTATCTCTTCTACAGCCCCCTTTATTGGCTTGTTTGGAACGGTGGTTGAAATTTTAGAAGCGTTTAACAATTTGGGCGCGTTGGGTCAAGCTTCTTTTGGGGTGATCGCACCCATTATTTCTAAGGCTCTTATTGCCACCGCTGCAGGGATTTTAGCGGCCATTCCAGCCTATTCTTTTTACTTGATTTTAAAACGCAAGGTGTATGATTTATCGGTTTATGTGCAGATGCAAGTGGATATTTTGTCTTCTAAAAAAGAAAGCTTTTAAGGGGATTTTATAAATATCTTAAATAGGGAGTTAGAAGGTTTTTATGAATTATGATAACTATTGGGATGAAGACAAACCAGAACTCAATATCACGCCCTTAGTGGATGTGATGCTTGTTTTATTGGCTATTCTTATGGTAACGACGCCCACTCTCACTTATAAAGAAGAGATTGCTTTGCCTTCTGGTTCAAAAACTGCTAGAGCCACTCAAGATAAAGTGATAGAGATACGCATGGATAAAGACGCAAAAATCTATATAGATAGTCAAACCTATGAATACAACTCTTTCCCGGATACCTTCAACTTGCTTTCTAAGAAATACGATAAAGATACTAGGGTGAGTATCCGTGCGGACAAGCGATTGACCTATGACAAAGTGATCTATTTGTTAAAAACGATTAAAGAAGCGGGGTTTTTGAAAGTTTCTTTAATCACAAGTCCTTAAAAAGTAGGGCTAATTTGCATGAGTAAGAGCGCGATTTTTGTTCTTTCTGGCTTTTTAGCGTTCTTGCTCTATGCTTTGTTACTATATGGTTTGTTGTTAGAAAGGCATAATAAAGAAGCAGAGAAAATCCTTTTAGATTTAAATAAAAAGGACGAACAAGCCATTGACTTGAATTTAGAAGATCTGCCAAGCGAGAAAAAGAATGAAAAAATTGAAAAAGTAACGGAAAAACAGGGCGATTTTTTAGAGTCTAAAGAAGAACCCAAAGAAGAGCCTGAAGAAAGTCTTGAAGATATTTTTTCTTCACTCAATGATTTTCAAGAAAAGACAGACAAAAACGCCCAAAAAGACGAGCAAAAAAATAAACAAGAAGAAGAACAAAGGCGTTTAAGAGAGCAACAACGCTTGAAACAAAACCAAGAAAACCAAGAGATGTTGAAAGGTTTGCAACAAAATTTGAATCAATTCACGCAAAAATTAGAAAGCGTTAAAAACAAGACTTTAGATTTGCAAATCCCTAAACAAGATGGGGTTGATGAAAAAGCCTATCAGGAATGGTATGCTCAAATCTATCAAATTTTATATAAAGGCTGGAGGGGCGTTTTTTATCACAAGGCTTCAGTGAGCGCGCTGATTATGATCACTAAAGATGGAGAGTTTGATTATACCATTCTTAGCTACTCTGATTTTAAGGATTATAACAAGAGCGTGATGACCCTTTTAGATGATTTAAAGAAAGTGGATTTCCCCCCATATCCTGGAGGAAACATGATTTCTATTAAAGTTAATTTTACGACTAAGGAAGAACAATGAGGTATTTATGGCTTTTTTTAATATACGCTATAGGGCTTTTCGCAACAGATAAAACACTAGATATTATTAAAACCATTCAAAAACTTCCTAAGATTGAAGTGCGCTACTCCATAGATAACGATGCCAATTACGCTTTAAAATTGCATGAAGTCTTAGCGAACGATTTAAAGACTAGCCAGCATTTTGATGTTTCTCAAAACAAAGAGCAAGGCGCTATCAATTACGCAGAACTCAAGGATAAAAAAGTCCATCTTGTAGCGCTTGTGAGCGTGGCGGTAGAAAACGGCAATAAAATTTCACGATTAAAACTTTATGATGTGGATACAGGAACGCTCAAAAAGACTTTTGACTACCCCATTGTAAGTTTAGATCTATACCCTTTTGCAGCGCACAACATGGCCATTGTGGTGAATGATTATTTAAAAGCCCCTTCTATCGCTTGGATGAAGCGCCTGATTGTTTTTTCTAAATACATTGGACCAGGAATCACAAATATCGCACTAGCGGATTATACGATGCGTTATCAAAAAGAAATCATCAAAAACAATAGGCTCAATATTTTCCCTAAATGGGCGAACGCTGAGCAAACGGAGTTTTATTACACGCGGTATGGCGAAAGAACGCCCATGATTTTAAAATACAACATTCAAAAAGCCACTCATGAGAATATCGCTAGCTCTCAAGGAATGGCTGTGGTCTCTAGCGTGAGTTCTGATGGCTCTAAAATTTTAATGTCTTTAGCCCCTGATGGCCAACCGGATGTGTATTTGTATGACACGCATAAAAAAACTAAAACCAAAATAACGCGCTATCCTGGGATAGATGTCTCAGGAGTGTTTTTAGAAGATGACAAGTCTATGGCTTTTGTTTCGGATAGATCCGGCTATCCTAACATCTACATGAAGAAATTGGGCTTAAAAGAGAGCGCGGAGCAACTCCTTTATGAAGGAAGAAGCAATGAATCCATTGACGCTTATAAAGACAGTATTGTGTATGTGAGCCGAGAAAACCTTAATGAATTTGGCAAAACGGTGTTTAATTTGAATTTGATCGCTCTAAACAGCAAGTATATCCGCA
Source organism: Helicobacter pylori (assembly GCF_900120335.1). Classification (NCBI taxonomy): domain Bacteria; kingdom Pseudomonadati; phylum Campylobacterota; class Epsilonproteobacteria; order Campylobacterales; family Helicobacteraceae; genus Helicobacter; species Helicobacter pylori. Next base: position 1,479,576 of record NZ_LT635477.1, read on the forward strand.
GGCTTACCGTGAATGGCTCTAACCAGATGCCTAGGTTTTCTATGGATGGGAGAAATATCATGTATATCAAAAAGACACCCCAAGAATACGCCATGGGGCTTATTTTGCTAGACTATAATCAGAGTTTTTTATTCCCTTTAAAGAATGTGAAAATACAAGCCTTTGATTGGTAAGGTTAAATTAAGCGAATGTGAGTTAATATTTACATTCATTGAAATTTTATTTTTGGAGAATTTATAATGAAGAGATCTTCTGTATTTAGTTTCTTGGTAGCTTTTTTATTGGTAGCTGGCTGTAGTCATAAAATGGATAATAAGACTGTGGCTGGCGATGTGAGCGCTAAAACGGTTCAGACTGCGCCTGTTACTACAGAACCAGCTCCAGAGAAAGAAGAGCCTAAACAAGAGCCAGCTCCAGTGGTTGAAGAAAAGCCGGCTATTGAAAGCGGGACTATCATCGCTTCTATTTATTTTGATTTTGACAAGTATGAGATCAAAGAATCCGATCAAGAGACTTTGGATGAGATCGTGCAAAAAGCTAAAGAAAACCACATGCAAGTGCTTTTGGAAGGCAATACCGATGAATTTGGCTCTAGCGAATACAACCAAGCACTTGGCGTTAAAAGGACTTTGAGCGTGAAAAACGCTTTAGTCATTAAAGGGGTAGAAAAAGATATGATCAAAACCATCAGTTTTGGCGAAACCAAACCCAAATGCGTCCAAAAAACTAGAGAATGTTACAGAGAAAACAGAAGAGTGGATGTCAAATTAGTGAAGTAATTCTAGGATGAAAAGGCTTTTTTTTATCCCTTTTATCACTCCCTTTTTTCTCAATGGGGAGCCTTCAGCGTTTGATTTGCAAAGCGGAGCGACCAAAAAAGAACTCAAGCAGTTGCAAGTCAATAGCAAGAATTTTTCCAATATTTTAACCAAAATCCATTCGCAAGTAGAGGCTAATACTCAAGCTCAAGAGGGTTTGAGAAGCGTTTATGAAGGACAGGCTAATAAGATTAAAGATCTCAATAACGCTATCCTTTCCCAAGAAGAATCCTTGCGAGCCTTAAAAGCCTCGCAAGAAGTGCAAGCTAACACATTAAAGCAGCAATCGCAAACTTTAGAGGATTTGAGGAATGAGATCCGTGCTAACCAGCAAGCTATCCAGCAGTTAGACAAGCAAAACAAAGAGATGAGTGAATTATTGACCAAGTTAAGCCAGGATTTGGTTTCACAAATCGCCTTAATCCAAAAAGCGCTCAAAGAACAACAGGAAAAAGCTGAAAAGCCGCTCAAATCAAGCGTTCGATCCAATGAGACCCCCCCTTCAAAAGCCGACGCGTCCAAAAGCCAAGAGAAAAAAACCCAAGAAAAGGCAAAAATTGAGTTTGATAAAGATTTGTCCAAGCAAAAAGAGATCTTTCAAGAAGCTCTGTCTTTTTTTAGAAACAAATCCTATGCAGAAGCCAAAGAGCGTTTGTTGTGGTTAGAAGCCAATAGTTACAGACTTTATTATGTGCGTTATGTTCTTGGAGAAGTGGCTTATGGGGAAAAGAGGTATAGAGAAGCGATCAAATATTACAAAGAGAGCGCTCTTTTAAATCAAAAAGCGTCTTACATGCCTGTGCTTTTGTGGCATACGGCATGGTCGTTTAAAAAAATCAAAGACGATCAAAACTATTATAAATTTTTAAACACTTTGCAACGCTTGTATCCTTCAAGCGAACAAGCTAAAATGGCGCAAAAAATCTTAGAAAACAAGGAGAAACACTACCATGCAAAACCATGATTTAGAATCAGTCAAACAAGCCGCTTTGATTGAATATGAAGTGAGGGAGCAAGGCTCTAGCGATGTGCTAGATAGTAATATTTCTAAAGAGCCTTTAGAGTTTATCATAGGCGCTAATCAAATCATAGTAGGGTTAGAAAAGGCGGTATTAAAGGCTCAAATTGGCGAGTGGGAAGAGGTTGTTATCGCCCCAGAGGAAGCTTATGGGGTTTACGAAAGCGGTTATTTGCAAGAAGTCCCTAGGGATCAATTTGAAGGCATTGAATTAGAAAAAGGCATGAGCGTTTTTGGGCAAACTGAAGACAATCAAACCATTCAAGCCACTATCAAAGACTTTAGCAACACGCATGTGATGGTGGATTATAACCACCCGTTAGCCGGGAAAACTTTAGCGTTCCGTTTCAAGGTTTTAGGTTTTAGGGAAGTGAGTGAAGAAGAGATTCTAGCTTCACACCATGACAGTGCGACAGGTTGCTGCGGCGGTCATGGGGGTCATGGCAGAAAGAAAGGTGGAGGTTGTGGTTGCTCATGTTCGCATGGGTAGTAAGGTATAGGAGTATTTAAAAGGCAAGGTCATGAATAGTTCTAACCTCAAGAATTGGTTATTCCCTACCATTTGCTTTTTTTTATTTTGTTATATTTTAATTTTTTTGATGTTTTTTATGTTTAAAAACTTGCAATCGCAATCTTTTGGCTCTGTGGCAGAAACCGGAAAAAAACCCATCACCACCACCAAGAAATTTGGTAAGGAATTGCAAAAACAGATTTCAAAAATCCATTAACTTTTTTTCTTTTTTGCCGATACTTGCTGTAATCAAATGAATTGGATATTAGATTAAAGGATTTTACAATGATCAATGCCGTTTCTTCTCTTGCTCCGGTGCAATCTTTGGGGAATTACAAGCGTGTGGAAAAGAATGAAAAAGTTGAAAACAGTGAAGTCGCTCTTGATAGGGTGGCTGAAATCAAGCAAGCGATTGAAAATAACCAGTATAAGATCAATTTGCATGAAACTTCTCACAAAATGGCACAGGACTTGTTGGGGATAAGCTAGGGGGTTTAAGGGCTTCATTTCTAGGGGGGGCTATTCTCACTGTCGTTTTGTTTTTCACTGAAGTTTAGTTTTTTTGTATTTTGAAATGCGTTTGTCGCTCTTTTAAATAGGGTGCGTTTTTAGTCGTGTGTTAGGAATGATTGATTGGGGATTTTAACTTTTATGGATTTTTGCTCTGGCATTGGTGGAGGCCGTTTGGGCTTGGAGCGGTGCCATTTAAAATGCGTAGGGCATGCAGAAATCAATCATGAAGCCCTTAGGACTTATGAACTATTTTTTAAGGATACCCATAATTTTGGGGATTTGATGCGGATCGACCCTAATGATTTACCCGATTTTGATGCGCTCATTAGCGGGTTTCCTTGTCAGGCTTTTTCTATCAATGGCAAAAGGAAGGGGCTTGAAGATGAAAGAGGGACTATTATTTATGGGCTTATTCGTATCTTAAAAGTCAAACAGCCCCAATGTTTCTTGCTTGAAAACGTTAAGGGCTTGATCCATCATAAGCAACAAGAAACTTTTAAAACCATTATCAAAGCCTTGCAAGAAGCGGGCTATACAACTCATTATCAAATTTTAAACAGCGCTGATTTCCAATTAGCCCAAAAGAGAGAACGCCTTTATATCGTAGGGTTTAGGAAGGACTTGAAACGCCCATTTAATTTCCCTTTAGGTTTAGCCAATGATTATTGTTTTAAGGATTTTTTAGACGCTGATAATGAATGTTATTTGGATACAAATAACGTTGCATTTCAAAGATACTTGCGCAACCCATACAACCATAACCGGGTTTCTTTAGAGAATATTTTAACTTTAGAAAACGCCGTTTTAGACACAAGACAATCTGATTTAAGGTTGTATTTTAATGTTTTTCCTACTTTAAGGACTTCTCGGCATGGCTTGTTTTATACCCAAAAAGGCAAAATCAAAAGATTAAACGCTATTGAAAGCCTGCTTTTACAAGGATTTCCTAGAGATTTGATCGCTAAGATTAAAGACAACCCTAACTTTAAAGAAAGCCATTTGTTATCCCAAGCGGGGAATGCCATGAGCGTGAATGTGATTGCCGCTATCGCCAAACAAATGTTAAAGGCGTTCTAATAAGAGAGCTTTAAGGGGAAAATGATTTCAAAATACCCCCTATCCCCTTAAGAAAATGAGTTTTACAATAAACCGAAAAATCCAAAATAAAACGGCATAGTATTTGCTTGAATATCACTGAAACAAGAGCTAAAGGATTTGTTATGGTCGTTTTACATTCCCATTTAGAAAACGCGCTAAACCAATTGAAAGAATTGATTGATTTAACCGAGCGCGATATAAGAGACATTAAGCTCGCTAAACACGCCGAAATTTTTGAAAGAAACCATCAAAAACAGCTAGCGATTCAAGCTTTTGAACAAGAAAAAACGAATATAGATGCACAAATGTTGTCTTTAAAAAATCAATTCCCCAATAAAGAAATGAGTGAATTATTAGACGAAAAAACGAGCGATTTTTTAAACCAAATGCGAGAGTCCTTGCTTGTTTTGAAAGAAAAAAACTTGATCTATTCGCGCATGGCGTTTGCGGTTTCTGAGTTTTATTCTTCGCTCATCCAACAAATCATTCCCCATGACACTTGCGATTATAAAGGCTCTAGGCATGTGGGGAGTCATTTTTTAAGAGTGCAGGCGTAAAATGGGCGGAATCTTATCTTCACTCAACACTTCTTACACCGGCTTGCAAGCCCATCAGAGCATGGTGGATGTTACCGGGAATAATATTTCTAACGCCAGCGATGAATTTTATAGCCGTCAGCGCGTGATTGCAAAGCCCCAAGCGGCTTATATGTATGGCACTAAAAACGTGAATATGGGCGTGGATGTGGAAGCCATTGAAAGGGTGCATGATGAGTTTGTTTTTGCTCGTTACACGAAGGCTAATTACGAAAACACTTATTACGATACAGAGTTTTCGCATTTAAAAGAAGCGAGCGCGTATTTTCCGGATATTGATGAAGCGAGCCTTTTTACGGATTTGCAAGATTATTTTAACTCATGGAAAGAATTGTCTAAAAACGCCAAAGACTCCGCTCAAAAACAGGCTCTCGCTCAAAAAACAGAAGCTTTAACGCACAACATTAATGACACTAGGGAAAGGTTAACGACCTTACAGCATAAAGCGAGCGAAGAATTAAAAAGCGTTATTAAAGAAGTCAATAGCTTGGGTTCTCAAATCGCTGAGATTAACAAACGCATTAAAGAAGTGGAAAATAACAAGAGCTTAAAGCATGCGAATGAGTTAAGGGACAAGCGAGATGAATTAGAGTTTCATTTGCGAGAGCTTTTAGGGGGGAATGTTTTTAAAAGCAGTATTAAGACTCATTCGCTCACAGATAAAGACTCAGCGGATTTTGATGAGAGCTATAACCTTAATATCGGGCATGGGTTCAATATCATTGATGGCTCTATTTTCCATCCTTTAGTGGTTAAAGAATCCGAAAATAAAGGGGGGTTGAATCAAATCTATTTTCAAAGCGATGATTTTAAGCTCACTAATATTACCGACAAGCTCAATCAAGGGAAAGTGGGGGCGTTATTGAATGTGTATAATGACGGATCTAACGGGACTTTAAAAGGCAAATTGCAAGATTATATTGATTTGTTGGATTCTTTTGCTAGGGGCTTGATAGAATCCACTAACGCGATTTACGCTCAAAGCGCGAGCCATCATATTGAAGGCGAACCTGTGGAGTTTAATAGCGATGAAGCCTTTAAAGACACTAACTATAATATTAAAAACGGCTCGTTTGATTTAATCGCTTACAACACCGATGGTAAAGAAATCGCCAGAAAAACCATTGCTATCACGCCCATTACAACCATGAACGATATTATCCAAGCCATTAACGCTAACACCGATGACAATCAAGACAACAACACCGAAAACGATTTTGACGATTATTTCACAGCGAGCTTTAACAATGAGACTAAAAAGTTTGTTATCCAGCCTAAAAACGCTTCGCAAGGGTTGTTTGTCTCCATGAAAGATAACGGCACGAATTTTATGGGAGCGTTAAAACTCAACCCTTTTTTTCAAGGCGATGACGCTTCCAATATCAGCTTGAATAAGGAATACAAAAAAGAGCCTACCGCTATCCGCCCATGGCTTGCCCCCATTAACGGGAATTTTGATGTGGCGAACATGATGCAACAATTGCAATACGATAGCGTGGATTTTTATAACGACAAGTTTGACATTAAACCAATGAAGATCAGCGAGTTTTATCAATTTTTAACCGGTAAAATCAACACGGACGCTGAAAAATCAGGGCGTATTTTGGACACCAAACAAAGCATGCTAGAGACCATTAAAAAAGAGCAACTCTCTATTTCGCAAGTGAGCGTGGATGAAGAGATGGTGAATTTGATCAAGTTTCAAAGCGGTTATGCCGCTAACGCTAAGGTTATTACCGCTATTGATCGGATGATAGACACTCTATTGGGCATTAAACAATAAGATTTCTACCAGTAGCGTTTTTATCAAATAAGCCTTATTTAACTTATTTTTAAGCTTTATTTATTTTAAAACTCATTAACGATAATGGTTAATAGTATTATATAAGCGGTAAGCGAGAGGGTGTTTTGTAAAGCTTGTGTTATAATAACAACGAAATTTTAAGCGTAACTGATTGAAAGGAAAACAGATGAGACGGAGTTTTTTAAAAACGATTGGCTTGGGCGTGATAGCGCTCTCTTTGGGGTTGTTAAGCCCTTTGAGTTCAGCGAGTTACCCGCCCATTAAAAACACTAAAGTGGGGTTAGCCCTTTCTAGCCACCCGCTAGCCACTGAAATCGGGCAAAAGGTTTTAGAAGAGGGAGGCAATGCGATTGATGCGGCCGTAGCGATTGGTTTTGCTCTAGCGGTCGTCCATCCGGCAGCAGGCAATATTGGTGGGGGGGGGTTTGCGGTTATCCATTTGGCTAATGGCGAAAATGTTGCCTTAGATTTTAGAGAAAAAGCCCCCTTAAAAGCCACTAAAAACATGTTTTTAGACAAGCAAGGCAATGTAGTCCCTAAACTCAGCGAAGATGGCTATTTGGCGGCTGGGGTTCCTGGAACGGTGGCGGGCATGGAAGCGATGCTGAAAAAATACGGCACCAAAAAACTATCGCAACTCATTGATCCTGCCATTAAATTGGCTGAAAATGGTTATGCGATTTCACAAAGACAAGCAGAAACCTTAAAAGAAGCAAGGGAGCGGTTTTTAAAATACAGTTCTAGCAAAAAGTATTTTTTTAAAAAAGGACACCTTGATTATCAAGAAGGGGATTTGTTTGTCCAAAAAGATCTAGCCAAGACTTTGAATCAAATCAAAACGCTAGGCGCTAAAGGCTTTTATCAAGGGCAAGTCGCTGATCTTATTGAGAAAGATATGAAAAAAAATGGGGGGATTATCACTAAAGAAGATTTAGCCAGCTACAATGTGAAATGGCGCAAACCCGTAGTAGGGAGTTATCGTGGGTATAAGATCATTTCTATGTCGCCACCAAGTTCAGGAGGTACGCATTTGATCCAGATTTTAAATGTCATGGAGAATGCGGATTTAAGCGCTCTTGGGTATGGGGCTTCTAAGAATATCCATATCGCTGCAGAAGCGATGCGTCAAGCTTATGCGGACCGATCGGTTTATATGGGAGACGCTGATTTTGTTTCGGTGCCGGTGGATAAATTGATTAATAAGGCGTATGCCAAAAAGATTTTTGACGCTATCCAGCCAGATACGGTCACGCCAAGCTCTCAAATCAAGCCAGGAATGGGGCAGTTGCATGAGGGGAGTAACACCACGCATTATTCTGTAGCGGACAGGTGGGGGAATGCGGTCAGCGTTACTTACACCATTAACGCCTCTTATGGGAGCGCTGCTAGTATTGATGGGGCAGGATTTTTATTGAACAATGAAATGGATGATTTTTCCATAAAGCCAGGGAATCCCAATCTCTATGGTTTAGTAGGGGGCGATGCGAATGCGATTGAAGCCAATAAACGCCCTTTAAGCTCTATGTCGCCTACGATCGTGTTGAAAAACAATAAGGTTTTTTTGGTGGTGGGAAGCCCTGGAGGGTCTAGGATTATCACTACGGTGTTGCAAGTGATTTCTAATGTCATTGATTATAATATGAATATTTCTGAAGCGGTCTCAGCCCCTAGATTCCACATGCAATGGTTGCCTGATGAATTAAGGATTGAAAAGTTTGGCATGCCCGCTGATGTGAAAGATAACCTCACTAAAATGGGTTATCAGATTGTTACCAAGCCGGTTATGGGCGATGTGAATGCGATCCAAGTTTTGCCTAAAACTAAAGGGAGCGTTTTCTATGGATCAACGGATCCAAGGAAAGAATTTTAATCCTAATTTAGCCTTATTTTTTGGGAGGGGGGACTTTTTTAGAGAGAAAGTCTTAAATTTAGTTTTAGGATTTATAAAAATAGTGTAAAATTTCTCATTACGAGAGACGATATTAGATCTAAAATGGTGTGTGCAGAATGGAGTTTGAGAATGTTTGTTAGTTCTAGGACGCACGCAGTTTCTTTTTAAGATTGGTAGCTATGGCATTATGTTTGATCTTATTAATAGCAGAGGAGTGGCAATGGGATACACAAGCAAATTAGCTTTAAAGATTTGTTTGGTAGGTTTGTGTTTATTTAGCACCCTTAGTGCAGAACACCTTGAGCAAAAAGGGAATTATATTTATAAGGGAGAGGAGGCTTATAATAATAAGGAATATGAGCGAGCGGCTTCTTTTTATAAGAGCGCTATTAAAAATGGTGAGTCGCTTGCTTATGTTCTTTTGGGGATCATGTATGAAAATGGTAGGGGTGTACCTAAAGATTACAAGAAAGCGGTTGAATATTTCCAAAAAGCGGTTGATAACGATATACCTAGAGGGTATAACAATTTGGGCGTGATGTATAAAGAGGGTAAGGGAGTTCCTAAAGATGAAAAGAAAGCGGTTGAGTATTTTAGAATAGCTACAGAGAAAGGTTATACTAACGCTTATATCAACTTAGGCATCATGTATATGGAGGGCAGGGGAGTTCCAAGTAACTATGCAAAAGCGACAGAATATTTTAGAAAAGCGATGCATAAGGGCAATGTGGAAGCTTATATTCTCCTAGGGGATATTTATTATAGCGGGAATGATCAATTGGGTATTGAGCCGGACAAAGATAAGGCTGTTGTCTATTATAAAATGGCGGCTGATATAAGTTCTTCTAGTGCTTATGAAGGGTTGTCAGAGTCTTATCAGGTATGGGTTAGGCGTAGAAAAAGATAAAAAAAGGCTGAAGAATACATGCAAAAAGCATGCGATTTTGACATTGATAAAAATTGTAAGAAAAGGAATACTTCAAGCCGATAACTCTCAAACTTGGGCTTGATTCAAGGATTTTTGTTTTATTTTAAGTAGCATGTGTCTTTGAACAATTGATTTGAAGCGATAGATTAAAAAGTATTGCGTTTTTCATGGCTGAGTAGCCTTATAGCAAAAACTTTAGCCAAAATATTGCTCGCTATAACCTTGCTCTGTTTTTGCCTTAAATACTCCCCCTGTCTTAACAAACCCCCTAAATTTACAAACTCCAAGCAATAGCGAGCGGATTTCATAAGCTTTTTAAAAACGACGCTAAGATCGCTGAAAGCCTAAAACCCGCTATTACGAAAAACTTGAGCCAAGGGTTAGCGACCACTTTGAGCGGAGCGTTAAAATACCAGTGGACTAAATTCACGCTAGGGACTTTATACCGCAACGCGCCCGATCGCATTTTAGGGATTAAACTCCCCAAAGCCTTGAATGAAGCCACCGCAGGCGCGGCCTTAAAGTATCACCTAAAAAGAGCGTTAGAAAGAAGCCACTCTATAAGCGATTTTAGTAAGAATTTAGAATTGAGCGCCAAAAACGCTAAATTTAGCAACAACACGCTTAAAATCATTGAAGAGCTTACTAACGGAATCAAGCAAGCCAGCGAAGAAATCAAAGAAAAAGCGTTTGATTTTTCTAATAAAAAACTCACTAACGAGCAAATCAAAGAGCTATTAAATAACGCAGAAATCCCTACAAGCGGGAGAGACGCTATCACTTTTGGAGTGAATAACCTAAACCCTGAAATGGTTGAATTCCTGCACAAAAACAACAAAAAAATGATTATAGAAAAAGCCTCTAACAAAGAATTAGAACTTTTAAAAGACGCTAACTTTAAACACCCTGAAAACATAAGATCGAGTTTAGATCATGATGCTATCGCTCACATACTCAAAAGGCATGGCGTTAATTCTGTCAATGTTAAAAATGGAGAAAGCCCTATCACTTACGAGGATATAGCGAATTATAGATATATCGTTAATAACGCTGATGCCATTCTTAGGACTATAGACAAATACAATCAAGAAGCTATCACGGCGTTTAAACAAATTAACGGCTATACGGTAGTGGTAGAGCAAGCGGTCAATAAGAAAAATGAATTAGTTTTAAAAACGATGTATAAGAACAATGGGAGTTATAAAAATAATGATGTTTATAAAGAATTTTCAAGCACCTCACTCAACGCTAATGCGAAGGTGCCCCATGGGTTGAGTTCCCATGGTGGTGCTACAGATAATCCTACACCAAAACCGCTAAATAGTCAAGAGGATTTATTAAAAAGAACAGAAAATTCAAACGAAACCACACCAAAACCTACAAATTTATCCCCACTAGAGCAAGCCAACGCCGAAAAGTTAGCGAAGTTAGAAAGCGAAGCCAAAGAAAGCGAACAGGAATTTTTAAAAGCTAAAGAGCAAGAATTAAAGCGTAAAGAAGCGTTAAAAAAGAAATTAGAACACGAGCGAGGGAATGCGGGCAATATTGAAAGCCAGACTAAAATAGAAGTAGGAGAAGATATACCCGCATCAATCCAAGCGCAGATCCCCAAAAGCCGAGTGAGGTTGAACGAACGAGAGATTTACGATCTGGATTATGCGATCGTGAAAGCTAAAGATCTAAAACCAAGCTTTACCACAGGCGGGGCACAAAAGAGAACGGACATGAACGAAGAACAGATTAAAAGCATAGCGGAGGATTTTGATCCTAAAAAGATATTTGGGAGCGGAGGTTTTGAGGATTTACCAATCATTCTACATGATGGGCAAGTGATCGCAGGGAACCACCGCATCCAAGGCATGCTAAACTTCACGCCAAAAAGCAGATACATTTACAACAAAGCGATCAAGGAATACTATCATATAGACTTAGCGCCGGACGAATTGTTAGTAAGAGTGCCAAACAAGCGCCTAGACAACACCGAGATCAACAATTTAGCGGCTTCAAGCAATCAAGGACGCTTTAACAGCGAGAGCGATCATGCAATAGCGGTTTTAAGCCATTACGAAGCGAAATTGAAAGAATTAGAAAAGAAATTAGACGCTGATAGCATCTACTCCTTAAAAAACATCGTCGCTAAAAACCTTAATTTTGACAAAGCCACCCACCCTAATGTGGGCGATAGTAATTTAGCGCTTTTAATGTTCAACATGCCAAGGACTAAAACGCAAGGGATAGAATTACTCAACCGCTGGCAAAAAGAGTTTTCTAACGACATTAAAAGCTATGAAAAGGTTAAAAAAATGTTTGTAGATAACGCCGGAAGCTTTCACAATCTCATCCACGACATGAACTTCCCTAACGTGAGTTTAAACGCTTATTTAAGCGATATTATGGATCGCAGTTTTGCCAATTTAAAGAATTACCCAAGCACGAGCGAGAGCTTGAAAGACTTGAGCGAGAAATTCTATAAAACGAGTTCTTTAGACATGTTTGAAAAGAGCGATCAAAGCGCGAGCGATATCAGCGAGATTTTAGGAGGTGCGATCGCGCGATTTGCGAGGTTTGATGATCCTTCTAAGGCGTTATTTGAAGCGTTAAAGAGTGATAACATTAAAAAAGGCTTGAAAGAGTTTAAAATAGCAGATATTACCAAAGACATGTTTAACCCTGATAGTAAGGAATTTAAGGACATTGACATTTACGACTTCACGCATTACCTTTTAATGGTCAATAGAGAGCCGAATGAAAACAATCCCGTATTAAACCGCTTAGTTCAAGCCGTTAAAGACATGCAAAAAGAAAGCGAGAAAGGGATAAAAAAACAAAAACTTGAAAAAGTCAAGGAGTAAATTAAAAAAATGAAAGAAATGAAACCATTTGACATTATCTTAGAAGCGAGAAGGATACTTGATAAACGCATCAAAACGCTTTTACTTTTTTTCTGGTCTTAATATGGTGTGTTTGGGCGTGAGTTTTACCAATAAGCCTCATTTGTGGCTTTGGTTTTTAGTGGTAGGTTGTTATTTAGTTTATGAGTGGCAAAAGAAACAGAAAGATTTTCAAAAAGCTAAAAGTTTGAAATTTGACAGCGTTAGCGAATTAGAAAAGGATTTGAACATGGAAGTAACTAATGATGAATGGGATACCATTAAAAAACTTAATAAAAAGTTAAAAATGTTTTTTAATGTATGCTTTTTATGTTTTTTTATTAATGAGTTATCTCATTGTGGGGGTGCGCGTTACTCTCTCTCTTATAGATAATCATGGAGTGTTAAAATGAATTACCCTAATTTGCCTAATAGCGCGCTAGAAATAACCGAGCAGCCTGGAGTGAAAGAAATCACTAACGAGCTTTTAAAGCAATTACAGAACGCTTTAAAAGGTAATCATCTTTTCACTGAGCAAGTGGAACTGAGCCTTAAAGGGATCGTTAGGATTTTAGAAGTGCTTTTGAGTTTGGATTTTTTCAAGAATGCGAACGAGATTGATAGCAGTTTGAGAAATTCCATTGAGTGGCTGACTAACGCCGGCGAGAGCTTGAAATTAAAAATGAAAGAATACGAGCGCTTTTTCAATGATTTCAATACAAGCATGCACGCTAACGAGCAAGAAGTAACCAACACCTTAAACGCTAACACCGAGAACATCAAAAGCGAAATTAAAAAGCTAGAAAATCAATTGATAGAAGAGGCGAGAATGCTTTTAACGAGCTATCAAATCTTTTTAAACCAAGCCAGAGATAACGCTAATCATCAAATCACAGAAAACAAAACCCAAAGCCTTGAAGCGATTACACAAGCGAAAAACAACGCTAACAACGAAATAAGCACGAATAAAACGCAAGCAATCAATAACATTAACGAAGCTAAAAAACGATCATTATCAAAACATTGATTTTTTTGAGATTGAATAAGGCGTGTTAAAAACCTACTATAATACCCCTAAAAAATGCGAGTTTTAAAGATGCCTTTATTTGATTTAAAAAGCCCTTATCCACCAGCAGGCGATCAGCCCCAAGCCATAGAAGCTTTAACGAAAAGCTTGAAAAATAACAACCATTATCAAACTCTAGTGGGGGTTACAGGGAGCGGTAAGACTTACACGATGGCTAATACCATCGCTCAAACCAATAAACCCACTTTGATCATGAGCCATAATAAGACCTTATGCGCGCAGCTTTATAGCGAGTTTAAGGCGTTTTTCCCACACAATAGGGTGGAGTATTTTATCTCCCACTTTGATTACTACCAGCCTGAGAGCTATATCCCTAGGAGGGATTTATTCATTGAAAAAGACAGCTCTATTAACGATGACTTGGAGCGTTTGAGATTGAGTGCGACCACTTCGCTTTTAGGTTATGATGATGTGATTGTGATAGCGAGCGTTTCGGCTAATTATGGTTTGGGTAACCCTGAAGAATATCTAAAAGTCATGGAAAAAATCAAAGTGGGCGAGAAGCGCGCTTACAAGAACTTTTTATTAAAGCTAGTGGAAATGGGTTATAGCCGTAATGAAGTGGTGTTTGATAGGGGGAGCTTTAGAGCGACTGGGGAATGCGTGGATATTTTCCCCGCTTATAATGACGCTGAATTTATTAGAATTGAATTTTTTGGCGATGAGATAGAAAGGATTGCTGTCTTTGACGCCTTAGAAAGAAATGAAATCAAGCGTTTGGATTCTGTCATGCTTTATGCGGCCAGTCAGTTTGCCGTAGGGAGTGAGAGGTTGAATTTAGCCATTAAAAGCATTGAAGATGAACTCGCTTTAAGATTGAAATTTTTTAAAGAGCAGGATAAAATGCTTGAATACAACCGCCTCAAACAACGCACCGAGCATGATTTAGAAATGATTAGCGCGACCGGTGTGTGTAAGGGCATTGAAAATTACGCGCGCCATTTTACAGGTAAAGCCCCTAACGAAACGCCTTTTTGCTTGTTTGATTATTTAGGGATATTTGAGCGGGAGTTTTTAGTCATTGTGGATGAAAGCCATGTGAGTTTGCCGCAATTTGGGGGGATGTATGCAGGAGATATGAGCAGGAAAAGCGTTTTAGTGGAATATGGTTTTAGATTGCCTAGCGCTTTAGACAACCGCCCTTTAAAGTTTGATGAATTTATCCATAAAAATTGCCAGTTCCTTTTTGTGTCCGCTACGCCCAATAAGCTAGAATTAGAGCTTTCTCAAAAGAATGTCGCTGAGCAAATCATTCGCCCTACAGGGCTTTTAGACCCCAAATTTGAAGTGCGAGACAGCGATAAGCAAGTCCAGGATTTATTTGATGAAATCAAGTCAGTGGTGGCTAGAGGTGAAAGGGTGCTCATCACCACGCTCACTAAAAAAATGGCAGAAGAATTGTGTAAATATTATGCTGAATGGGGCTTGAAGGTGCGTTACATGCATAGTGAAATTGATGCGATTGAAAGGAATCACATTATCCGCTCTTTAAGGCTTAAGGAATTTGATGTTTTAATAGGGATCAATCTTTTAAGAGAGGGGTTGGATTTGCCTGAAGTTTCTTTAGTAGCGATCATGGATGCGGATAAAGAAGGGTTTTTAAGGAGCGAAACAAGCCTCATTCAAACCATGGGGCGAGCCGCTAGAAACGCTAATGGTAAGGTTTTATTATACGCTAAAAAGATCACTCAAAGCATGCAAAAAGCCTTTGAGATCACGAGTTACAGGCGCGCCAAGCAAGAAGAGTTTAATAAAATCCATAACATCACCCCCAAAACCGTTACGCGCGCTTTAGAAGAGGAGTTGAAATTAAGAGACGATGAAATCAAAATCGCTAAAGCTTTAAAAAAGGACAAGATGCCTAAAAGTGAAAGGGAAAAAATCATTAAAGAATTGGATAAAAAAATGCGAGAGTGCGCGAAAAATTTGGATTTTGAAGAAGCGATGCGTTTGAGAGACGAAATCACTCAATTAAGAACGCTTTAAAAACTATCGCTTAAAAACTGCACTTTAAAAACTATAAGTGTAGTTGAAATAAACCGAGTAATTGCGTCTGAAATCAACTTGATACAACAAGCTGTTGATCCCGTATTCTAAAAATCGTAAAACTTTTAAGACATTTTCACTATTATTGCTAATGTTATTCATGGAATAATAATGGTTAAAATAATAAGTAGGGATTTTAATCCCAAAGCCAAATTGGTTATGCTCATTCCCTAAACGAACCCCTAAATTTACCAAAAACTGGAAGCCGTTTGAATTCACTTTCCCGCCAAAAGTGTTTTGAAGAAGAGTTTGATACAATAACGCATCGCTCAATCTGTCATACACTCCAGCAAAAGCGATCCCCAAATTGAACCCGGCAAAAAACTTATCCCCATTATAAGCGTTAAGCAATAAATCCATATAAGTGCCATAAGTGGAAATGATAACAGACTGCGATTCTTTTGGGCCATAAAGAGAGGCGCTCAAATCATAAAACAGCCCCCACCTGAAGCCAAACCATTTCGTTTCTTCATGCTTACCCACCCACTTATAGCCCACTTGAACGCCAAGACCATTAGACACATACGAATTTTTAAAAACAGGGCTTAGACTATCGCTGAAAATAATCTGACTTTTATTAAATCGTTGGGATAAATTCAAGTTGCTAGAGTTGTGCTGAATGCTCCCTAACTGATACCCAAGCCCCAGATAAAACGCCGATCTATCCGCATAGCGTTTGATGGGCGAAACCACCTTTTTATTAAAAAAAGTATAATCCCCTTTAGTCAAAACATCTTTAAAGCTCTCTGCATTAAGCGCGTAAAAAAGCCCTAAAATTAACCATAACGCTCGTTTCAAAAAAGCCCTTTGATTGAAATTTTAATTTTTTACAAATTGGTTTTAAACTTTATTGTATCGTTTTAAACTTTATTTAAACTCATTTTCTTAAGGGGATAGGGGGTATTTTGAAATAATTCCCCTAAAACCCCCAAAAAAACCCTAACCTTTCAAGAGCGTTTTTTTAAGAAGCTATCGTTTGATTAAAATCAAGCTTTTTGATTATATTTATTCTAAAAACGCTTTGAGTTTTTTTAAATTCTGCAATCAATAATCCATAAGAACAAAGCCAAAAAAATTTTAGGCTAAAAACGCGCCTTATCCAAACACCCTTTTAAAAATCGCCCCCACATTTTTAGTGTAATAGCTGTAATCAAAACATGCTTTGATTTCGTCCTCGCTCAAATATTTTTTCAAGCGTTCATCGTTGAGTAGGGCGTTTAAAAACAAATTTTCATCAGCGTTTTTAAAAGCGCCTTGTTGCAAAATCTCCCATATTTTCATCGCATTTTCTTGCACGATAGAATAACTTTCTTCTCGGCTCAAACCTTTTTTGGGCAATTCCAATAACACCCGTTGCGAAAAGACTAACCCTCCACTCAAAGCTAAATTTTTAAGCATGTTTTTAGGGTAAACCACCAAATTTTCAATCACGCTATTTAGGCGGCTGAGCATAAAATCGCTAGTGATAAACAGATCAGGCAAGGCAAAACGCTCCACAGAGCTATGGCTCATGTCCCTTTCATGCCATAAGGCGACATTTTCTAGCATGGGGGTAGTAAAAGAGCGAATTACCCTGCAAAGCCCGGTGATATTCTCGCTCAATATGGGGTTTCTTTTGTGAGGCATCGCAGAGCTTCCTTTTTGCCCTGTTAAAAAAGCTTCTTCCACTTCATAGACTTCACTGCGTTGCAAATGGCGGATATTGACAGCAATTTTTTCACAACTGCTCGCTAAAAGAGCCAGATCGCATGCAAGCCTGGCGTAGCGGTCTCTTTGAATGACTTGATTGCTGATATTGGCGGTTTTTAAGCCTAAAAATCCGCACGCTAATTCTTCTAATTCTAAAGGGGCGTGCGCGAAATTCCCCATAGCCCCACTGATCGCTCCCACGCTGATAAATTCCATCGTTAAATCTAAGGCTTTTAAATGCCGTTTGATTTCATCAGCAAAAAGGGCTAACACTAAGCCAAAAGTAATGGGTTCGCCAAACACCCCATGGCTTCTGCCTACCATTAGCGTGTCTTGATGCTCTAAAGCCCTGTTTTTAAGGGTTTCATAGAGGTTTTTAACGCCTTTTTGAATGAGTTTTAAGCTTTTGGTCATCAATAACGCCATAGCCGTATCAATGCAATCGCTAGAAGTGATCCCATAATGAAAGAAGCGGGACTCTTCGCCCAAGCTTTCAGCCACGCAAGTAGTGAAAGCGATTAAATCATGCTTAGTGGTTTTTTCAATTTCTTTGATGTGCTCAAGATTGAATGCCGCTTTTAAGCAGATTTTTTCACAATCGCTATCTTGGATTTGCCCAAGCTTGTTCCACGCCCTAACGACAGCTTTTTCTACTTCTAAATAGGTTTCAAATTTGGTTTGCTCATTCCATAGGGCTTTCATTTCTTCATTCGCATAGCGTTCTAACACCGACAATCCTTAAATCAAAATGGGATTATGTTACTTTAAAGGGGTTTAAAGAATCAAGGGGATATAAAGAAGCGCAAGGCACAAGAAAGCCCTTTGATTTCAAATTAAGAGCTATACTTTAGCTTCTTCTCTGCGTTGCAAGTATTCCCAACGCTCATTCACATCTTTTTGCAATTCTTCAATGATGTGTTCGTTTTCTTTTTTGAAAAGGTGTTTGAAACGCTTTTGAGCCCCTAAATAATCCCTTACAGGAATGATATTTCTTGGGCGGTAAGTGATTTTCAATTCCCTGCCATTAAAGACTTCAAACAAGGGGAACATCAAGCTATCCACAGCCATATCCGCTAATTCAATGGTCTTATTGGAATCAAATTTCCATTCAGTCGTGCATGGGCTAAGAGCGTTGATAAAGCAAGGCCCTTCAGTGTCTAGCGCGGTTTTAATCTTTTTATTCATGTCTTTCCATTTGTTAGGAGAGAGTTGCGCTACATAAGGGACTCCATGGCTTGCCATGATATTGACGATGTCTTTTTTCTTTTCTTTTTTACCAAAGCTAACCGATCCCGCTGGCGTGGTAGAAGTGCTAGCCCCTAATGGCGTAGAACCGCTTCTTTGACCGCCTGTATTGGCGTAGTTTTCATTATCCAAGCAGATGTAAGTCATGTCATGCCCTCTTTCCATGCAACCGCTGATGAATTGAAAACCAATATCATAACTAGCCCCATCGCCTCCAAACGCCACGAATTTCGGTCTTTGACCTTGATAGCGACCCTTATTCACTAAAGCCTTATACATCGCTTCCACCCCCGAAATAGCGGTAGAGCCGTTTTCAAAACCGATATGAATCCAAGGCACATCCCATGAAGTGTGCGGGTACACAGCCGAGCATACCTCTAAACAACCGGTAGAATTGCCTAAAACAATAGGCCCATCTACAGCGTTTAAAACTTCGCGCACAATGATGCCATGCCCACAACCGGGACAAAGCAAGTGCGAGCCTTGAAATTTCTCAGCGCTTTGGCTAAAACCTTTGAGTGTTTTGACTTCTTTTACCATGATATTTCCTTTTTAAAAAAAGCTCATTTTAGGACCGTGCAAGCCTACGAATTGTTGGGTAGGGTGCGTGAGCGTGCCTTTAAGAGCGTCTTCATTGATTTCTTCAAAAATCTCGCATAAATGCGCAATCGTCATATCCCTTTCGCCTAAACCATAAATGTAGTTAGACACCACGGGGTGTTTAGTCCCTTGCGTTTGATACACCGCGCTCGTTACTTCATTAAACATCGCCCCCATAGCGCCCGCTGGAGAGCTTTTGTCTAAAATCGCTAAAGCTTTAAGGTTTTTCAAATCCTGCCCCAATCTTTCATAGGGGAAGGGGCGTAAGGAATGGATGGTGGCCACGCCGGCCTTAATGCCTTTTTTACGCATTTCTTTAGCCGCTACGATAGCGGATTCATAAGTAGTGCCTAACGCAAAGATAGCGATTTCAGCGTCTTCTAGCTGGAAAGTTTTAGTCAAATGGTATTGCCTGCCTGTGAGTTTAGCGAAATCATTGAACACTTCTTCAATCACAGAAGACGCGCTCATGATCGCATGGTGGAGTTGGGCTTTATGCTCATAATGCCATTCTTCTTCAGCTTGCGCGCCATAGCTTACCGGTTTATCAAAATCCAAAAGGGAATGCTTGGTTTGGTATTCGCCTACGAATTGATAAGCCACTGCATCGCTCAAAGGGCGGACATTTTGCACGGTGTGCGAGCATAAAAAGCCATCTTGATTGACAATAGTAGGCACGCGCACCTTTTGGTGCTCTGCGATTTTAAACGCCATTAAAGTGAAATCGTAAGCTTCTTGAGGGTTGCATGTGCATAAACTGATCCAGCCAGAATCCCTGCTTAAATACATATCAGAATGATCGCCATGGATATTTAAAGGGGCTGCTAGAGCGCGATTGACCAAATTCAAAACGATAGGCAAACGCATGCCAGAAGCCTGGTATAAAACCTCTACCATCAACGCCAAACCTTGAGAGCTAGTCGCAGTGCTGACCCTACCACCAGCAGCGGCAGCTCCCACGCATGCGCTCATGGCGGCATGCTCAGATTCCACTAAAACGAATTCGCCATCAACATAGCCATTATCCTTAAACGAGCCGTAATTTTGCACAATGGGCGTTGATGGGGTGATAGGATAGGCTGCGATGACATCAATTTGAGCCTGTCTTAAAGCGTTAGAGCTAGCGGTATTGCCGTCCCACACCTCTATCTCTTGTAATTCAATACTTCTTGCCATATTTTTTCCTTATGATTTTTTCTTTTCTTGTTTTTGCGGCCATTGAGTGAGAGCGGTGGCAGGCTCAATTTGTTCTTCAAACATCCATAGGGATTTAGGGTTAGTGGGGCAGACATCCACGCACACGCCACAGCCCTTACAATGAGAATAATCCACGCCTTTTAATTTGCCCTCTCTTGAAAGAATGGCAGCGTCTGGGCAATAAACCCAACAATTAAAGCAATTGATACAAATAGTATTGTTATGCACAGGCTTAGCCACGCGCCAATGAGCCACTGAAGTGGTGAAGTAACTCTGTTCGGTGTAATGGCGCTCATCATTGTGTTTTTCCATTTCGCTTTGTGCGTTCTTTTCAAAAGGGAAGAGCACCGCTCCCATTTCAAATTCATTCCAATCTTTCATCTTTAATCCTTAATGTTATTGAACTTCTTCATAAGCTCTTTGGATAGCGAGCATGTTAGCGTCAATGACTTCTTGCGTGAGCTTTTTGCCTAAAACTTTTTTAAAAGCTTCTTTAAAAGCCTCAATTTCAAGC